>NZ_FPCC01000012.1 GCF_900116875.1 Butyrivibrio sp. INlla21
AAACATATGAATGTGATCCGGGCATGCTTCGGCTTCAATTATCTCTATTCCCTTCCGCTTGCATAACTCACTTAGTATATGCCCTATATCTGCTCTTATTTTTCCGTATACTACTTTTCTACGAAACTTGGGAGCAAATACTATATGATACTTACACTCCCATGTTGTATGTGCTAAACTGTTTTTATCCATCTATGGATACCTCCTAGGTATTATTTTGTGCGGTTGGCGAACCTGCACTTCATTATATACCTTGGGGGTTTTTTACTTGAAGCTAAAGCTTTCTGGGGACACACCTGCATAGCAGGTGGTTTATTTGTATCGCCGATACAAAAAAAGACCCCTGCATCATTTTTGATGCAGAGATCTTTTAAAGTCCCTCTTAACTTAATGACATTGGATAAAAAAATCTGAGGTCTTTTTATCTTATTAAATCTTCTAAAGATGACATAATCAGTGGTGGAACAAACGAAGTCCTGTGAATGCCATGACCATATCGTGGCTGTTTGCTGCCTCGATTACGTTGTCATCACGAACAGATCCGCCGGGCTGAGCGATGTACTTTACGCCGCTCTTAAATGCTCTCTCAACATTGTCTCCGAAGGGGAAGAATGCGTCTGAACCAAGAGCAACATCTGTGTTCTTATCAAGCCATGCTCTCTTTTCCTCTTCTGTAAATACTTCAGGCTTTTCTTTGAAGATATTCTGCCACTTGCCGTCTGCAAGAACATCCATGTAATCAGCACCGATATAAAGATCGATGGCATTGTCTCTGTCGGGTCTCTTGATGGTATCAAGGAAAGGAAGATTAAGAACCTGAGGTGCCTGACGAAGGAACCAGTTGTCAGCCTTGGAACCTGCAAGTCTTGTGCAGTGGATTCTTGACTGCTGTCCTGCTCCGATACCGATAGCCTGTCCGCCCTTAACGTAGCAAACAGAATTGGACTGTGTATATTTAAGTGTGATAAGTGCAATGATAAGGTCTATCTTAGCTGACTCAGGAAGCTCCTTGTTGTCTGTAACGATGTTTGTTAGCATGTCCTCACCGATCTCAATGAAGTTGTGTCCCTGCTCGAAAGTTACGCCAAATACCTGCTTCTTCTCGATAGCAGCGGGAACATAGTTCTCATCAATCTCGATAACAGCGTAGTTACCGCCCTTCTTAGCCTTAAGAACCGCAAGGGCCTCATCTGTGTAGCCGGGAGCGATGATTCCGTCTGAAACTTCTCTTTTTACAAGGTTTGCAGTATCAAGGTCGCAGACATCCGAAAGTGAGATGAAATCTCCGAATGATGACATTCTGTCGGCGCCACGTGCTCTTGCATAAGCGTTTGCAAGAGGTGAAAGCTCACCGAGATCCTCTACCCAATAGATCTTTTTCTCAATATCGGAAAGGGGTGTTCCTACAGCAGCACCTGCGGGTGATACGTGCTTGAAAGATGTAGCTGCGGGAAGTCCTGTAGCTTTCTTAAGCTCTGAAACAAGCTGCCATCCGTTGAGGGCATCGAGAAGGTTGATGTATCCGGGTCTTCCGTTAAGTACCTTGATGGGAAGGTCGCTTCCGTCCTCCATATATACTCTGGAAGGCTTCTGGTTGGGGTTACAGCCGTATTTAAGTTCTATTTCGTTCATACCGTTTTCTCCTATTATCCTACAAATAATTATTTATTCTTGTTGATGATCCTTGACTCGTACTTACCTGTCTCGATGTCAATGAATCTTGTGAACAATGAAACCTTATTGTCCTCGTTGAGTGCGTTCCATACATTATTTGTGAATGTATCGATATCTCCCTCGATATTAACGAGTGTAGGCTCACCCTCATAGCTGGGAAGAGGATTTCCGTCCTTCATATATGTATGGATAAAATAGCCTTCGCCTGCCTTGGGATTTTCGTAAGCAAATGTAAATCTATGGCAAGAAGAAGGATCTCCGTTGTTGCTCTTAAGAATTGACATTGCAAAATCATATTTGCCGTTTTCTACGTTCATGATGCCGGAAATACGAGGTGTGTAGTTGGGAGCGTCGGGCTCGAACTCTCTTGTGCGAAGAGCCTGCTCAAAAGTCTTGCCCTCTTTCATAAGATCGTAAACTGTATCTGTCTGATCGCCGTTGGTAACGATAGTTGAGTTACCGAGAACTCTTACGGGTGCGTAGATGATAAGGCTGGGATCTTCCATCTTGGAAGGATCGAATGCCTGAGTGCGGATACCTTCACCGTCTTCTACAAATACTCTGTTTCTTGAGTTTTCACTTCTTCCCATGATGAAGTAAGCGCATGCTGCCTTTTTGCCGTCAGCTGTAAGGCCGATAACGATGCCTCTTCCGGGGTAAGTGGTGCGTGAGATTTCTTGTTGTAAATTAACCATATCTGTCCTCCATTTAAATGAATCACATGCTTCACTAAACTCGAAAAAACCTCGTTAAGTGAACATGTGTGGCTCGCACTAAGCTCGACAATACCTCGCTAAGTGCTCTGCACAAAAATACCGCCTGGGAAACCACAAAAAGCGGTTGCCCAGGCGGTCGACATTCATTATTATTCTCCATACTCCCTCGTGGTTACCCACTTATCCGCCAGTTGTATGGACACATATAACATACACTTTTGCTTAAAAAAAATCAATGTAAAAAATCACCAAAGATTTTTTATATGATTACTTAAACGGATTTTCCGTAACTCCCCTCGCCATACAAAGGCATGAAGTTGCGCCCCTGTAGGAAAGCGGATTTCCGTCTATATCCGTAACCTTGCAGCCTGCTTCCGATGCGATAAGCGCAGCTGCGGCGTAGTCCCAGAGCTGGATCTTAAGTTCAAAATATAAGCTCGTTCTTCCAAGCGCCGTACAGCACATATCCCATGCAGCCGTACCGGATCTTCTGAGGTCTACGCATTTAGGAAGTAGCTCTTTTGCCATCTCAAACGACTTGTCCCTAAGCTCAGTGTAATACGGAGCCGTTCCGAATACCGCCAGGGAGTCGGACAGGGGCGCATTGGAGGACATGATCTTTTCACCATTCATGTACGCGCCCTGTCCAATAACAGAGGAAAAAAGCATTTCATCGTAAGGGTTATAAACTACAGCCATATATGGTTTCCCGTCTTTTAAAAGACCTATCGAAACCACAGAAGGTCTGTATTCAAAAATAAAATTACTTGTTCCGTCGATAGGGTCGAGAACAAAACAATATCCGCTGCTCATTTTTTCCGAAAAGACATCCTGTCCGTCCTCTTCTCCGAGAAACGCCGCTTCGGGAAGGACTTCCTTAAGTCTTTCTATCAAAAAAGCCTGAATCTTCTCATCAGTCTCGGTGCAAAAATTGGCGTGCCCCTCTTTTTCCATAACCTTGGGACGTTTCGCACTGACCATTATATTTCCCGCATCTTTTGCAACTTCAATAATTTTCTCAATTAACATCTGATATCTCCGCTTGTTCTTTTTTTCTAAAATAATAACTCCATATTATTCCTTGAACAAGCTGTGTACGATAGCGATGATATTCCATACAGAGCCCCAGATCTGCCAAGCAAGGAGCAAAAGTAATACTATAGAAGCTACGCTTAAGATTATATTCATCACAATTCCTCCCTATCAGTTCTTTTCTCTAATACGATCACCGGTCTCGATATCGAAAAGGTGTGTCTTTTCTTCGCGAACTTCGAGCTTTATAACGTCGCCTCTCTTGTAGCGCTTCTCATCTTCCGTGATAAGCATCATGAGCACGTCACCTACGCGGACACCTATTCTTCTCTCATCTCCGAGATTCTCAAAAGTAGCGATCTCTTCGGAAGTTCCCTGTGAATCGGGTCCGCCGATAAGAACGTCCATAGGACGAACGCCCATCTTGCAGCAGAAGCCGTCACTTACAACACTGTAGTATCTCTTCGGCACTGCGATCTGAAGATTGGAATCCTCGAATGTAAAGAAGAAAGTTCCGTCTTTATTAATGATCGTAGTCTCCAAAATATTCATTGGAGGCTCACCGATGAAGGATGCAACAAACTCATTGGCGGGATCGTCATAAACTTCCGTAGGTGTTCCAAACTGCTGAAGCACACCGAAGTTGATGATGGCGATCTTATCCGCAAGTGACATAGCCTCAAGCTGATCGTGTGTAACGTAAACCGTTGTACATTTGATCTTATTGATAAGACGCTTGATCTCGGTACGCATTGCCTGACGTGCCTTACCGTCAAGGTGAGATAAAGGCTCGTCCATAAGAAGAAGCTCAGGCTCTCTGATGATGGCTCTTGCGATATTAACACGCTGCTTCTGTCCACCCGAAAGTTTAACGGGCATCTTATCAAGAAGGTCGTCTATCTGCATGAGAGGAGCGATCTCGCGAACCTTTTTGTCTATCTCATCCTTCGGAACGCCTTTTGCTCTCATGTTGAACGCAACGTTTCCGTATACGTTAAGAGGCGGATACATCGCGTAATCTTCAAATGCAAGTCCGATATTTCTGTCCTTGGGGTGAAGCTTGTTTACAAGTCTGTCTCCGATATAGATTTCTCCGTCAGTAATCTCCTCAAGTCCTGCGATCATTCGCAGAGTTGTTGTTTTTCCGCATCCGGAAGGACCGAGTAATGCGACAAATTCGCCCTGTTCACAAACAAGGTTTAAGTCTTTTACCGCAAAATCGTTCTTGATCTTTTTCTTTTTACCTGAATTATCATATCTTTTATAAAGATGATTAAGTGTTAATCCGGCCATTATTCTTCCTCCTTTGATGCAGCGAGTGCAATAAAGCTTGCCTCATCGTAACGAACTATATATTCTTTGCTCTCAAAGTCAAAGAGGATTATATGATCCATTTCGAGTTTAATATAAACGTCACTGTCAATCTGAACATTCAGACCGTTGGGCGCTATCATGCGCAGCTGATAATCTCCGCACTCCGCAACGATAACGGACTTATTTCCGATACTTTCGTAGCTGTATACTGTGCTTCTGAAATAACCTTCCTTAGGTTCAAAAGAGTATTTGACATTCTGTGGACGTATTCCGATATCGCAGCGGATAATACCCTGCTCTTTTATCATGGAATAAACTCTTTCATCCTTCGGAAGCTCAAGAGTAACCTCTTCGCCGCATACATTCACCTTGGCATCAAAGCCGTCATTGGTTGCAGCTATAGTTGCTCCAAAGATATTTATCTGAGGCTCGCCCATAAGCTGCGCGGTGAACTCATTGCAAGGCATGTAGTAGATCTCATCACCTGTACCTATCTGAACGATCTGTCCTTTATTGATAATGGCGATACGGTCGCCAAGCGCCATTGCTTCCATAAAGTCATGTGTTACATAGATACATGTCGATCCCAGGTTTGCCTGCATCTCTTTAAGCTCTGTACGCATTGAGTTACGAAGCTTGGCATCGAGGTGCGCCAAAGGCTCATCCATAAGGAATACGTTGGGAGTACGAACAAGAGCTCGTCCCATTGCCACTCTCTGCTTCTGTCCGTTTGAAAGCTGGCTCGGAAGTCTCTCAAGAAGATTTTCCATCTTCATTATCTTGGCTGCATTTTTAACTCTTTCAGCGATCTCTTCTTCGCTTGTCTTGTAAAGCTTACTTCTAAGAGCCGATGCCATGTTGTCATATACGGTCATCTGCGGATAAAGCGCATAGTTTTCAAAAACCATCGCAACATTGCGGTGTGCGGGATCCGTAAGATTCATTACTTCATCGCCAAACTTAACAACGCCTTCATCCGGCATTGCTATTCCCGCGATACAATTCAAAATAGTTGTCTTTCCTGCGCCGGCAGGTCCGAACAATACAAAAAACTCTTTATCTTTAACGTCAATTGTGATTCCATCAAGTGCCTGAACTTTGCCGAAGGCCTTCTTGACATTCTCAAGTTGTATTCTTGCCATAAGTCCTCCTTAACCTTTAACGGCACCAAAGCTGAGTCCACGAACGAGATGCTTCTGAATGCAAAGTGCAAAGATCACAGCAGGCAGAGCCGATACTGTTGAAGCAACCGCAAGCTGTCCATAGTGAGCACTGTCGGTACCTAAGTATTTCATGATCGCAACGGTTACAGGGTACACCTTGTTGCTTGAAAGAATGAGCGGGAAAGTGAAGGAATTCCAAGCAAATATAAAGGCGAGGAGCGCTGACGAAACCAAACCGGGCTTGATCAGAGGAATCAGCATCTTGAAAAAGATCTGGTACCAGCTGTAACCGTCGACCTGAGCCGCATATTCAATCTCTACCGAGATGTCCTCGAAATATCCGCGGACAACCCATATCAAAAGAGGAAGTGATATTAGCTGGTAAACCCATATAAGGCCCACATAGCTGTCATAAAGACCGATTTTTTGGTAGATCATGAAAAGTGGCAGAACAACCAATATTTCGGGTGCAAATTTATAAGAAAGAATCTGGAATGCCAATTCTTCTTTTCTCGGGAAATTGTATCTTGCAAGCGCATATGCCGCAGGGACACCTACGAGCACCGATACCAAAACCGCACCGCCCGATACTATAACGCTGTCAAGGATGTATCTTGCGTAGTTGGAACGAAGAAGTACTTCCTGATAGTTTGCAAGTGTGGGGTGGAACAAAAATGTTGTTGTAAATACTTCCGTATCTGACTTAAAAGTTATAAGCACCATCCAAATAAGAGGGAAGAGCGCAAATATCGCATATACGATAAGTAAGAAGTTTTGAAGCACATATAGTGCTCTCTGTTTTCCTGTCTTCATCTTGCTCCTCCTTTACTCTTCCAGACCTGCGGCCTGCTTCTGTGCAGTACGCTGTAAGTTTACGATACGTTTTGCGGCAATGTTGATAATAAGCCAAAGAACCAGAATAAACGGTATTGCCGCACCAAACTTCTGGAATTTGAAGCCTTTCTGATATGCGGTAAGTGAAAGAGACATCAGCGCGTTTCCCGGGCCTCCCTTTGTAAGCGCAAAGATTATCGCATATTCCTGAAGTGCCGCCATGAAGCGGAACAAAAGTGCAATGTAAAGACTTGGCTTAAGCATCGGAAGTGTGAGGTTTGTAAAGTTAAACCATGCGCTTCCTCCGTCTATAAGTGCCGATTCGAAAGGTGACTTCGGAAGTGACTGAAGTCCTGCCAGAACCAGCAAGATAATAAATGCGGTATTGATCCATACGTCTATAATAATTACCGTCAGCATAGCCGTTCCCGGTGCTGCAGCCCAAGGGAAGTTGTATACGCCGAATATATTCAAAAGCTTTTCAACAATACCTACCGAACTGTTCAGCATAAGCTGCCATACGATCGTCGCCGTAACGGGTGCGATCATAAGCGGAAAAACAAGCAGAACTCGAAGTACTTTTGAAAGCCCATTATTCAAATTATTAAGTAAAATAGCGACTCCAAGACCTATAAGCATTTCCAATACCGTGGAAATGACACCGTACATTAATGAAATTTTTACTGCTCCCCAGAACGCAGGGTCTCCCAACATGCTTACCCAGTTGCTTATACCTATGAATTTGTGAGTGGGAAGTTTAAAAGAATAATTAGTAAGTGAATACCAAATTGCCATTGCAAAGGGAACCATGATTCCGATTGTAATGATGAGTGAAGGTGCAACGATCAAATAGGGTCTTAAACGTGTCGAAAACGGCACTTTGTTCAGTTCGGATTTACCGTTGCTCTTGTTCTTTGCGGTCATGTCTACACCTCATACATTATTCAAAACATCACGGGGGAAAATTGCCTCCCCCGTGCGTTTTGTGTTAGTTTTTTACTTCTTTTTCAGATTACTCTACTTCAAGATCGGAAACAAGTTCATCCATCGTAACCTTTAGCTGATCCATAGCTTCTTGAACGGAAGAATACTTATCTGTCGTTACAAGATCCTGGAGGGTCTTAGCCCACTCAGTTGTTGTCTCTGTGAAGTATGGCTGAGCTGTGAAGAAGATACTTGCATTCTTAGATATTGTGGAGAAGGCCTCGTAGTATCCTTCAGCACCTGCAACAGACTGCTTGTAAGCATCGCTGTTAAGTACAGAAGTACGAGGGGTATCTGTGCAAGCCTTCTCAACGCCTGACCAAAGCATAAACTCAGGACTTGTGAAGTACTGCATGAAGTACCATGCAGCTTCCTTCTTGGTTGAATCAGCGTTCATAGCCATTGACCATACCCAAAGGTTAGACTTCATATCTGCCTCTGTCTTGCCTGCAGATTCGGGATAAGGAACCATACCAAATGCCATGTTTCCGGCCTCGTTAGATGATCCGGGTGTATTCTGAGTGTAACCACCTCTGTCTGCATCCCACATCATAGCAGCTTTTCCTGCTCCAAGGTCAGCTCCGCACATTTCCCATCCGTATGTTGCCCACTGAGGTGCACTACCGTTCTTTACAAGGTCAACCCAGTACTCAGTCATTGCAACTGCTTCAGGAGAATTTACTTTACTTACAAGCTTGCCGTTCTCAATTTCAAAGTCCTTAGCACCCCATGTTGAATACATTGACATGTATGCGGGATGGATTGTTCCCCAGTCGGGAAGACCACGAACTGCAAGTCCGTAAGAACCGCTGCCGTCGAACTCTTTAAGAGCCTTAGCGGCATCAAGAAGCTGCTCGGCTGTCTTGGGAGGCTCAATACCCTTCTCATTAAGAATTCTCTTATTATAAGTAAGGATATTTACTTCCCATCCCATAGGAAGAGCCCACTGGAAGCCGGAGCCTACAGCATGTCCGGGAACGAGATCCCACTTAAGAGCATCGATAACCGCAGGAATGAAATCATCGTAATCCCAGTCAGGGCTGGTAAGTGTAGTGCCAATGTATTTCTCAAGAGGTTCAAGATTTCCGGCTGTAGCATATTCCCATGACTGGTAAGCACCTGTCATGAAAACGTCGATAGATCCTGAATGGCTGCTAAGTTCAACATTAAGTTTCTCAAAGTAGTTTCCTTCGGGCATTGAAGAATAATTAACCTTGATACCTGTTTTCTCTGTAAACTCATCCAGTTTTTCTTCAACAGCATCTGCATAAGTATGTTCACTGAAAAGAACGGTGATCTCTTCTCCGTCAAACTTCTTCCAGTCGAACTCTTCCGCTGCTGCTTCGGGGGTAGCGGAATCCGTTGCAGGTGCCGCTTGCTGTCCGTCAGATTCGGGTGTTGGAGCTGTCTGAGGTGAGTCTACCCCACAGCCAGTGAGCGTTGCTGCTACCATAGTAGCTGCCAATACAAGTGACATTAACTTTCTCATACTGTCTCTCCTTATCTTTTTTCTTTTAGCATTTTGTCGTTTGTTCTTTATTTCATTGTCGCATGCTTATTTTAATCAAAGGTAAGTACAACCTTGAGATCCCCTTCGCGTCCCGAAGCAAGATCGAATCCCTTCTCCCATTCGTCAATGGGAAGGATTGTCGTGATTACTCCTTCTGTCTTTAAGTTGCCGTTCATCATGTTTTCAATTACAAAAGGATATGCGTAAGGGCTAAGGTGTGCTCCTCTGATATCAAGCTCTTTTCTGTCTCCGATGATAGACCAGTCAACTGTGGTCTCTTTGCCAAATACGGAGAACTCAACAAATGTTCCGAGTTTTCTTATTATAGTAAGACCCTGGATTACGCTGGCCGGATTTCCTGTTGCCTCTATATAGATGTCACATCCGTAGCCGTCTGTAATAGCCTTGATCTCTTTATCTATATCACACTTACCGGGATTAAATACCAGGTCAGCGCCGAATTTCTTTGCCATCTCCAAGCGGTTCTCCTGCATGTCGAGAACGATAAGCTTCTTGGGATTCTTCATCCTTGCGTATGTGATCATTCCAAGTCCGAGTGTTCCTGCGCCTGAAATAACAACAACGTCTTCATTGGTAATCTCTGCTCTGTCTACCGCATGCTTGGAGCAACCATAAGGTTCAACAAGCGCTGCCTGCTCCAAAGGCATATCCTTCGGAAGCTTGGAAATAACAGATGTCTTTCCGTATCTTACATACTCTGCCATACCGCCGTTGGTATATGACATGAAACCGTACATGTCATGTGGCTGACACATCCAATAATGTCCGTCTTTGCAGAACTTACATTTTCCGCAAGGAACGATCTGATCCGCTGTGATCTTTTCACCAAGTTCATATCCTTCAACATTCTCACCCATCTGAACAATGGTTCCGTAGAACTCATGTCCGGGAATGAAAGGGGGTTTTACCCAAGAAGGTTGAACATCATCTCCCCAGAACATCGCTGCCCCATGCTTACATTTTAAATCACCTGCACAGATACCGCACGCCTCAGTTTTTATTATGATATCGTCCGGTCCGCACTCGGGAGTCGGATAGGCAAGTTCTAATCTGTAGTCATCCTTGCTGTAAGCAACCAAAGCTTTCATAGTCTTTGGAATACTTCCTCTAACTGCCATTTTATAATTCCCTCCTATTCTGTTGTCTTATGTAGAAATCGCAGTTATGGAACGTGTGCACATTTTCCAGTTTTGTAAAACCGTTTTCTATAACGAATTTCTAAACCGAATATACAACTCGGATTTTCGTTTGTCAACTTTAAACATCAAAAAAGTTTTCGCTTTTTGTGTTTTTAGCAAAAATATACAAAAACTGCAATTTCTTTTCATATCTTTTGCCTTTAATCTTGGATTGCATTTTGAAATAAATCTGTGTTAAATTAAAGTCGTTATATAAATGCATTTTATATAATGAGTTAAAAATCAAATTATTATATTCAAGCTGATCAGGTAAGGAGGAAAGACTACCATGTTGGGCAATCACTTACTCGGTTTGTATGAAAAGGCACTTCCGCCCGAAATGGATTGGGAACAGCGCCTGCAGACCGCAAAGGACCTCGGATATGACTATGTTGAAATATCCATTGACGAAAAAGATGAAAGAATAAACAGACTGGATTGGACCGAAAAAGAAAAAGAAAAGCTTCACGCCGCGATCCAAAAGACCGGCGTTCCCATACCTTCCATGTGTCTTAGCTGTCATCGCCGTTTCCCGTACGGAAGCGCCGATCACATTATAAGAGAAAAAGCACATGAACTTATGGATAAAGCAATTCTCTTTTGCAGAGAATTCGGAATCCGAGTGATCCAGCTAGCGGGCTACGATGTTTACTATGAACAATCGACTCCCGAAAGCTTACAGCTCTTTTTGGAAGGCTTGCAATCCGCAGCAAGGACTGCTGAGAAATATCAGGTAATGCTTGCGATGGAGATCATGGACACGGAGCTTATGAGCAGCATCACACGTTACAAAAGATATAAAGATGAGATCCCATCCCCCTGGTTTACGGTATATCCGGACCTCGGAAATCTCACGGCTTGGGGAAACGATGTAAAACATGAACTCGAGCTCGGAATCCATGAAATTGTCGGAGTTCATTTAAAAGATACTTTGGCTGTAACTCCGACCTTTGAAGGAAAATTCAAGTGCGTGACCTTCGGAGAAGGCTGCGTGGATTTTGCAAAAGAACTTAATATCTTGGAAAACTTGGGCTATTCCGGACCGTACATGATGGAAATGTGGTACCGGGAAGGCATGGATTATAAAGAATACATCACAAACGCCAAGAAATATATAGAAGAACAATACCGGAAAGGAGTAACCGAAAACAATGAGATATTATCTGGGGTTAGATAACGGAGGAACAAATACAAAGGCAGCTCTTTTTACAAAAGAGGGAAAACAGGTTGCGGTAGAATCAATCGCAACCGCGGCAATTACGCCGGCTCCCGATTTTGTAGAACGCGATATGGATCAGATGTGGGACGATAACTGCACCGTTATCCGCGAGCTTATAAGAAAGAATAATATAGATCCCGCAGACATTGCAGGAATCGGACTTTGCGGTCACGGAAAAGGTCTTTATCTCTGGGGAAAAGACGGACATCCCGTAAGAAGAGGTATCATCTCATCCGACAACCGCGCATGGAAATACTATTCCGATTGGAAAAAAGACGGAACGGAAGAAAAAGCTTTTGAGCTCTCCTGCCAGCACATCATGGCATGTCAGCCGGTATGTCTTCTTGCATGGATCCGTGACAACGAACCTGAAAACATGGACAACATCGAGTGGATATTTGAATGTAAGGACTACGTTCGTTTCAGATTAACAAGTGAAGCAAGAGCCGAGATCACGGATTACTCAGGCACAGGACTTATGAATCTTCACACCGCTTCTTTTGACAAAGAATTATTGAAACTATTCGGCATCGAAAAGCTCTGGGACGCACTTCCTCCCATCTGCCTCTCAACAGATATCGCGGGACACATCACCAAAGAAGCCGCTGAAGCGACAGGATTAAAAGAAGGCGCGCCCGTCATCGGAGGAATGTTCGATATAAACGCCTGTGCACTCGCAGTCAACGTAACAGACGACAAAAATATCTGCATGATCGCAGGCACTTGGAGCATAAATGAATATCCTCGTAAGACAGCCGTTCTCGACGGCAGCGTACAGATGAATTCAATCTTCTGTCTTCCCAGCTATTATCTTATCGAGGAATCAAGCCCCACTTCCGCAGGAAACAACGAGTGGTTCATCCGTCAGCTTCTTCCCGAGCTAAAAGAGGAAGCAAAGAAAAACGGACGCAGCATCTATGAGATCATGAATGAATGGTGCGAAGAATTTGAACCTAAAGACTTTGTTCCGGTGTTCCTGCCTTTCCTTACCGCAAGCAATGTTAACCCTCTTGCGCGCGCAGCGTTTGTAGGACTCGACGCATCTCACACAAGACACCATATGCTGCGCGCCGTATATGAAGGTATTGTTTATTCACATAGATGGCACCTTGACAGACTCATGAACACCAGAGATTCCAAGGAAGCAGTGATCCGTCTCGCGGGCGGCGTTGCCAAGTCCAAAGCTTGGACACAGATGTTTGCGGATGTTATGAATCTTCCCGTAGAGACAGTCGATGTTGACGAGACCGGAGCTCTTGGCTGTGCTATTGCTGTTGCCACCGCGGTTGGCGACTACATGAGTGTCACGGACGCAGCAGATCACATGTGCCGCATGAGTGAGCCGGTTCTTCCGAGAGCATGGGCTCATGACGACTATGAAAAGAAATATCTTTTATACAAAAAAGTCATCGAGGCGCTGGACTGCACATGGAGCGACATGCAAGAGATAATTGGGGGATAATTGTAAGTCACTTTATAAAACAAGATGCAAAAAGTTTTCAAATAAGGTATCATATAAATGTAGTGCCCGAATAGGGCTTCACACACAACCAGATTGGACGATTATAAAAATGGAAAGTTTTGATTTTAACTTAAGGAAATTCAACACATCTAATATCTATTCCTATTTTTTAGACCATCCGGAAGCAACCAAGCAAGATCTGGCTTCTGCGCTGAATTTAACCCTCCCGACAGTAAACAAGAACATTGATTATCTGTCGGAACTCGGACTGATATCGGTCAGTGGATCAAGAGGTCAGACCGGTGGAAGAAGAGCTACAACATATTCACTCTGTGCCGACGCCAAAGTCGCACTGGGACTTGATATAACCAAACACCACGTCTCTTGCGTTGTAGTCGACCTTAACGGCAACATAATCTCTTTTAGCCGTAACTATCTGATTTTTGAATACAAGGATTCATACTTCAAGGAAGTAGCCAATCTCCTTAAGAAATTCATCAAGGATAGCAAGATCGACAACAAAAAGATTTTGGGAGTCGGAATCGGTATCCCCGCTCTTGTTCAATCAGATAACAAGACAGTATTTTACAGCGGTATCATGGATATCAGAGAAGACATCTACGATATGTTCCGCAAATACATAGACATGGACATAGTTATGTTCAATGACGCGAAAGCCTCTTGCTTTGCGGAAAAATGGATCAACAAAGACATGGTGAATGCATTTTATATAATGCTAAGTAACAACGTCGGCGGTGCCATGATAATCAACGGTCAGGTCTACTCGGGAGACAACTTCCGTTCAGCAGAGGTCGGCCATATAACCCTCGTTCCTCACGGAAGAAAGTGTTACTGCGGACAGAACGGATGCGTAGATCCTTATCTTGCGGCAACCAATCTTTCACAGGACGATCTCGAGGGATACTTCAAGGACCTTGAGACCACCACAGATGAAAAGATATTGGATGAGTGGCAACAGTACTTGGATTACACAGCACAGACCGTAGTCAATGTCCGCGCGATATTGGACTGTGACATTATCCTCGGCGGTTACGTCGGAGCTTATCTTGAGCCCTATCTTGACGAGATAAAGAAAAGAGCTCTCAAGATCAGCACCTTTGATACAAACGCCGATTTCATCAAGCTCTGCTCCTACAAACGCGAGAACATCGCAGCAGGCGCAGCCCTGTACTTTATCTCACAGTTTATAAAGACAATTTAAACTACCATGATCACAATAAAAAGCCCGGGCACTTATAAAAAGTGCTCGGGCTTTTCCGCTACATTAATGCTTTTTTTGGTATTCACCAAAAGGAATCCATTCTATCTTAACTTGTCTGCTTTCCCATTCTTGAGATAATGCATTGAACTCATCTTCGGATATCTGATATTCAGGTAAAAAAGCCAATTCATCTATATCTGTGATTGGTTCGGTTATATGTACCAAATTACCCCAGCAACCCAAAAACTCATCTTCTACAAATTTGCTTTGATTAGCTCCCAACTCACCATCATATGTGCTCGGTGCAGAAACATTATCTATATGTATTCTCCAAACTCCGCTATAGACAGCTCCGCTGCTACCATAATAATAAATGTATCCATCATTTCCAAGCCAGTAATTACTCCTGCTTCCGCCCTCACAGATTTTTTTCGGCTTACCGTCTACCAAAGCGTAGGCACGTTCAAAGACTAGCTGCGGTTCATTATCCTGATATTTATCATGAAGCACACCGAATATCAGCTCATAAACACCGTCACTGTTCAGGTCCACATATGTATATCCCACGTTTAGAAGATCAAAACCATAGTCCATTTCAAAGCTTGATCCGGTTTCTATCATCCGACTCTCATTAGTATCCTGATATAAAAGATTGCTTGTAGCCACAGTTTGATCCGAATAAACACTCTGATCAAGCCAAGCAGCTTCTTCCTCTTGAGTTTTTACAACATCCGCAAATGCATCCGCGTAAAGTTCATCATACTTTTCAATAATGCTCTTATCCGTAAGCTTGTAGACATATTCTCCGTCCACGTTTTCCAGATATGTACGATCGTATTGAATATCTTTAGCTTCCGCTTTTTCTTCAGTCGACGCATTGGAAGCACTGTCTTCAACAAAAATACTGCTTGCTGCACCGGATGCATTCTCCGCAGTATTCTCTGCTACAGAATTGTCAACCGCGGCAGTATTGTTTATCTCAGTCTCACCGTTACATGCCGTAAGCATAAACGTAAGCCCAAATAAAAGGCCAAAAATATTTCGTTTTTTCATATTCTATTCCTCTTTCCTCCATAGTTTTGCTCTTTCACTCATATAATACTCTACGTCGAGTCCATATAAGGTCTTTAGATTTTCTCCCGAAAGGGCCTCTTTTTTATCCCCAAAACACAATATTTCCCCGTCTTTGATCAAAAGAAATTTCTCCGCAACCATAAGTGCCATATTGATATCATGATATACTCCGATCAAGGTGTTGCGAACACGTCTTCCGTCAGACATCACGGTCTCTTTTTCTTTCCAAACGTTTAGAAAATCGAGTAGCTCCGCCTGGTATTTAAGATCAAGGTGATTGGTGGGCTCATCGAGAAGAAGTATCGGTGTCTCCTGCGCAAGTGTTCTTGCAAGGAAAACTCTCTGAAGCTGTCCTCCCGAAAGTTCACCTATCTGCTTGTCCGCTAACTTCTCAAGCCCTGTGCTTGCAAGACATTCATCGACAACTTCGATATCTCTTTTATCATACGTTCCGAAGATATTTTTGCAGTACAGATACCTTCCCTGCATCACAGTCTCTTTTACGGTATATGAAAAATACACGCCCGAAAGCTGCGTCATTGACGAAACGTAAGACGCCAGCTCTTTTCTCTTCATATCGCGGATCTCGCGCCCTTCTATGCAAGCGCTGCCTTCGTATGGAATAATTCCGCCGAGCGCTCTAAGAAGCGTCGTCTTACCGCAGCCGTTGGGGCCGAGAATTGCTATACTTTCGCCCTCGTTTATATCAAAGCCGATCTTTTTGATTATGGAATTGTCCGAAGGTCTCCTGCCGTATCCGCAGGAAAGCTCACTGCATTCAAATATCTTCTGTTCCATAATTACTGTTTCCTATCGTGAAAATAAACCCAAACAAAGAAGGGTGCTCCGACAAGTGCCGTAACCGCGCCGACAGGGATTTCCCTGGGCGCCAAGAGAGTTCGTGCGACCATATCCGAAAGTGCCATAAATGCACCTCCGAGAAGCAGCGACATCGGTATGACAAGTGCATGCTTTGCCCCGAAAATCCTTCTTACTATATGCGGAACCGTGAGGTCCACAAAACCGATGATTCCCGAAAAGCACACGGCCGCTCCGGTCAAAAAAGATGATAAAAGAAGCAATGCGATCTTGGACTTACCGACATCAACGCCCATGCTCATCGCCTGTTCCTGTCCAAAGCTCATGATATCGAGTTCTCTGTGATACAAAGCCGTTCCGATCATTCCAAGCACGAGGCAGATTAAAAGGATCAGCACATGAATCCATCTGCGTCCCGAGAAGGTTCCGAGCTGCCACAGAACAAGCCTTTGCATATGTTCGCCGTTAAGCGTACTTACAAGAGTGAGGATCGCATTTACAAAAAGAGAAAATACCATTCCGAACAGGATTATCGTATGGTTGTGCATGTTCCTGTCTATCTTAAGCGAGAACGCAAGTACAAGAAGCACAGTCAAAAGACCTGACGCAAAGCCGCACACGGGAAGAAGGAACATTCCGAATATCGTTCCGGTTATTCCCGTTATGATAACAAAAGCCGCGCCAAGAGAGGCTCCTGCGGACACACCCATCGTATAAGACGACGCAAGCGGATTCTGCAAAAGAGCCTGCATGATCGCACCGCTCACAGAGAGAGCCGCGCCGACAAGAAATGCCGTAAGCGCTCTCGGCATACGAATATCCCAAAAGATTGAGACATTTGTCGGAGTCACGCTCTCGGGAAGCGAAACGGAAAATATTTTATTCATTACGATTTGCAGTCCTTCCAACGGAGATACGAATACGCTTCCTATTCCTATGCAAAGAAAGAGTATCGCAAACGAAAGAACAACGACCGCAGCAATCTTTTTTCTCATAAATCACCCGTTCATTAATAAGTGCAATCGGCTGATCAAGCCGCAGGTTTCTCCTCTGCATCTTCTTCAGATGACGCATCGCTTGCAGCATCCACCGTGCTTGCATCGCTTGCAGCGTCTGCCTTGTCCCCCGCAAAAGGATCTACAACATCTTTATAATAATCGGGATAAATGTCTTTTCCCATTTCAATCATAGCGCTGATAACATGCTGATTGGGGCGGTTAACGGTATCGTTGTCGATCTGATAAACTGCCTTGTCTTTAATTGCAGAAACGTTCTCCCAGCCCTTCATTGTAAGAAGCACATTGATAACATCATCTGTGTACATGTCAGCAGTAAGGATAACCTGAGGGTCCATAGCGACTGCAGCTTCCTCGGTAAGAGCAGGCCACTGCTCAGCTTCTTTTCCCGCAACATTAACGGCACCGACAATCTCAAGCATCTCGTTTATATATGTGTTTGAACCTGCAGTGTAGATTGTAGGTGTATCACCCGAAGGAGTAAAAAGTTCAAAAAGAACCGTCTTTTTCTCTTCTTCCGGAATTGTAGCCGCAATCTTTTTTATCTCATCGATAGAAGCGCTCATCTCTTCATTGATCTTGGCAGCCTCTTCGCTCTTTCCGACAACCGCGCCGAAAAACTCGATGTCCTTTTGGATATCTTCAAGGCTTGCGCTGCTTGGAGTATCGCAAACACATACGCCAGCTTCTTTTACCGAAGCAAAAACGTCTTCACCGTGGCTTGCACTCATTCCGGTTGTGAAAACAACGTCAGCTCCAAGCGCGATGATCTGCTCCTGGTCGGGAGTCATCATATCGAACTGAGGAATGTCTTTTGCAAGAGAATCTCCGTAGCTCGCTGCCGAATATGTATCGCAAGCTATGATCTTATCGGCAAGACCGAGATCTATAAGAATCTGCGTTGTCGAAGGTGCCATCGAAACTATCGCATTGATCTCATCGGGAATAGTAACCGCGTTGCCGCTTCTGTCGGTAGCAGGCTTCCCTGATGCATTTGCTTCATCTGCACTCTCGCCGCTTCCGGGCTGAACTTCTGTTATTTGAGGCTCTTTCTCCGGCGTTTTGGGTGTAACGGTATATTTGCTTGTACATCCCGCAAGTACAGACACAGCCATGGCTGCGATCATGATCACAGCTAAAACTTTCTTTTTCATAATTTTTCTCCTTTTATAATGTAATAATTCATATTGTCCTAAACAAATATACCTTTTTTAGCGCATTTCTTCAACGCTTACGTCGTTCTTTCCGCTCTGCTTCTATTATTCTTTTTCACTTGAAGTAGCACCAAAAAAACTTTAAACTTATCTAAGGGGAAAAAGGAAAAACATTTGCCGCATTTTTATCCTGCGGCGGAACGGAGCAAATATGAAAAAACTAAAGGGGTATATGCACGGAGTTAACCTTGGCGGATGGCTTTCACAGTGCGATCGCACCAAGGAAAGATATGACTTCTTTATCACCGAGAGCGATATAGAAGTTATAAAGAGCTGGGGAATGGATCACATCAGAGTTCCCGTTGACTACGACCTTGTTGAAGATGCTCAGGGCAACTACAAAGAGGACGGTTTTGCATATATTCAGAAAGCGATCGAGTGGTGTAAAAAGAATAAACTCAATATGGTACTCGATCTCCATAAGACCTTCGGTTACAGCTTTGACAGCGGCGAAGGCGAGCTCGGATTCTTTGAGAAAAAAGAGTATCAGGATCGCTTTTATAAATTGTGGGAGCAGTTTGCGATAAGATTCGGCAAGAATGATAACATGCTCGCATTCGAGCTTCTCAACGAAGTTACCAAAAAAGAATATTGTGAGATCTGGAACGATGTTTCGAGAGAATGCATCACAAGGATCAGAAAGATCTCTCCTAATATCAAGATTCTCGTAGGAGGCTATTACAACAACAGTATCGAGGCGTTAAAAGACCTTGCGGAGCCTTACGATGACAACATCGTATATAACTTCCACTGCTATGAGCCCCTCATCTTTACGCACCAGGGAGCCCCTTGGATAAAAGAGATGGACACCGAGTTCAGAATGCCTTTTGACTCAACCTACGGTGAGTACATTGAAAACAATAATAAACACTTGGATCATATAACCGGTGATATGTCAGCCTTTGACAGAGATGCGATGTTCGGTCCGGAGTTCTTTGACAGATATCTCGCAGAAGCGGTTAAGGTTGCCGAAGAGCGAAACGTAATGCTCTACTGCGGCGAGTACGGAGTCATCGACAGAGCAACTCCAGAAGATGCTCTCAAGTGGTACAAGGTAATCTGCAAAACCTTCGATAAGTACGGCATAGGCCGCGCCGCATGGAGCTACAAGGAAATGGACTTCGGTCTTTCCGACGAGCGCATGAAGGGCGTTATCGGAGAAATAACCAAAATCATGTAATAATAATCTTCCGGCTCTTTTTATCAAAGGGCCGGATTTTTATCTTAGGAGGTTACAATGCCAAACTGGTTAAAAGACGCTGTTTTTTACGAAATATATCCTCAATCCTTTAATGATACCAATTCCGACGGAATCGGAGATATCAGGGGCATTATCGAAAAGCTGGGCTATATTAAAAGCCTTGGCTGCAACGCCGTCTGGATCAACCCTTGCTATGATTCTCCTTTTAAAGATGCAGGCTACGATGTCAGAGATTACAAAAAGGTCGCTCCGAGATACGGAACAAACGACGATCTTGTAAAGCTCTTTAATGAAGCTCACAAGCTTGACATTAAGATCCTGCTCGATCTTGTTCCCGGACATACTTCCGAAGAGCACGAGTGGTTTAAAAAGAGCTGCGAAATAGACAGAAACGAATTCTCAGACAGATACGTTTGGACCAACGGTGCATTCTGCGGAATCGGCGGACACCCTTATATCGGAGGCGAAGCCGACAGAGACGGCTGCTATATGCTCAACTTCTTCAAATCCCAGCCCGCACTTAACTACGGCTTTCTTAATCGCACAGAAAGCTGGCAGAAGGCTCCCGACGATCCGGCATGTATCGCCACCCGAGAAGCAATGAAGGATATTATGCGTTTCTGGCTTGATAAAGGCTGCGACGGTTTCAGAGTCGACATGGCGGATTCTCTTGTAAAAGAAGATGACGAAAACAAGTCGGCCACCGGAAAAATATGGCTCAACATAAAAGAAATGATGGATAAAGATTATCCGGAAGCAGCTCTTGTTTCAGAGTGGTGTGATGCCGGCCAATCTCTTCAATACGGTTTCCACGCAGACTTCTATCTCGATCACTGGGGTAACGGCTACAACACGCTTATCCGCGACTACGAGACCGAAGGTGGCGACCACAGCTTTCTCAAAAAAGACAGTGGCGGCGACATCATGCGCTTTTTAGATGACTATCTTCCGAGATATGAAAGAACAAAAGACCAAGGATTTATCAGCTTTATCACATGCAACCACGATACTCCCAGGCCTGCAAGAACTCTTTCAAATGAAGAGCTCAAGCTTGCATATGCAATGTTCCTGACTCTTCCCGGAGTACCTTTTATCTACTACGGAGACGAGATCGGAATGCGTTATCTCAATATTCGTACCAAGGAAGGCGGATACCACAGAACAGGTTCAAGAACTCCCATGCAGTGGGACAATTCCGAAAGCCGCGGCTTCTCATCGGCTCCCAAGGACAAGTTCTATCTCCCTGTAGACAGTTCACCCGATGCACCTACAGTAGAAACTCAGGAAAAAGATCCTTCGTCACTGCTTAACGAAGTAAAGAGACTTACCGCTCTGAAGCACGAGTACACTGATCTTAACGCCGATGCATCCTTTGAAGTTATTTATGCGGAAAAAGAAAATTTCCCCTTCGTTTACAGAAGAGGAAATCTTGTAATTGCTATCAATCCTTCAGGCAAGGAATGCTGCGCCGATATATCCGCAAAAGCAAATGTGGCGGGCAATCCTGTTTATACAATAGGAATAGCAAGCTGCGACAACGGTAAGATTACCATTGCGCCGCAGTCATTTGCGGTATTTAGTTAAAGTTCCGCTCTCACATTCAATCGCCGGAACTAGACAGTACTCCTCGAAGTTCTTCGGAAAGAGCCTTTGCTGCTTTAATATGGCCTTTGAGTGTGGGATGATCTCTCATTCCAAGCTCATCGGCTGTGCAAAGCGGAAGAATGAAAAGAGATACTTTTTCATCACCTGCTGCCATGCTGTATTCATTGACTGCTGCTTCTATTGTATCCTTTATATCTGCACCCATCATTCCATATGCCCACAAAACATAAGCATCCGGGTTATTCTTTCTTATCTTTTTAAGGAAATCAACTGCTGTCACTTTGAAATCTTGCAAGAATTTTTCTTGTTCTTTTTTGCTTTCCAAGTTTTTAAGTCCAAACTGATCGTTGGTTCCGAGATTAAGTATAACGGCGTCGACTTTTCTTTTTCCAAAATCCCAGTCATCCTGAGCGCCTGCTGCCGCATTCTCAGCTCCGCCGAGAGTTCCCGCAACCTTCTCATAGTGCGGCGGTATAACAAGCGTACGATCTCCGTTCCATGCAGCGTAGAGCCCAAATCCGCTCTGTGATACCACGTTGTAATCAGCATTAAGCTCTTTTGCCGTAAGATATGCATAATCATTGGAACAGCTAAACACCGCCGGAACCCAGTCTTCTTCTTTTGTAAGCGCTGCGCCTTCACCGGAGGTTATGCTGTCGCCGATAAATTCAAGGAAAAGAGCTTTCTCTTTTACCTCTGCGAATTCACCGTTTGCCTCTATATCTTTAATCTTGATATATGATACGGTGTCTTCAAAGTACCCCTGAGTAGTCCTGAGTATCTTGAATTCTCTGTTCTTTCTAAGCTCTCCGCCGCCCCACAGATGAATCCTATTGATGCCTTTTTCAAGCGATCTTCTCTGTGACAGCTCATCATTTACAAATACTTCAATCCACAGATCAAGCCTGTCAAATGCAGCCTCAAGCTCGATCCATACATCTGTTGCATCCGTTACGAATCTAACTCCGCTTCCGCTAAGGAAAAGTGTGATATCTTCTCCTATAGGAGATCGTCCGTAAACTTGTAATTTCTTCTCTTTTGCCAATATACCCGGTTTCATAATTATTTCCAGTTCAACCTCCATATCCTTCTTTTAGATATAGTCAATTGTACCGCCGGGCGTGAGCAATGGCAATCAAGCTTCTTTTATTCCGTCGGTTCTGATGATGAACTTCACGCTGCTGTCTATGTCGTCCGCAGCTCCGCCGAATGTTTTGTATTCAGAACCTGCTTTCTGTATTGCTGTAAGCTTATCGGTAAACTCGGTCAGATCTCCGTCAAATACTTCATAGAGCTTGTCTATTCCTTCTTCGTCGAATTTGATCACGCCGTCTACAAGCTCCTGCACACCGTCGTCTAGCTCTATGACTCCGTCATATAACTCTTTAACTCCGTCGCCTAGCTGATGCGTTCCGTCATTGAGCTTATAAGCACCGTCTACGAGAGCTTCGTTGTTGGATACAAGTGTGCCCGTTCCGTCAGAGAGCTGTTTAGCTCCGTCGCTGAGCTTTCCAAGGCCTTCATCAAGCTGACTTGTTCCGTCGTAAAGCTCTGAAAGTCCGCCTGCAAGAGCCTTGTTTCCTTCTGCTACCTGCTGTGCACCGAGAACAAGCTGCTGTAACTGCTTTGCCGCTTCGGGGGTCATTCCTGTGCTTCCTCCCGTTGCTGAAGACATTGTCTGTATAACGGCTCCAAGTGCATTTGCCATACCCTGAGCTGCACCTATTATGCTGTAGTACTCATTTGCAGCCTGCACATAGCCTGCTATCTCACCCTGATCATAGCTGATAGATCCGTCAACAGGGCTCACACTATAGAGCATTGCTCCAAGTCCCGCTCCCTGCTGAAGATTATTCGCATTAACTGTCAGCTGGCTTCCTGCAAGCATCGCTGCCTTCTCTTCAGCTGTCATTCCGTCTCCTGCAGGCTGCTGTGATCCATTTGGATTCAAAGTGACGTTATCACCGTTTTCTGCGCCTGCGTTGTCTCCTGCACCACCGGCATTTCCTGCTCCGGCGCTGCTGCCACCGTTATCGCCGTTGCTTCCACTTCCGGAGCCATTACTGCTTCCACCGGCCGCGCCGCTGCCTGAACCACTTCCGCCGTTATCGCCGCCTGAGTTTCCGCTACCGTTATTTCCTGCTCCGGCGTTGCTGCCGCTGTTACCGCCATCACCGCTTCCGGAGTTTCCGCTACCGGTATCACTGCTTCCCGCGCCGGCACCGCCATTTCCGTTACTGTCGCCGCTTCCGGCATTTCCGCTTCCGGTATCACTGCCCGAGCCTTCACTTCCGGAGCCCGAATTTCCGCCGTTGTATCCGCTGCCGTTGCCATTGTTGCTGTCTCCGTTATTGTCTCCGGATCCGTCTCTGGTAAGCTCTCCCTCAGTTACATCTCTTTCGGGAGCTTCATCTCCGCTAGGTACAGGTGTAGCGGTCACTGTATATCCACCCAATTTAGTTAACTCAACAACTGCATTTAAATGAGCATTTCTCCAAGCGACTGCTTTGGCAGCGGAATCAATACCACCGTTTGTAAGCTTGTACATGCAGGCTACGATCGCAGGAGAACAATCTCCTCCGTTCTTAAGCCAAGCAGCCGTAGCTTCAAATGCTGCTTTTTGATCATTTAACTCTTTTACCGAATCGCTAAGACCGGAAAGACTCTCAGCCATCTTGGCCACCGTGGCAACGCCGTCGCTTACCTGTTTTGAACCGTCAGCAAGTTTGTTGGCATTCTCAACAAGCTTAGCTTCATCCATAGCTTTTTTCATCTTGTGAGTTCCGTCATGTGCCTGGCTTGCTCCGTCTGCAAGTGCCGAAGCGCCTTCGTTTATCTTACTTGTAGCGTCGGTATAAGCAACGATTCCGTTGTAGAAATCAAGCGTTCCGTCTTTAAGCTCGCTAGTTCCGTCGTAGAGTTCTCCCACTCCGTCTTTTAACTCGCCTGTTCCGTCTTTAAGTTCCTTGTTGGCATCCACAAGCTTATCGGATGCATCGTTTAATTCTCCCATGTCATCTTTAAGATCATTGATCTTGTCGGATTCTGTTATATCAGTAATACCAAAGTCGGAAAGCACATCGGAGCTTGCCATAGTGATTGTCATTCCAAGCTCAAAATCCGTAGTGTTTGCAGTTACTTCAAAATAATTTGCAAGTTTACTGTCAAGATCTCCGTCCTCATTGAGCTCATCCCATTTATCCTCATCGACATCAAGACTGTCCTTAAGTCCGGGAAGTGCAATACCAAGAACAATTATATTGCCGCCCTCCGAAATAACTTTTCCGTTGGATACTTCAACCTCACTGAACTTATCGGGATCAAGCGTCATTCCTGATATCATCGCAAAAGGTGTGTAAACCTCAATCTCTTTTCCGTCCACATCAACCGTCTGTTTATCATTATTCTCATAGTCAAAGCGGATGGTTACCTTTCCGCTCTTTCCTGCGAGTTCCTCGGGAGAAATATCTTTTCCGTCGAGCTTGTATGAAACCTTCATCTTGACCGGAAGCTCTTTTGCCGTGGTACCCTGATAGTAAATGTCTGAACCCTTGGCATTCCATGTAAGTGTTCCGTCGCCATTGTCCGTGTAGCTCTCATCGCCCTTTACATTAACAATGTTCTGAAGAGTTGTTGTATCTGAAAGAGTATCCGAAGCATCTGCATTCTTAAGCCACTCGCTGACTATAACCTCATCAACCGCTCCGTTAGCATCCGCCGTAACGTACACAGTCTCTACCTTTCCGGCTTCATCCGATGCGCCCGCCGTACTCTTTATTATGCTATCCTCAAGCTCTTTTTCCCCGGCAGTTTCTTCTACGGCCACACTCGCGTCTTCCGTAGTATTTGCCCCGCAAGCTACAGTCATTATCGCAAGCATCGCAGCCATTACAACAGATAATGATTTAATAAGATTTTTTCTGATCATAATATCACCTCTCCAACGCACTTAAGCAATCCTGTGCATATGATTGTGTATAAACTCATGAATATGTCCTTTGGGGACATCCACGCCCTTCATTCCGAACGTGGTCTTTATGATAAGCCTGTCAAATATCATGTACATGGCAGGAAGTACAAGTAATACGGTAAACATACTTACGATCGCGCCCCTCGCCATAAGGTTACAAAGAGAGCCGATCATATCGATGCTCGAGATAATTCCGACACCGAAGGTCGCAGCAAAAAAGCTGAGTGCACTTACAATTACCGACTTCATACCGGTTGAAAGAGATATAAGCGTCGCCTCTTTTTTGTCATGTCCGTTCTTTCTCTCGGAAAGATATCTCGTCGTCATAAGTATCGCGTAATCAACCGTCGCTCCGAGCTGTATGGTTCCTATTACAACCGATGATATGAAAGGTATCGTCGTCCCTGTGTAATACGGAAGACCCATGTTTACGAATATCGCAAACTCGATGACCGCAACGAGTATAAACGGAAGTGAGACCGATTTAAGTACACACGCGATGATAAGGAAAACAAGTCCTATCGAAACGGCATTTACCACCTTAAAATCGTGCGCCGTTATATTTATAAGATCCTTGGTGCACGGAGCCTCTCCGACTACCATCGCTTTAGGATCGTAGCTTTTTACTATCTTGTCGACCTTCGCTATCTGATCGTTGATCTCGTCGGAAGCGATCTTATAATCTGTTGTCAAAAGAATCAGCTTCCAGTCGTCACTCTCAAGGTCGGATAAAAGATCTTCCGGAATAAATTCTCTCGGAATCGAAGGTCCGAGCACCGTATCGGCGCCGAGTACAGTAAGAATGCCGTCGGTGTTCTTAAGCTCTTTTATCATCTGCTGAGTCGAAGCCTCATCCAGGTTCTTATCTATTAAAAGCATGTAGGCCGAGTTCATATCGAACTTTGCATCTACCTCATTCGCACCCTGAACGCTCTCAAGCTTATCGGGAAGCGTCTGCGTAAGATCGTAGTAAACATTCGCATGCTCGTTTCCGTAAATTGCAGGTACCAACAATGCAAGAAAAACAGCAAAAAACACAGGATAAAACTTAGCTATTGCCTTGGGAAGCCTTGTAAATTCAGGCATCAGAGGCTTATGTCTTGTCTTTTCGATAACCTTGTCAAAAACAAGTATCATACTCGGAAGAATCGTAACGCATCCGATAACTCCGAATACTACGCCCTTGGCCATTACCACGCCGAGGTCAAGTCCAAGCGTAAAGCTCATAAAGCAAAGCGCCACGAAGCCTGCAACCGTTGTTATCGAGCTTCCTATAACGGACTGGAAAGTCGCCGTTATCGCATTGGCCATGGCTTCTTTTTTATCTTTATTACCGGTCTTCTCAAGCTCTTCCTCGTAGCTGTGCCATAGGAAGATCGAATAATCAAGCGTTACCCCGAGCTGCAATACCGCGCTCAGTGACTGCGTGATAAAAGATATCTCGCCTTTAAATACATTGGTTCCCATGTTGTAAACTATCGCCATTCCTATGCTGAGCAAGAAGAACAGCGGGATAAGATAGGAGTCCATCGTAAGCGAAAGAACTATAACCGCCAAAAGAACCGCGATACCGACATATATCGGAGTCTCCGCCATCGCAAGATTCTTGGTGTCGGTAACTATCGCGCTCATACCGCTCATGAAGCACTGCTTGTTTGAAACCTTGCGGATATCTTCAATGGCGTCCATCGTCGCATCCGCAGAAGTTCCCTCATCGAAAATCACAAACATCATCGTTGCATCGCCCGAATTAAACGCATCGTATACGTCTTTCGGAAGCATTGTCATCGGCACGGACAGGTCCATGACCGAGTCGTACCAAAGAACCTTGGCAACGTGATCCACGTTTTCTATATTGGATTTTAATTTCGCGACATCTTTTTCTTCCATGCCTTCGGCGACATATAACACAAAAGAGCCTGTGCCGAACTGATCAAGAAGAATGTCCTGTCCTTTCATGGTCTCGATATCCTTGGGAAGATATGTGAGGATATCGTAGTTGACTCTCGTGTTAAAATAGCCGATCGCGGAAGGAACAAGAAGCGCAAAAGCCAGTATCAGTATGATATATCGAAGTTTTACGATTACCTTTGACAGCTTTTTCATTTTCGTTCCTCCTAAATTTATGACCGATAGTCATTTTCTAAATATGGTATATCACTTTTCTGACCATTGGTCAATAATTTAACTGAGGATTTTTATCAATATGTAAAATTTGCAGTTTATTCAACGTTCTTAAGCGCTTCACTCATAGGTATCTTGCCGATCTTTCTGTATTCGATGATCGCCACGACAACATATGTTATAAAGCCCATAAGGAACATCTTTACGTATACGCTCGGGTCAAGCCAGATAACCATCCAGCCGCTCATCATCTGCTTTAGCATCACCCTGAATATCTCAACCATCACATATGACAGGATTGGGTAAGACAACAGGAGCGAAACCACAACAACTATTGCAGTCGGTAAAATATATAAAAGCGCGATCTCTTTTTTCCTGTAACCAAGTATCTTGACCATTGAGATTGACTGAACGTTTCTCTCTATAATGAGCTTGGACAAAAGATAAATAAGCACAACGAAAAGGATGACCGAGAACGCATCAACCATGTACATAAGGTCGCCCATCGAGATCATAAGCTGCCTGGTGACTCTTGTAAGAGACTCCTCATCGATCGTCGTTCCGATGTACTTGGTGTCTATGTCCGTTATCTCGCTGTCGGAGAAGTAACCCGAGAACATCTCTTCATCAAAGCCCATAAGCTCATTAAGATGCTTCTGACTCATGAACACGACTATTCCGCCGTCGTAGTCATAAATTCCCGTCACCTTAAAGCCGTAGTACTTATCCTCATACGGCTCTTTAAGCGTTATGACATCGTCTTTTTTAAGTCCGTATTTATCGGCGTATGCTGAGGAAATAAGGACCGTCTTGTCGTCAAATTTCGCATTTATATATCTGCTGTCTTCTTTTATTCCATAGAGCGTGACATCCTCGACTCTGGCGCCGTCATCTCCTATCGTCTTAAGTCCGTAAGCCGAGAACTTTTCGGCATCGGGATTGTTTGATGTGATCTTGCTTTGTAAAAAGACATAGGAAAAAGCCGCTGAAAGCTCATCATCCGTATCGACAACACCGGCCGGAATCTCTATTAAATATGTGTGCTTTGCAAGCATCGACTGCGTGACGATACCCTGATAGTGAATGATAAGCGGAGGCAGCATCATTCCGAAGAAAAGAAGCATGTTCGCAAACAAAAGTCCCATGAACAAAATGATGTAACTGCTCTTGTTTTGTATGAGTATTCGAAGTCTGAAACGATCAAAAAATCTGATCTTATTATTTAATCTGATCGCATCCTTTTGCCTTCCGCCCGAAAGATCTCTTCGAATAAGCTTAAGAGGACTTATCCGCAGTTTCCTTCTTAATATTAGATAGGTAACGATCACCATGATTGCAAAAGGTACAAGCGTAGTCTTAAGGAATGCTTCCGCGCTCCAGACAGTCACGTATGTGGGCAGCGAATAGCTGTTATAGTACATGGATACGCAAACGTCTTTAAAGAACGTATATCCCATGATGTTTCCAAGTACAGCAGCGATCACGGTCACTATAAGAGGCATTGCCATATAGTGTCTTATAAGCTCGCTCTTGGTATATCCCGAAGCACGGAGCGTTCCGATAACGCAAGCTTCTTTGTGGATCGTATTGTTGATCGTGATGCCAAAGACAAAAGCAATAATGATAATCATTATGTATAAAAGAACTTCAACCATCGCCTTGTCGCTTCCAAGATCCTCACCCGTAAATGTGATCGACTGATTAAGGAATCCCGGAACAAAATTTTCAAGCTCGACCTTCTTTGCAATAAGTTCCATGAGGTCGTCCGACATCTCTTTTTCCTCGATATCGTCCAAAGGTTTCTTGTCATAGATCCACGCATAGTTATAGCGAAGGTCTCGCTCGGCATATTCAGAAAACTGCTCTTTTGTCACCACGGCGACACCGAATGCGGATGCATCAAACATCATGTCATTGTTGTTGTAAAAAAGTGCGCTGTAATCGGACAGAGCTACGAGTGCTGTTATCTTATATTCTGTGCCTTCAGAAGTAAGCGTATCTCCGACATTTAAACCATTGTTGTCGGCATACATTCTGTCTATCGCGATCTCTTTTGAATTTGAGGGAAGCTCCCCTTCCATGACACACGCTCTGTCTACTTCTTCTCTGTTTGCAAATATCCTAAATGTAGTGTTGTTATCAAATCCTTTTTCCACGTAAAAATTCTCATATATCTTTACGGGAACTTTGCCGTTTTCTATTCGCTCTTTCTGCGTATCTTTGAGTCTGTCCTCCGTCCTGAAATTACCGTCTTCTATCGAGTATTTTTCAAAGCTTTCATTATAAGCTTTGATCATACTTTCGCCGGCAACCAAAAAGCCCGAGACAAATCCGATAGACAACAAAAGAAGCAAAAAGATAACTATGTATTTTCCTATATCTCCCAGTAGCTCTCGCGGGAGCCTTTTGTTTAAAGGATTTCTCATGATCTTTATCTCCTTTACCAGTCAAGCTCTGCCGCTTTTTGTTTTTCTTCGTTTCTGTAGCTCTTTCTTATAACACCGTCTCTTAGCTTTACAACGAAATCCGCCATGTTTTTGATAGCGTCGTTATGAGTGACCATGATTACGGTATTCCCGTACTTTTGATTGACTTCTTCTATAAGGGTCAGGATCTCTTTTGACGTGTTGTAATCGAGCGCTCCCGTAGGTTCATCGCACAAAAGAATATCCGGATTTTTCACAATGGCTCTGCCGATAGCGCAGCGCTGTTGTTGTCCTCCGGATAATTTGCTTGGTATCTTATTTTGATGTTCTTTCAGACCGAGTACCTCTATGAGTTCGTCTATGTCGAGCGGATTCTTGGAAAGGTATGCTCCGACCTCGATATTTTCTCTTACCGTGAGATTCGGAATGAGATTGTACATCTGGAAGATGTAGCCGAGGTGCTCCCTTCTGTAGCTTGTAAGAGCCTTCTCATTCATGTCGGACATGCTCTTGCCTCTTATGATGATCTTGCCGGAATCTGCGTTGTCTATTCCTCCTATGATATTAAGGAGTGTGGACTTTCCGGATCCCGAGGGTCCGAGTAAAACTACAAACTCTCCCTTCTCTACTTCGAGGCTTATGTCCTTAAGTACTTCTATACGGCTTCCGCCCTCGCCGTATGACTTTTTGATATTTTGTAATTCAAGTTGCATAGTAAACCTCTTTCTACTAACACCCGATAAAGTGATAATTAATATCATATAGTTTAGGATTATATGTTAGCACTTGCTAACATGAATGGCAAGAATTATTTTTTACTTCTCCTTTATCCTTGCAATGTAGTAAAATAAGGGTACAGATGCATTTTGAAAGGCATAACTATGGGAAAAGCTGATCAGAATAAAAAACTGAAAATGGAGAACCTTCTCAACAACGCCTTCGAGCTCTTTACTTCAAAAGGCATCACCAAGACCTCGATCTCCGATATCGTAGAAAAAGCGGGTGTTGCGAAGGGAACGTTTTATCTGTATTTCAAGGATAAATATGATATCAAGAACAGACTGATATCACATAAATCAAGCCTCCTTTTTATGGAGGCTTACGAAGCGTTGCAAAAAGCAAAGCTGACTGCATTTGAAGACAGGCTTATTTTCATCATGGATTACGTTCTTGATGAGCTTGCCAAGAACAAAGGACTTCTTGCATTTATCTACAAAGACCTCAGCTGGGCTGTATTTAAAAAAGCCCTGACTTCACCGGCTACAAGCTCGGAAGTAGACTTTGAAGCCGTCTACAGAAAAATGCTTGATGAATCCGGCTATGAATTTAACGATCCGGAAGTTATGCTGTTTCTTATAATCGAGCTTGTCGGCTCAACAGGCTACAGCTCAATAATGTACAGCGATCCCGTGTCGCTTGATGAGCTTAAGCCGCATCTTGAAGAGACCGTTCGCGCCATTATCAGACAACATATTAAGAATTAAAATACGCCTGCTCTATCACCAATATAGAGCAGGCGTTTATTATCAGATTATTTTATTTCCTCTTGCAAATACGGCTTTTACTTCGAATGTCTTTTTATCGATAAGTACAAGATCTGCGAATTTACCGGGCGTGAACGATCCCGTAAACTCATAGCATCTGACCGCCTTTGCAGGTGTAACGGTTGCAGAATATACCGCATCTTCAATCGGAATTCCCACATTTAATACAGCATGTTTTAAACATCCCATAAGGTTGGTAACAGAGCCTGCTATAGTGCCGTCGTGAAGCTTAGCTTCGTTTCCTCTTACGGTAACGGGCTGCTTACCAAGCTCGTACTCTCCGTCCGCAAGTCCCGTAGCCATCATAGAATCACTGATAAGGGCCACTCTCTCTTTTCCGAAGAGCTTAAATGTTGCTCTTACCATAGGTGCCGCTACATGGATTCCGTCGCAGATAAGCTCCGCAACAACGTCGCCGTCCTCGGCTGCTGCCGCGATAGGGCCGGGATTCCTGTGATGAAGCGGTGCCATCGCATTATAAAGATGTGTCATATGTCTTGCGCCCGCATCTATAGCTCTTTTTGCTATATCATAATCGGCATCGGTGTGCGCTATGGAAATCCTGCACTTCTTGGAAATCTCATTGATAAAATCCATCGAAGGGGTATCTTCTTCGGGAGCGATATCGCAGAGCATTATGCATCCTTCCGATACCTCAAAGAGTCTGTTAAACATGTCTATATCAGGCTTTCTGATATATTTCGTATTCTGCGCGCCGCACTTTTTTTCAGAGATAAAAGGTCCTTCCATGTTGATTCCTTGGAAGTATGCTCTTTTACCGTCTTCCTGAGTCTTCTTATAGGATGCGGCGTTCTTCATGACCTTTGTAAGATCTTCCTCAGAAAGAGTCATTGTCGTCGGCGTGAGTGTCGTAACACCCTGTCTGACCTCATAGTCGAGGATCTTCTCAAGTGTACTGAGTTCTCCATCACTGAAATCAACGCCGTTACAGCCGTGAGTATGAATATCAACAAGTCCGGGAATGGCATAACATCCGGAAGCATCGACACTCTCTCCGCTTGCGTTTTCCACAAACTTAGTACCGTCTATAAAAATATCTTTTGATTCAAAAGAGCCTTCTTCGGTAAAAACTGCCGCATTCTTAATTATCATGTTTTATCTCCCCATAGCTGCTTCGTCTGCAACGATATAAAGGTCATTGTGAAGCTGTAAGATTGAACCCGGAACCTCGGGAGTAATTACTCCGTTAAGGCACTTATTAAGGGCGTCCGCTTTGTCTGAACCGCTTACGATAAGTACGATCTTCTTGGCGGACATGATGCTCTTAATTCCCATTGTGATAGCCTGTCTCGGAACCATTGACTCATCGTCAAAAAGTCTTGAATTGGCTTCTATCGTACTCTGAGTCAGATTTACGAGATGTGTTCCCGTTGAGAAATGATCGTCGGGCTCGTTAAATCCGATGTGACCGTTTCTTCCAAGACCGAGCACCTGAAGATCCGCGCCTCCGAATAAAGCGATAAGGTCGTCGTAGTCCTTACACTCCATCTCGATGTCTCTGGCCATTCCGTTTGGAAGATGCACATTTTCAGGTTTGATATCAACTTTGGAAAAGAGATTGTCATTCATGAAATAGTGATAGCTGTGCTCATCCTCTTTGGGAAGTCCGACATACTCATCAAGGTTAACAGTACGCACCTTGGAAAAATCAAGATCGTTCTTGTTATACCACTCGACAAGCTGCTTATAAGTACCGATAGGTGATGAACCCGTTGCGAGTCCGAGAACGCTGTCAGGCTTTAAGATAACCTGCGCGGAAATAAGATTTGCTGCCCTTCTGCTGACAGCATCGTAGTTTTTCTCAACGTAAATCTGCATAACTATAACCCCTTTTTATTACTTTTTACCCAATAAAACTAACCTACTATGTGTATATAATAGCACCGGGGTAAAACAAAAGCCATACAACAACTTGTGCTTTGTTGTACGGCTTTGTTATTTTTGATTATTATTCTCAGCCCCAAACTTCTTCCGCGATCTCTTTTACCAGTTTGAGCTTAGCCCGCTTAGATCAAATGCATCATAAATGCCAAATGTCTTTATTGTAATCGTTTATAGTTCTGTCAGATGAGAAGTAGCCTGCCTTGGCGATATTTGTAAGCATCATCTTCTTCCACTTATCGCGGTTCTCATAATCTGCAAAGATCTCATCCTTTTTCTTGATATAGCTCTCAAGATCCAAAAGTGTCATGAACCAGTCTTTGTTTATGAGCTCTTTGTAGAGTCTTTCAAGGTTCTCCTTGTGACCGACCGCAAGACACTTCTTACTTACAATGAAATCCACAGCCTCTTTTATCACAGGGCTCTTTTTATAATAGTCCTTTGATACGTAATCGGCTTTCTTGTAATGCTTAATTACTTCATCGGCCTTTACTCCGAAAATGTAGATATTGTCATCTCCTACAAGCTCATGGATCTCAACGTTGGCTCCGTCATCGGTTCCGAGTGTGACCGCGCCGTTAAGCATGAACTTCATGTTACTTGTTCCGGAAGCCTCCTTTGATGCAAGTGAGATCTGCTCAGAAACATCACATGCAGGGATAAGCTTCTCTGCGTAAGTAACGTTGTAGTTCTCAACCATGATAACCTTCATGTACTTGTTTACATCGGGATCGTTGTTTACGATCTCGGAAAGGACAAGAATGAGGTGAATGATGTCTTTTGCTATAACATAAGCAGGTGCAGCCTTGGCGCCGAAGATGAATGTAATGGGGCGTGTAGGCTTCTTGCCACCCTTGATCTCAAGATACTTATGAATAATATAAAGAGCATTCATCTGCTGTCTCTTGTACTCATGAAGTCTCTTTACCTGAATATCGAAGATTGAATCGGGATCAACCTCGACATTTTCATGCTTCTTAAGATACTCAGCAAGCTCTTTTTTCTTGCCCTTCTTGATGGCATCAAGCTCGTCGAGAACCTCCTGTTCATCAATATGATCAAGGAGCTTTTCAAGCTTAAGCGCGTCCTTCTTGAAGCCGTCGCCGATCGTCTTTGAAAGGAAATCGGTAAGCGGATGGTTGCAGGACATAAGCCACCTTCTGAAGGTGATACCATTGGTCTTATTATTGAACTTCTCGGGATAGATCTTGTAGAAGTCATTGAGCTCGCTGTCCTTAAGGATATCAGTATGAATAGCGGCAACACCGTTGATAGAGAAGCCGTAGTGGATATCGATAAAGGCCATGTGAACCTTCTTATCCTTGTCAATTATATGAACCTTGGGGTTCTTGTGCTTAGCCTTAACTCTCTTATCAAGCTCTTTTATATACGGAACGAGCTGAGGAACAACCTTCTCCATGTATGCGAGAGGCCATGTCTCGAGCGCCTCGGCAAGGATTGTATGGTTGGTGTAAGCGCAGGTCTTACTTACAACGCTTATCGCTTCGTCAATGTTAAACGCCTTATCCTCAACGAGAATCCTGATAAGCTCGGGGATTATCATTGTAGGATGCGTATCGTTGATCTGAATAACCGCATGATTGTGAAGCTCATGAAGGTCGTACTGACGCTCCTTCTGCTCTCTTAAGATAAGCTGAGCCGCGTTGGAAACAAGGAAATACTCCTGATAAATTCTAAGTAAGTTTCCGGCCTCATCCGAATCATCGGGATAGAGGAAAAGAGTTAGATTCTTGTCGATCTTGGTCTTATCGAAATCGATGCCCTTCTTAACAAGACTCTCATCAATGCTCTCAATATCAAAAAGACGAAGCTTGTTAACACCTGTATCGTAGCCCGCGATGTTCATATTGTAGAGCCTTGATACGACCTTTTTCTTGCCAAAAGAAACTTCGAAGGTGGTATCTGTCTTCTCAAGCCAGCTCATATCCTCGATCCAGTCATTCTTTTCCGCGTTCTGAAGGTGATCTTTAAATACCTGCTTGAAAAGTCCGTAGTGATAGCAAAGTCCGATTCCCTCTCCGGAAAGTCCGAGTGTAGCGATGGAATCAAGGAAGCATGCCGCAAGTCTTCCAAGTCCGCCGTTTCCAAGTGAAGGCTCGGGCTCGCACTCCTCTATCTGTGCAAGGGATTTGCCGTTCTTTTCAAGGATGGCATTAACCCTGTCGTATACTCGTAAATTTATAAGATTATTGGAAAGAAGTTTACCGATAAGGAACTCCATTGAAATGTAGTAAATCTTCTTCTCGCCGTTACTAAGCTCAGTAACGTCCATAAGTCTCGTAGTCATCTCAAGAAGCACATAGTATGTCTCTTTATCTGTGCACTCCTTAAGTGTTTTTCCAAATAATTCTCCTGCAATTCCGTCAAGCTGCTCCTCAAGATTGAGAACCAATACGTCGCGCTGCATGTTCGTGTGCTTGGACATTTTTTCTTCTCCTCTCTAAATCAGGTAAATTGATTTCGGAAAACGTTTTCCAAAATCTTATATCGGTACTGTACCATAGGAAAACGTTTTCTGCAAGTGCAACTTTATAAATTTACATTGAATAGAAATCCTTATTCAATAAATGATATCTTCATATTTCATTCGCACAAACTCATGAGAAGCCACTATCTTGCGGCCTTTCTCTCCGTTCATAAGCCCTGCCAGTTCCTCAAGGGCAATCCCTGAAATATCCGCAAAGTCCTGCTTTACGGTATTCATCTGTTTTCCTACGTAGCCCATAAGCATGATGCCGTCAAAACCGCATACCGGCCTGAATATATCCATATCTATAAGTGCCTTCATGGCTCCTATAGCCATAAGGTCGGAAGCGCATACGACTATGTCATTGTTCTTGGCAAATTTCATGGTTATCTCTCTGGCCGTAAGCTCGGAGAACTTGCCGTTTTTCACGGTAAGCTTAAGCTTCTTTTCATCGCAGAGCTTCTTGATCCCTTCAAGTCTCTCTCCGGTGACGTATCCGTACTCATCTCCGGAAATATAGAGAACTTTCTTACTCTTATTCTCTGTGATTGTCTTCTTGGCTATATCGTACTGAGCCTTTGCCTGATCGACGCTGACCGATGATGTCGTCTCATTTACCATAGGTGCATCAACAACAACTATCTTGAAATTACCACTCTCAATGAGCTTATGAAGGGCCTTATCCTTGGTCGTCATGCCATAGATTATAAGTCCCTTTATTCCCTGTGAAACAAAGTAATTCGTGACTTCTGCAACGGTCATATCCTCTATCATGGACATGAAAACAGTGATAACATCCATCTGCAGCTCTTTTGCCTTGTGCACCGCACCTGAAATATACTGCATATTGATCTCATCTCTTGAATTACTGCGCTGACCGAGTCGTATAAGAAGCGCCACTCTGCCGGCTTTCTTGGATGAAAGCGTTGCAGCTACGGTGTTGGGAACAAAGCCGAGCCTGTCCACCACTTCATTAACTTTTTTCCTTGTTGCTTCACTTACATTCGGATAGTTGTTTAAAACCTTGGAGACCGTTGAAATAGCAACTCCCGCCTCCTTGGCCACGTCTTTTATCGATACCATATATTTGCCTCTGTATTACATTATACTATATCTTTCCGAGCTGCATGCGATAGTATTTCTCATACAAGCCGCCGTTCATTACGAGCTCTTTGTGGGTTCCGCGCTCTTCGATGCCGTTGTTTCCAAGCACGATGATCTCATCGGCGCCAAGTATCGTAGAAAGTCTGTGCGCGATCGTTATCGTCGTTCTTCCGACCGACAATTTTTCAAGACTGTCCTGAACGTATCTCTCACTTTCGTTATCAAGCGCGCTAGTAGCCTCATCAAGGATAAGGATCGGGGGATTCTTAAGGAACACTCTTGCGATAGCGATCCTCTGCTTCTGTCCGCCCGAAAGTCTTGCTCCTCTCTCACCCACAAGAGTATCAAAGCCGCTTGGAAGAGAATCTATGAACTCCAAGAGATCCGCTTTCTCCGCAGCCTCTCTGATTTCCTCAAATGTGGCGTCGGGCTTACCGTACGCGATATTCTCCCTGACGGTCCCGTTAAAAAGATATACATCCTGCTGCACGATACCGATAAATGAACGAAGCGACCTCTGCGTAACGTCGCGGATATCGATTCCGTCTATCTTGACACTTCCGCCCGTAACATCGTAAAACCTTGGAAGAAGCGAGCAAAGCGTTGTCTTTCCGCCACCGGAAGGGCCGACAATCGCTACATTTCTGCCTTTATCAACATGAAGATCTATATGATCAAGAACGTTATCCTCTTCTCCGTAGGCAAAAGAAACATCTTCGTAGTCGATAACGCCTTCCACCTTCGTAAGCTCTTTTGCCCCCTCTTTATCAACAATTTCGGGCATCGTATCCATGACCTCGCAGAATCTTCCAAAGCCCGCAAGGCCCTTCTGAAGCTGCTCCGTAAACTCGACAAGTACGTTCACGGGATTGATGAAGATGTTGATGTAGAGAGCATAGATAGCCATGTCCTCTACGCTCATCTGCCCTTTGGCGATAAACACGCCGCCCGCAACGATAACGGTCACAAACAGGAGCCCTTCAAAGAAATTGTTTCCCGAATGGAAGAGAGCCATCTGCTTGTAATTGTCTTTCTTGGATTCAAGGAAAGCGAGGTTGCTTTCGTCAAATTTCTTTTCCTCGATCTCCTCACCGGTAAAGGATTTCACGACCTTGATGCCGCCGAGCGTATCCTGAAGTGATGAATTGATGCCGGCAACCTTCTTCCTGTTATCGGAGAACGTTGCTCTCATCTTCTTGTTGCGGCTTACGGAAAAAACAGCCATAACAAGCACTACTGCGACCAGGCATAGCGTCATCGGCACGTTTATTCGCATAAGCAAAATGATCGATCCGACTATTTTTATAAAAGAAATAAATATGTTCTCGGGGCCGTGGTGCGCAAGCTCGGAAATATCGAAAAGGTCCGAGACAAGCTTACTCATCATCTCGCCCGTATTGTGCGTATCATAGTAGGAAAAAGAAAACGCTTCAAAGCGCTCAAACAGCTCTTTTCGCATGCCCGATTCCATCTTGGCGCCCATCATATGACCCCAGTAGGTAACATACCATCTGCAGAGGAATCTGATGAAATACAGAACCAGCAAAACAAGTCCGATTATCCAGATTCTCTTTATGATTATCTGTGGTTCTTCCAAGAAAAGCGTTGCTCTGAGTATCCTTATAAACTGCGGAAAAACGAGGTCTATAACAGATAAGACCGTGGCGCAGAAAAGGTCGAACAAAAATACTCCTATATATGGTTTGTAATACGGTATAAATTTCTTGATAAGATCCATGTATGTCTCCGTTTTAAGTATTTACGCGGCGTGTCCCTCCGCGAGGTTCTTAAGCCAGCGTTCTTTTTTTAGCCAGAAATAGAATATCGTCACCTTTATGAAATCAACAAGCTTGATATAGATAAAAAGCTGAATAGGGCCGATGCTTGTATATATTCCAAGGATAAGTATCATAGGGATCAATATAACAAGGGTTACTAGCGCATCCCCGTATGCTCCCATCTTGGTATCGCCTCCGGATCTGGCAACCGCCTGCTGTGCGTTGATATAAACCCAAACAGGCATGAAGAGTGCAAGTACAACTACCATTCTTTCGGTTATGCTGATCGCTTCCGGGCTAAGCCTTCCGTAGACGACGGGAACAAGCGCTATCGTAAAGAAACCAAGAAGTGTCATAAGGCACCCAAACACAATAGATCCGGATAAGAGCCAGTTCTTTTGATCACGCGCTTTTTCAAGATTTCCTTCTCCCAGCGTCTTACCTATTATAACGCTTGTTGCCGAATAAATTCCTCCGAATGCCACGAAAAAGAGATTTGCTATCGCAAAGCTCGCCGACATTCCGGATACGACTTCAGCGCCGCCTCTGCTGTTGAAGATAGCGGTATTTACCGTCTCGGAAAATACCCAAGTCATCTCGCAGAAAAGCATGAGAGCGCCCTTCTTAAGTATCTCACCAAAGAGCCTTAAGTCAACTTTAAAGCCTTTTCCGAATTCAATCGCAAACTCCGGCTTAACCTTAATATATATGCCTAAAAAGATCAAAAATTCCACGGTTCTCGCAATAACGGTCGCAACCGCAGCTCCTCTTACGCCAAGCGCAGGGAACCCGAAGTGTCCGTAGATAAGAATATAGTTAAATACAGTATTGGTCAGTGTCGCGATAACCGTGACAACAAGCGGAGCCTTAACTCTTCCCATATCTCTCAGGGAGCTTGCAATACTGACGGACAGCGTCATAAGAGGTCCCATAAAGAACATTATGCGTATATATCTGACCGCCTCATCGAGGATAAGCGGCGCCTGACTGTTTCCTATCAGCATAAGTGACAACACCTGTCTTGGGAAAACACGGCAAACAAAGAAATACGGTATAAATGCGGACATTCCCATGAATACCTTAAATACAAATGCCTGCTGCATTCCCGCCTTGTCTTTTGCCCCGAAAAACTGTGTTAAGAAGATTCCGCCTGCCATGGTTATTGTATTTACAAACACCATAAAAATAAACAGAATCTGGCCCGCAACGTTAACTCCGGACATGGAGACATCTCCAAGCCCCGAGACCATAAAATTATCTATAAGCGATACCATGTTCTGAATAAGCGCCTGTAGCATGATCGGAATCGCAATCGCAAGTGCGCTTTTGTAAAAAGACACATCACCGAATAAACTTTTTTTCTCTCTCATAACTTCTCCCATGTTTTGCCTGAAATACCCTCTATTTCCATAACTTAAGTGTAAGTTTCTCTATTGTACTCTTTGTATGGGAAGAAATCCATTCAAAAAAGCATATAGGCTTATCATTTTCTGTGTTTTTCGCATTGCATGAAAAAGGTCCCGGCAGTCATCTGTCGGGACCTTTGTGTTCGTATTGTTTGTAAAAAGGCTTATACAAACTTGCTGCCTTTGTGTCTCTTAATCTCGAAGCTTCCGCCGGATGAGATAGTCTCTTTTACGAAGGCATTCATGATATCGCTGTAGCCGCGCTTATCATCCTTGCTGTATCCGGGCTGAAGCGAATCAAATTCGCCGTTTTCATAAGTAACCGCGAGCGCATTGCTCTCATTGGTCTTGATAATGATAAGCGTCTTGGCTCCGCTGCTTACAACGGTATATTCATAATCATCTGTATCGAGGAAGCTCTCTATATCGGTAACGGCGCCTGCAACGGCATCCGCAAGATCTGTCGAAGAAGCTTGCGCTGTTTCTTCAAATGCTGGTTCTTCTGCAACAGGCTCTGTAAGAGCATCTACCTCTGCGTTTAATATATCGTCAAGGCTCTGGCCAGCGCTTTCTGCTACAGCAGCGTCATTCTCTGCTGCCGCCATTGCCGCCATAAGGGCATCCATCTCGGCTGCATCAGCAGTTGCTGCCTCCTGCGCAACAACATCTCCGAGCGAAGGTTCCTCCAATGCGGGCTCTTCTATCACGGGCTCTGCAAGAACAGGCTCCTCGATATCGGGGATTTCCATTGTTTCGGGTGAAGGCTCTTCTGCAGGCATTTCAACGGGTGCTTCTGCTGCAATATCAGGCGCAGCTTCCGGTGCAGGCTCTTCTGACAGCATTGCAGCTTCCGATGCAGCTACGAGCGCTTCAAGCTCAGCTGCCTGTTCTTCTGTTGTCAATGCTGATCCAAGTACTTCCAACTCAGATGCCTGCTCATCTGTTGCCGGTGCGGCGCCCAGATCAAGCGCGTCGTCCGCCATAGCGGAAATATCAATATCGGGTGCAGCCTCTGCAAGTGCTGCATCCGGTGCGAGCTCAGGCATTGCCTGTGCAAGTGCTTCATTTGCAACATCGCTTGCTCCCATTGCAGCAAGCATAGCATCTATATCTGTTGCACCGCCGTCTGCGGGTGCTTCTGCCGAAATATCAGGTGCTGCATTCGCAGCAGGTTCTTCCATCGCTGGCATCTCTGCCACGGGCTCCGCAATAGCATCCGATGAAGGCTCTGCAATAGCTTCCGCAGGCATTTCTTCCGCAGGAATATCAGCTGCCGCAGGTTCAGCTTCTGCTGCCGCAGCAGCCATAAGTGCATCAACATCGGAAGCCGTCTCGGCATTTGCCATTGCAGCGAGCATAGCATCCACATCTACAGGCGCAGCCTCAGGTGCAGGTTCCTCTGCAGGAATCTCCGCTCCGGTAGCTTCATTTCCGCTTGCAGCCAACATAGCATCAATATCAACAGCTTCCGCTGCAGGTTCAGCCACTGCTTCGCCCACCATAGCAGCCATTGCCGCCATTGCATCTGCTTCCGCCGTTTCAGCGGGGCTTGCGGGGATCTCGGCGTCAGGCGCTGCCTCCGCTGCCGCTGTTTTAGCCTTTTCTTCGGCCAATATTTCTTCAAGATCCGGAATATCCGGTTCTGCCACTGTATCCATTTCAGGTGCGGCTTCTGCCACAGGTTCTGCCGGCACTTCCGGTGCCGCTTCGGGGATAACCTCTGCCGCCGCTTCGGGAATAGTCTCTGCAGCAAGTTCCGGTACTGCTTCGGGAACTGCCTCAGCTGCAACTTCAGGGGTAACTTCAGGTATAGCTTCCGGCGCAGGCTCAGGAACTGCCTCCGGAGCAGGCGCAGCCGCTTTCTTACGGGTTCTCTTTGGCTTGGGAGCCTCTTCCGCAGGTGCTTCAGGCACAGTTTCTTCAACAGCTTCCGCCTCTGCGCTCGCAGCAGCTGCCGCAGCATTCTCTTCAGCTTTCATAGCCGCCAAAAGATCGTCAACATTCGCAGTAGATAAATCCTGTCCGTTAAGAATATCCTGAGTGCTCATGCCTTCCATATAAAGTCTCCTTTCGAACCGATAAACCGTCTACTATTATTATCTAATATTTCATAACGAAATAACAGTAAATTTTTTATGAATTCAGAAAGTTTAAAGTAACAGTTCTATGGAGAAATTGCCGTCTTCGACTTTGATGTCCATGTGACCATCATACTTATTAATGACTGTCTTTACGTTATCAAGGCCGTGTCCGTGGAGTTCTTTATCTTCCTTGGTTGTTACAAGCTTGCCATTTTCATATTTAAGTTCCTTGTGGATTGGGTTCTTTTGCAGGATACACAAAACATCGTTGTAAGGATAGCAAACAAGCTTTATCTCATCGCCGCTTTCGCATGCCTCGATCGCATTGTTCATAATATTGGAAAAGATAATACAAAGCTCATAATCATCCGCTTTATTTTCCTTAAGAAGCGCGACCTGATACGTGAATGTAATTCCTTTCTCCTCGCACATATCGGCACACCGTCCCAGTATTCCGTCAACAGCAACATTTCCGGAAATGATAGCCTTGCTGTATTTTTCCGAATCTTCGACAAGACCGCCGCAATACTTCTTAAGACCTTCCGTATCTCCGGCCTCTGCAAGGGAACTTAGCGCATAGATGTGTGCCTTAAAATCATGTCTGCATGATCTTAGCTTTTTCTCACTCTCCAAAATCGCATCAATCTGCTCTTTTTGCGAATTTAATGTATTTTTTTGGCATTCCGAAACAAATCTTTCATGCATTCGCGATTTTTCAAGATAAATCGAGTACATTACCAGAATATAGAAAATAAGGCTCATGATAATAACCGTGTTAACATACATTTCGGTTTCAACCAATTTTCTTTGCTTTATTACAGCCTCTTTTTCCCCAATAGCAATCCCGACCAAAACTGTGCAAATATTCAAAAGAATTATCTGCATAGCACTTAGTTCTATTCCGCGCGAATTTCTTCTGGTTCTAAATACAAGATATAAAAGTCCGCACGTCACAAACACTCCAAGAAATCTATTGAAATAGCTTTCTATTATATTTTCCTGAGAAATAGTATTAAAAGAATAAATCCAAATATTTATTATAGACGCTATAGTCGTAGGAACACCAAATACAGGAAAATAAAGCCCCAACCATTTAGAAGTTTTTCCTTTGAACAAAAAAGGAAGAACCAAACCGGAGCATAAGGTGATTGAATCTATATTAAAGAGTTCAGCGTTTATTACAGATAATATTTTAAGTACAATACACACCCCGACAAGGACAACGACCGAAAACGTCGCATTTTTCTTATAACGAGCTCCAAATATCAATCTGTATATTATCAAATACATACATAGATCAAAGAAAACAAATAAACAATCCAATAAAAAAATTACCATCCCATACGTCCTTTAACTTTAGCAAGTACATAGTCATCATATTTATTCTTTACATCTTCAGAAAAGCTTCTTCCAAGCGGAATAGCCTCTTCATTATCGATGCATATCTCATTGTATTTGATTCTTTGTACATGAGATAAGTTAACTATATACGACCTATGGATACGGACAAATCTATTTTCGAGCTCTTTTAAAAAAGATGTCACTCCCATTCTTTCCGAAGCAGTTTCTTTTCCGTTTGACAATTTGGCAACAAGATAGTTTCCGTCTGATTTGATATAAAGAATATCATCATAGTTATAAACCTTATCACCAAAGGTAATGCCTTCCTTATTGCTGTATTCCTTATATATATTCCTAATCCACTCGCACACAAGCTTTTTATCAAGCGGCTTATTCATAAAGCCGACTACCCTAAGTCCAAAAGCCTGTTGCATTGCTTCGGTGTGACTTGTTATAAAAATTATTTTTTCGACAGCGGAATTTTTTTGTAGACTGTTTTTTATCTCAATGCCTGTTTTCCCCGGCATCTCAACATCAAGAAACAGAATATTTATAGAAACATCCCCCGAAGACAGCTTTTTATCAAGCTCCTCCCCATTTTTACACAAGATAAAATTATACTGCGCCCCTGATACAGAAAAAAATTCATTCACACAATCTTGGATGAACTCTCTGATCCTCTCATCATCATCACAAATAGCTATTGTGAACATATTACTCTCTCCCCATTTATATTTTTCAATCCTCTTTGTCCATAATAGCACATCAGGAGCCGAAAAATCGACTCCTGATTACAAATCCCCCCTTATAAAAAAACGCAATCATACATTTAAAAGCGCTTTGACAGCATCACAAACGCCTTCCCAATATGCACAAGAAATAAATATGCTTTGAATAAATCCCATTCTTCGTCCCTCCTTCCATCGTTTGCTTTATTGAAAGTAACTTATCTGGCATAAAAGCCAGGCTATTACCAATACAAGATTTAATCCCGCCAATACCTTTTCCGGCGGCTCCATATCCAAAATAAACCTTGAATTATTTTTTTTATCTTCCCGAAAAAGAATCCTGTAAATAAACATCAGAGAAAAGGCTGATAATATAACATAATTCGATATATAAAATCCTTCTGTCAAACCTTCGTTTCTGTTGAATGCTGACAATAGTACCGCCACGATCAAAGCAAAAGTAAATGCCAGTCTCTGGACTGTAATGCCGTGTTTTATAGAATCCATTCATTCACCACACTTTCTATATTTTTGTCATTATCAAAGTAAGCTAAGCTGCAGTGATCGTAGTCAAATGCACTCCTTATAAAATCAATCTGTTTTTCTTTATCTTCTTTAGAAAAATCATCGAGCTTATTTATTATGCATTCTAACGGAGATTCGTAGCGTCTTTTAAGCGCCCTGTCCCATTCCTGGGTATAGACTGTTCTGTCCTTTAATAGCGTTGTGAAATAAGGCACATCACCTCTCATCAACTGCTGTATCTCATGCTTAAGCGAATACTCATCTATACTGCTGTCTGTAAAAACTAATTTTATATAATCCTGCGTAGTCTCTTTATCCTTTAAAAGCTCAGGTGAATTAAGCTTTTTTAGCATTTGAGAATAAAATTCGCGGTTTCTTAAACTTATTCTTATCTTGGTATTTTCATAATCTTTTAAAAGCTTATATATAGCAGGGTGGCTATCCATGATATTGTCATAGCCTTCATCAAACCCTTCTATAACATCATCAACATACTCCCATACGGGAACGCTTTCGCCGGACAACTTCGGTAAATGCGTATGTTTTCCTTTGTATTTTCTGACTTCCCATCGCTCTTTTGCCTTGGACGTGAACTCATCTGTTATATCACTCTCGGAACGAGCAACAAATATCACATCTCCCAAAGCGTTGTGCTCTATTATATCTTTGTTTTCCCTGCTGTAATGCATAGGAATGATCGCTGTCTTAAATACGGATCTGTCAAAAAGTTTCCTTCCCTTCGTCACCTTTTTTGAAAAAAGATTGGTCGAAGATAATGTTTCCGCATCGATAAGCACCGGATATTTTCCGACTGCGTATACTTTTCTGTCATTTATATCAACAGCGTTCATCAGATACGCCAAAGCAAGCATAAATCCCGCATTCTTATAAAACTCTCTAATATCACTTTCCGTATTACATCTATAGTTAGTGACATGCTCGGCCCAGAAATATTTATTTCCCTGAAGCATATTCAAAATCTTGTAATTATCATCACCGCTTACAAGCTTTATCAGCTTGCCATACAGCTCAAATATTCTTCCGCTCTCAGGTTTGTAGATGACATAATCTTCATTTATCTTGCATCTGACCGTGCATTTCCCGCTGTTTCTTTTATCTCCGAGAAATTCCACTTCCTGAAGAACGTATTCACCGGCTCTTTTAAGAAGTCTCTTGGTCCTTAGCTTATCCAGATCGTTCAAGTATCTTTTTATCACTTCCAAGAGGAACGCATAGCCAAGATCCATGGTACGATGAATTCTTTCGTGCCAAAGCTTGTATCTGGCAATGAATCTCTCATAGTAGTACTTGTCAAAAAAGCGATCTATGTACTGTTTATACTGTGAATCGGGATAAAGATCCCAGAATTCAAAAACGCCTTGTCTCTGCTCGTTAATATCAGCTATCAACAGCGTCTGACTTATATCTCTTAATTCCCCCTTGAGATAGTCCTTAAACTGCTTTTTGATCTTCCTTACATTTATGAGTTCTCTTTCGGCTTCTTCATAGCCTCTTGTCAGTACGGATAAGTCCTTTTCGAAATCCCTAAGCTTCTCTTTTACCAAAGATTCATATATGGATTCAAACATATACTTCTCCTTGGTAGTACTCTTTTCCTTCAACGTCTTCCCTCACCTTTAGAATAAGACCGGAGTATCACGACATACTCCGGCCTGCTTTTGGCATAACATTATGGATAAAAAATAATAATCAGGTTATAGTAGTTTTGGTTTTATCCACTTATATCAATAATGATGTTAGAGACTTTGTTATTCATGTACACTTAATTGTTCATTGTGTTTTGACTTCCCCCATAATGTTATGGTAAGGTGTTAGATCCTTACAAGGAAAGCTTAATGTGTGCGAAAACGTTTTTCAACATCAATGGGACGAACGACAAGTTTTTGTTATGAACGACAAGTTTTTTAACGATAAACGTTAAATGTCACTTTTCATCTATTGTTTCTTTATTTGCCCAATAAAAAGACTCCGAGGAACAATCCTTGGAGTCTTTAGAATATACAATATCATATTTAATCCGTAACCATTATTAGTAATTACTTTATAAGTCTCGCTTCAGCTTCTTTTATCTCTTTTGCAGAGGCATTGAGCATTTTCTTTGCATCAGCTTTTGATCCGCCATTAGATAAAAAATCAGTAATGGTCTTTATTCTTCCATTATTAAAGTATTCCTTGGCAACTTCTTTTGCATAATTCTCTGCATATTTCTTAGCGTAGTTTTCTGCATATAATTCAACGGATTTGCACACTTTACTCATTCCTCCTTTAGTATTTTTAAAATAATTTATTGCTTTGCTTGTTGCCGGAAACTTATCGCTGTAGAATGCGTCTTTTCGCAGCATTAACTGCAATAATTCCGACTTGTCGGAGGCTTCTTTTACTTCCGTGTTAGCAAAAACAATATCTTCGCCATCGTTTATCGGTACATATTTACCGTTTTTTGTATTCATGCAACGCGATACATGTGTTATTGTCCGATTATTTTTTAATGCATCATATTGCGTTATATAAAGGATGGTCACGTTTGGAATATTCTCAAAATCTGTTCCTTTAGGAGTATACTTTGCGGTTATACTTGATGCGTGAAAACGGGTTCTTTTTATATCATCGTTTCCATCACCTTTTTGCATCTCGATATTACATATAGATCCGTCATCTAAAATGCAGAGCGCATCAATAGTAATCTCCCTATGAAGGCTTTGAATTACTTCCTGTACATTTACTTTTACTACTTTTAATTTTGGCATGTCAAGAAGAGTCCTTAATATCTCCTGACATACGTTCTGTTTGGCTGCTACCAGCCTCCACAACGAATCATCAATGATCCTTAATCCCACTGCTGTTTCCAGAGTGGCTTTCGAATATTGTTCCAATTGCATTTTTCTTTCTCCCATTATAACATGAACCTCCCAAAGAGGCTGCGTAATATATATTCCGTGCCTTGCGGCAAAAAGTGGAATGCTTCGGCGAACAGCCGAGAAATAATTATGATTGATCTGAATGATCTAATCGATAGAAATCATTGTAACGCGAAATTTTGAAAAATCCTTGTTCAGATTCTTAAGATTTGCGAAAGACAAATAATCCGGGTAGAAAAAAGACTCTGAGGAATAATCCTCAGAGCTCTACACTTAACTCGATCCGTAATTCAATTTACCGGTAATATCACACAGCCTCGGCGATAACAAGGTGTCTGGGAAGTCCGCCTGAAATGATCGGCATCATCTCGCCGAAGATAAGAGGACGGGCATACTTGTCAAACTGCTCTGTAAGGCCGCATCCGTCGGGTGTTATCCACTCGTCGGGGATCATCTTCTCGCAGTTGGCGATAGAGTGTATGTCGTAGGTTCCGTAAGTGCAGATGTAAGGGCAATCACTGCTCCACTCTTCCTTACCGAAGTCTTGATACATAGCTCTCTTCATGATGATCATCTTGCCGGTCTCACCTGCCAATGCAGCATTAAGAGCTTCGTAACCGCACTGATAAGCCTCTCTTACGTCTGTAAGTGATGCCATGTGAGAAGCGGCTCTCTGAAGAGTACTGAGCTCAACGGTTCTCGTACGTAAACCAAGCTCTGCGCTTAATTTGTCGGCAAGTACCTTACAAGCTGCGCTCATCTGCTTATGACCGAATGTATCCGTTGCAACTTTGCCACCGAGCTCGCACACATATGTGCCGTCGGCAAGTTTGATTCCCTCTGAAATTACAATAAGTACGGGCTTACCTTTGGAAGAGAGTTCCTTCATCTGCTCCATGAACTTGTCCATGTCAAAAGGTCTCTCCGGAAGAAAGATTGCATCGGGTCCCGAGCAATCATCAGATTTGGATAAAGATGCTGCTGCCGCAAGCCATCCCGCATTTCTTCCCATGATCTCTACGATAACGGTTGCAGGATTTCTTTTGTCAGCTGCCTGATTGTCTCTGATCAGCTCTTTTACGCTGGTCGCTATATATTTGGCTGCAGAACCAAAGCCGGGGCAATGATCGGTGATAGGAAGATCATTGTCTATTGTCTTGGGTATGCCGATAAAACGCTGAGATTTACCCTTTTCTTTTGCATAATCCGACAACTGCATGATTGTATCCATTGAATCGTTGCCACCGATATAGAAAACCATATCGATATTGTTCTTCTCAAGAACATCGAAGATCTTGATGTAGTCAGCTTCATTCTTACTTGCTACAGGAAGCTTGTATCTGCATGTTCCGAGAACCGCTGCAGGCGTTCTCTTAAGCAGTTCCACATTGGTCGTATCCGACAAGTAATTATCCAGATCGACGATGTGTCCGTTAATAAGACCTTCAATACCATGGAGCATACCGAATACCTTTGGTGCTCCGAGTTCCTTGGCGCGTACATAAGCGCCGGCCACAGACGCATTGATAGCGGCCGTAGGCCCACCTGACTGTCCGATTATGACGTTATTCATGAGTCCCTCCCAACTTAACTAGATTTTTGTGTAGTTTCTTTTTATATATCACGGATCTAACCCGCAATTTTCACACAACTAAGATAATAATGCCAAAGGCTCCCTCAAATAACAAGTCTTGACTTTTCCGGCGTTTTTTCTCCTGTCTAAAAAGTTTATAGATTTTTATTATTTATTTATTTGATTTGGGTACAAAAACGACCTTATCATTAATCTAGGATAAGAAAAAAGTTTGTAAATGGGGATCGTAACTACAGTCAGCTAACATCATAGTCAGGCACAAATAGGTGTAAGCTATGAAAAAGACATTACGAATAATCCCGGCTCTCTTAATGATCACATACCTTGTCGCAACATTCGAAGGCAGCGCATACGCAAAAAGCGCCAATCCACCTGATATTTACGACATTATAATGCTTCAGAAGATTAATTCGTTTAGAGAAGAAAACGGACTGCCTGCTCTGGAACTAAACGATGATCTTCTGGATGTAGCCGATGTGCGCCTAAGCGAGCTCCCGGTTAATTTCGATCATACAAGACCAAACGGAGAGAGCTACAAGACAGTATATACAGAGCTTGGACTTACGGATAAATATGAGCGCGGAAGTGAGAACATCGCCAAGATCCTGGATGAATGGGATTTTGAAAACGAAAACGGCGACGAATATGTTGAATATATCTTTGAAGCATACGTAAACAGTGACAGTCATCGCGAGAACATGCTTAAGCCTTACTGGAAATACTACGGCAGCGGATTCCTGACCAATTACAACGGTAATTGCTACCAGATACAGGTATTTGCAAAATAAGATCATTATTTCTCTTTGGACACACACATTGCAAGATATATAAAGAACATCGGCGTAGCACATACTATAGAAAAATTACACAGAGAATATGTCATATAAGAGATAGCTGAAACAAAGGCTATCTCTTTATTTATTATCCCGAATCCTTCTCTGATAAAAGAGAACATGACGGTGTAGATCATGTATATATAAGCCGCAAGCCCTATTATTCCTGTATTTATCAGATAATCCAGATACTCACTGTGCGCGGATGTAAGTGCCAGATTGTTAAATCTGCTCGTAAAAGTGCTTAATCCGGATCTCGTTCCCAGATAATCATTAAGCACATACATGTAACGGTTCGGCCCAACTCCAATGAGTTTTTCTTTTAACGGCAAATTTTTGTACAGATCCATGGACAGCTTCCATATATAACCTCTGCCGTTTGCCATGTCATCATGCCCGCTGACAAAAAACACCAACGCATAATATACGATCACAGCGATAACAAACGCCCACGGAAGGCTCTTTTTCACAAAGGCTCGGACAGCGTCTTTTTCCGAAATCAGTGTCAAGAATCTGCGGATCAATACAAGGATAAAAACCGCAAACACAGTCATCATAAGCATATTGGTTCCGCAAAGAGTAGCCGCAGCCAAAGCGAGGATCAAATAAATCCCGTACAGTATCCTCTCCAAAACATTTTCCGTCATGACATGCATATAGATAGCGATCGGAATGATTATAGCCATATATTCGCTAAACCATCCGTAATTGCCCAGCGTTGACACATAAAGGCTGTACTTGGGATCGGTGCCCTGCTCATACATATTAAGCAGATCTATCCCCGCTCTGTTGATAAGTGCCAGAGCGATAGGAAATATCGATGTTGCCACAATAAAATGAAATATCCACTTGGGTGTTATAAGAAATCTTGAAATATAGAAATACGACAGAATCATCAAGGTAATCGACAAAGCGCCCATTCCGAAGCCGGATACTCCGTAGAAGGATTCTTTAATATGCCCTGACAAAAGAGCTGACAATACAACCGCCGCACCGAAAACGGCCATGGCGATATCCGTTCTTGAAAACTTGATCTTTGGTTCTTTGGTGGTCTCGATATTTCTTTTACCAAAATCTTCGATCAGGGAAATTTTCAAATTCAAATGTTATTCCATCACCGATATCTATCTTCAATATTTCCTTGATTATCTTAGCTATTTCATCCTCAGCCATGCTAATTCCGTTAACCGTTGTATCCATATCCATTGTTGTTCGTTCCATAACTCCCAACATTGAAGAAATCAGCATTCCGCCTTTCAGAATAAAGTTTCTTGAATAATTTGATCGTGATAATCTTTCAAGTACCCTCTCAAGAAAAAACATTTGAAGTACTTCCTGTGGCATCAATCCACGTTTTGCAGCAAAAGATCTTACCTGCCCTTTAAGTTGTTCCGGTGTCCTTTCTTTCACTACAGTACCTCCATGTACGTTCTTACTTTTTCTTCAATATTGAACTCTCTGGCATATTTTACAATCTTTCTCGGATTGCATTTCGCGGAAAAATACTCTCTCATAGCCTGTGAATATATCTGGGTATCCACTGATTTTTTATCTTTTATAAGATCACAGATACAGCGTTCATAATCGTATATTTTGACCGTGTATCCCTGTGGAGTGATAACCTCAGTTATCCCCAATCCCCATATTTCTTTCTTGCAATAATGAAATCTTGTATTATCATAATCCCTTTTTATACGAGAGACATTATCCCCCTGAGGAACGGTTATATCGAGTTCATGAGGGACACGATCGGACAAGCCATGTAAATATAACGCCGTACCATGTGAAAATATCAACTTCTCAGATCTGTTCTGTATCATACGAAACTCATCAGGTTGATTGTCTGCCAATAAATATCTTCCATGTGATTCCTTGATCAGCCACCCGTTAAGTAAGCATATATAAAGAAGAGTTCTAGTAAATCCTGCCTCTGCGAGTTCTTTAGCTGTAATAACTCCATCATGCAATTCAAATAATGATTTTAGCAATTCAACACTAATCTCCATAATGTTTCACCGCCTTTCAAATCGTTCTTTAAAATCATTATATTAAAGAACGATTTGAAAGTAAACTAATTAATTAAAAAAGCCATAAGAGTGAATATTACGCTCTTATGGCTTGATATGATCTATATTATCCAATATTGTCTATTACTCAACCGTAACAACCTTAGCGAGGTTTCTCGGCTTATCAACGTCAAAGCCCTTGGTGTAGGATGTGTAATATGCGATGAGCTGCATTACAACAGCCGCAGGGAACGGCATGAACATATCGCTCATCTCGGGAAGGATAAATGTGTCATCCTCGGGGATGTTCATATCCTTGTAGAGAGACTCTTTGGTAATAAGGATCATGCTGGCACCACGTGACTGAACCTCTCTGATATTGGAGTATTCCTTGGATGCAAGTAAGCTCTGAGTTACAAGAGCAACTACAGGTACTCCGTCCGTGATAAGTGCGATAGTTCCGTGCTTAAGCTCACCGGAAGCATATGCCTCTGAATGAACATATGAGATCTCTTTTAATTTAAGCGATCCCTCAAGAAGAAGTGAGTAATCAAGACCTCTACCGATCATGAATGCGTTATCTGCGTGAAGGAACTTGTTTGTCATCTTCTTTACAAATTCTTTTTTCTCTAAGATCTGCTCAATAGCATCGGGAACAGTCATAAGTTCATCAAGGTAAGCCTTCATCTCTTCAGGCTCGAGCATACCGTTAAGTCTTGCGGTATGAATCGCAAGCAGATAGAATATCGAAATCTGGCTTGTAAATGCCTTGGTACTTGCAACCGCAATCTCAGGACCTGCCTGTGTATAAATGCAATAATCACTGTTATCGGCAATTGTAGATCCCTTTACATTAACTATAGAAAGAACCTTGGCGCCTCTCTTCTTGGCATACTTGATAGCCTCGAGAGTATCGATTGTCTCACCTGACTGAGAAACGGCGATAACAAGAGTTCCGGGCTTGATAACAGGATTGGTATAAGTAAACTCGGAAGCAACCGCAACATCGGTGTGGATGTTAGCAAGTGTATGGAAGAGCTGCTGTCCGATAAGTCCCGCATGCATGGCAGTTCCGCAGGCGATAACGATAATATTCTGATTTTCTCTGAAAAGAGAATGAGGAATACCCTCAGCTGTAAATGTTGTTCTTCCGTCTACTATATGAGGCATGATAGTGTCTCTGATAGCGTCGGGCTGCTCGTGGATCTCTTTTTCCATATAAAAAGCGTATCCGCCTTTTCCGCCACGACTGGTATCCCAGTCGATAGTCATAAGCTGAAGAGGTACCTCGTGCTTCTTCTCATCGTGTACCACGATACCCTTGGATGAAAGGCATGCGATGTGATACTCGGGAAGGAAAGCGTACTCCTTGGCATGAACGCCGAGTGCCGCAACGTCCGAAGCAAGCATAGCGCCGTGCTCGGTCATGGCAACAACGATAGGGCTTACGTTACGAGCCGCATAGATCTTGCCCGGCTGATCAGCAAAAAGAACCGCAAAAGCAAATGTTCCCTTTAAAACGCTGATCGTTGATCTGATAGCCTTCTCTGCATCTCCGTCATAGAAATGATCCATAATCGCAGCAGCTACCTCTGTATCTGTCTCTGAAACGAGCTTATCCTTAAGATTGTATTCCTTAATAAGCTCTTTGTAGTTCTCTATAATTCCGTTGTGCACGAGAGTTACTCTTCCCTGATTGTGAGGGTGAGCATTAGCATCGCTGACGCCGCCGTGTGTAGCCCAACGTGTATGTCCGATACCTGCGCATGCCTCTTCCGTATCTCCGGCAGTGATCTCTCTTAACTTGGATACACGGCCCGCAACCTTCTTAACGAAAGGCGCATCAGCCTCACCGGGGAAAAGAGCTATTCCCGCACTGTCATATCCTCTATATTCCAAAAGCTCAAGTGAATCAAGAAGTATCTCTTTGGTACTTCTCTTACCAATATAACCGATAATTCCGCACATAATATCTCCTATTCGATTACCTTTTATTCAACTGATTTATTATAAGAGTTTGATACTTTTCAGTCAAATTTGACATCAAAATGATCATCATGTAAAATGCATAGGAATTATGGAATTTAATGTTATGAAGAAAAAAACTATCGAAAAAACAAACAACTTAATAGTGAAAAGCCCCTTTGTAGCAGCATTTGCCATGATATTCGCTTTAGGATTTCTGGCAAGCGGAACAGTATGTATTGCAGAAGAAAACCCTGACACCGCTTCCGAAGTTGCACCGGCTCCTTTAGAGGTAGCCGCACCTGAAACGAACCCCGAAGGACAGGCACAGCCTGAAGATGCAGCAGCTTATGCAGTATCTACTCCTTTTGCGGTCACTAAATTTGAAACTCCCGTTACCATGTACGTCACCGAGACCATCAACGTACGCGACGGAGCGGGTACAGAATACAATCCGATCGGTAAACTCGGTTGGGGTAATTGTGTTTCTGTTACCGGAACAACCGACAACGGTTGGTATGAGATTGATTACAACGGCACTGTTGCATATATAATAAGTAACTACGTGTCACAGGATATTCCCGGTATCCCCTATCTTTTTGTGGGTGATTCAAGAACAGTACAGCTTCAGATGGCTGTAGGTTCCAATGAAAAAGCTTATGTAGCCAAGGTCGGCGAGGGCTACTACTGGTTTAAGAACACAGCAATGCCTCAGATTCAGGCAAGCGCCGGCGCGGGCACAACAATGGTCATCAACTTCGGTGTCAATGACCTTGCCAACGCTTCCAAGTACATCAAGCTTGTAAACAGCAACATTGATGCATGGGAAGCACAGGGTATTACGGTTTACTACGCTGCGGTAACTCCCGTAGGCGACTGCTCTACAGTATCTAACGATCAGATCGAGAAATTCAATGCAAGGCTTCAGGCAGAGCTTGATCCTCGTATCAAGTGGATCGATGGATATTCATTCCTTAAGCAGAACGGATTCTCTGCTTCAGACGGGCTTCATTACAACCGTTCAACTTACAAGAACCTTTATTCTTACTACATGTCAGTAATAGGAACAGACGTATAAAATGATGGGTGGACCAAAGCTTACGGTCCACCCATTTTTCAATTGACAAGCCTATATTCTATTGCTACAATAATGTTCGTGGCTCTGATGAGTCCCAAGCTGTTGTAGCACAGTCGGTAGTGCGTCGCATTGGTAGTGCGGAGGTCACGGGTTCGATTCCCGTCAGCAGCTTTAATGATATAGGTGTCGTAATTAAAACAGTCCACTTCATGCTCGCATGAAAGTGGACTGTTTTTAATTTACGACCCTAACAAGTATGAGAAAATAGCAATTTACGAAGTAAATTAGCGGTTTCCGAACGCTTGAAGAATTGCGCGAACAGCTTTAGCTGTGGAGCAATTCGTATATCATTAAAGCGTCAATTCTTGCTTACTGCCCCTTAGCTGCCATAAATGTATCAAGCTGGCTGTTTGCGTCATCGATTATTCCATCGATTCCATTATCTTTAAGCTTCTTAAGGAACTCAGGAAGCTTCTCGTCGGGATCAACCGTTCCTGTGCAAAGTGAAAGCATATACTCATCAACCACGTTGGCTACGGCACCCATCTGTGCCTCTACCTGTGAAGAATCATAAGCATATCCGAGAATAGGAATCTCTTTTGCTGCTCCGTAGTATGACTTAAATCCATCCCAGAAATCTGTGCCCTGAGCATCTGTAGGAGGAAGGATTGTTACGTTGCCGACACCGTTTGTCCAAGGCTGATAATCAGCTCTCTTATCTGTGAATGTGATTGTTCCGTCATCATTCTTGGTATAGTGAATATCCTGTACACCATAGTTAAGAAGTGTCATAAGTGTAGGATCTGTATTTAAGAGATTAAGGAACATCATAGCTCTGTCGGGATTCTTGGAAGCTGTTGAGATAGCCATCATAGCGCCCTGTGAAGATGTTGTATCAACATAAGCGTCTGTGCAAGGAACCATCTCTACGTGGATTCCTCTCTCCTGTGAAGCCTGAAGCTCATATCCGAGTGAATATGACTGTGTACCGATGAGGTACTCACCTGAAAGCTGTTTGTTTGTTCTTGTATCGTTGGCCTGATTCTTGTTACCCATTGCAGGATCGATGAAGCCTTCAAGATAATACTTTCTTGTCTGATCTACGAACTTCTTGAATTCCTCTGTCTCAAACTTGTTTACAAGCTTGTTGCCGTACTTGCCGGGCTTTGAAACGTCTGTAGGATCAAGATAGTATGACATGAAGTTACCTGTTGCGCTGTCACCCGTAACGATGATAGTATTGTCTACCATTCTCTCAAGAACCGCACCCTCGATAAGAAGAGGATAGAAGTCGTTTCCTTCGCCTTCTTTTACCTTCTTAAGGATTTCTTCGAATCCGTAGTAGTCGGTATTCTTGATATCATCGAGTGTGTATCCGTATTTCTCCAAAAGATCTACGTTAACATCCCAGCAGTTCTGAGTAGCGATATCCTTGTATCCGGGAACAGCATAAACGCCGTATCCGTCTGAACCGTTGATAGTAGCACCGTTGATAAGAACTTCGGGAAGGAGCTTCCAAAGATCCTGTCCGTACTTCTCGATCAGGTTGTTCTCGGGATTATCAAGTCTTACCCAGTAACCGTCTCTTGCAAACTTGTTGTACTCATCGGCACTCCAAGAGCATGTAAAGTAAATATCAATATCGTCTCCACCCTGAAGCGCAAGCACCGCATTCTGATCGAAATCACCCCATGTACCCCAGATGGGCTCAAGAGTAACATTGATCTTGTCTTTAAGATATGCGTTAACCTCTTCCAGCACCTTGCTGTCATCGGTTACGTTACTTCCGTGGAAGTACATCTTAAGAGTAACGGGATCAAGAGAAGCTACATCAATCTCCTCAGGTGCTGCCGCCGGCTCTGCTGCTTCCGCTGCCGGAGCTGCCTCTCCTGCGTCACCCGAACTTTGTGTTGCACCTCCTGAAGCCCCACATCCGACTGCAGCCAGTACCATAGTACATGATAACAATACTGCCATTAGTTTCTTCTTCATATAACCCTCCTTTTTTTAAAGCACGTCTCGTGCATCATTAACATCATCCTTTTACCGAACCGATCGTAAGTCCCGAAACAATGTATCTCTGGAAAAAAGGATACGCACAAGCAATCGGAACCACGATAAGAACAACCAGTGCCATCCTGAGTGAATCTGACGGAAGGTCGCTTACGATATTGCTCGCCTCCGCGCCGATCATGGATGAGTTCTTCACAAGGAAATCCACCTTGGTCTGCATCTGCATAAGCAGATACTGAAGCGGGAAGAACTTGGCTTCTCTTATATAAAGCATTGGAATGAACCACTCGTTCCAATACGCCAGTGCCGATAACAAACCGACCGTTGCTATTCCCGGTTTGGAAATGGGAATAATGATCTTAAACAGTGTCGTATACTCTCCTGCTCCGTCGATTGCCGCTGCATCTATGAGTTCCTCCGGAATCGAACTCTGGAAAAAAGTCCTCATAACAATGATGTTGAACGGATTAAGGAGCATCGGGATTATTACTGCCCAGTAGCTGTCTGAAAGTCCAAGAACCGTCTTACAAACAACGTATGTAGGTGCAAGGCCGCCTCCGAAGAGCATTGTAAAGAACGCCCAGAAGGTAAAGAACTTTCGGAATTTGAAATCCTTTCTGTAAAGCCCGTAAGAGTATAGGATCGTAACCAGCATCGTAAGTATTGTTCCGACGATGGTTATAAAGAAGCTGTTAAAATACGATCTCCAAAGCTGATCTCCGAGCTTCATAACATAGTTGTATGCTTCCAGCGACGTTGTCTTGGGAATAAACGAATATCCTATCGCTCTTATGCTCTCCTGCGATGTAAAAGAAATTATCACAACAAATACAAACGGCACGATACACAAGAGACAGAACAGAATAAGCACGATATGGCATATTATTTCTGCCGGAACGGATATGGAATTTATCCTTCTTCTTTTAGTCTTAACGTTAGCCATATATCCTCCTTAGAACAGTGCGCTGTCCTCATCAATCTTTTTTACCACCTTATTGGCAAACATAATGCACACGAAGCCTACGGCATTTTGCAAAAGACCTCCCGCCGTCGACATTCCGATATTATTGGTTGCCGTCAAAACTCTGTAAATATAGGTATCGATAACCTGCGTCGCCGAGAAAAGAGATCCCGAATTAAGAGGTACCGTGTAGAACAGACCAAAATCGGAATTGAAGATCTTGCCGACATTCATGATAAGAAGAATGCAGATCATCGGTCTTAAGTTAGGAATTGTCACGTAGAATATCTGCTGCCACTTGGTAGCTCCGTCGATAGCCGCCGCTTCGTACTGCGTCGTATCGATTCCGGTTATGGCTGCCAGATACAGGATTGATGAATATCCTATATTCTTCCAAAGATTACATATCGTCAGGATAAACGGCCAATACTTCGGCGTATTGTACCAGTCTATCTTCTCAAGACCTTTGGTCATAAGGAAATGATCGATAAGTCCCTTTGTGGGATCAAGGAATGCAAGCAGGAAATAACTTGCTACAACCCAGCTTAAGAAATATGGGAAAAACATTAGTGTCTGATATGTCTTTGCAACAAACTTATTGGTAAGCTCATGCAGCATGATGGCAAAAGCCACTGCGATCACCAGACCCAATGCGATCCATACAACGTTATAACAGATAGTGTTTCTGATATATATCCAGGAATCCGTTGTGGCGAATAAAAACTCGAAGTTCTTTAAACCTGACCACGCAGAATGCATAAGATTATTCCAGAATGTTGGATTTTTGGGATAAACTTTATAGTTCTTGAACGCGAGAACAATTCCCGCCATTGGAAGATATCTTAAGAAAAAAAACCAGATTGCTCCCGGCAAGACCATGCTTGTCAGAAATATAGTTTTCTTTAGACTTGCTCGTTTCTTAGTCTTAGACATTTGCAGCCCCCTTTTTTACTTCTCTAAGAATATTGTAGAGTCTGCAAATCCCTAAGTCACGGCACCATTTTGTTCATTTTTGTACTATTTTGTGTGATTTCTGTATTCGTTTGCGGATATGCCTTTTACCTTCTTGAAAACCCTCGAAAAATGGGCCACATCCAAGAATCCGACTTCCTCCGCAACATCGCTTATTCGCTTAGAAGGATCTTTTAACAGCTCGGAAGCCTTCTTGATACGAACGGTATTAAGTATCTCGGAGAAATTCTTCCCCGTCTCCTTATTAAGAAGCTTACTCAAATGCCACTGGCTCACATAGACCTTGTCTGCGACATCGGACAAAAGAATCTTCTCGTTATAATGTTCTTCTATGTAGCTGAGTGCATTTCTAACGATGAAGTTATCGGCTACCGCCTCTTCCGACTCTCCGTCTTCAGGAACGTCACTGCTTGTTCCTTTTATCTTATCCGATCTTTCGACCATATGAGCTATGGCTTCATTTATCTCATCCATATTGGACGGCTTTAACAAAAACCTGGACACCCCGAGATTGATCGCTTTCTGCGCATATTCAAAATCTCTAAAGCCCGTAAGAATAGCGATCTGCATATCCGAGTATTCCGACTTAAGTCCCGCGATCATGGTAAGGCCGTCCATCTGCGGCATACAGATATCAAGGAAAAGAATATCCGGATGTAGCTCTTCGATAATTCTTTTTCCCTCGACTCCGTCTCCCGCGGTTCCTACCACTTCGCAGCCGTATTTGGCCCAATCTACACTTTTTGACAACCCCTGTACGATTATGGGCTCATCATCTATGATGACAACTTTCTTCATCTCATCCCTCTTTTCTTATAGGCATGACCATTCTGAATTGCATTTTGTTCTCGCCGGACTTGTTAACGCTCAGTCCGTACTCTTCCCCAAAGATCAGCTCTATTCTCTTGTTCACGTTGTAGATACCGATGGAGGTATGTGTTCCCGGTTCGCTCTTTTTAAGCTTGAGCTCTCCGCTTATGATCTTTCTGATCCTGTCCACTTCCTCATCCGAAATATCTTTTCCGCTGTTGATAACATCTATTATAAGTTCATCGTTTTCTTCAAAAATATTGAGCCACACGGTACCTCTGTTGACGCTCTCAACACCGTGTTTGATGGCATTTTCAAGTATCGGCTGTAATATAAGCTGCGGCACGTAAGTTCCAAGCGTCGTGCTGTCTATGAGCTTTTCAACCTTAAGTCTTTCTCCGAATCTCATGCTCATGATGTAAAGGAAAGCATCTCCGCACCTGAGCTCATCGGCCAGCCGCACAAGCGTATCGTTGTCTCTGTTGATGCCCGAATCAAGGACAGTTGCCAGCGATTCTATCATCTTGCTGACTTCCACATCTCCCGACATTCTCGCCTGCCAGTTCATCATCTCCAAAGTATTATTAAGAAAATGAGGATTGATCTGCGCCTGAAGTGCCGCTATCTGCGCATCTTTCGTCATCATCTTCTGGGTATACTCGGTATTCTTTTTCATATAATAATAGGAAAGCAGCATGATCGGTATCATTCCTATTATCGTGATAAATACGATGATGTTGATCCTAAAAAGCTCATAATACAGATCTTTTGAATTCTGAAGATAAAAGAACTGCATCTGATAGTACATACTGCCGGTAGCACACCTGTAGCCCTCATAGTACCTTCTGAAATAAGGTATTATATTGAAGTTTCTCCTATAGATATCTTTTCCGGAAGAAAGATACTCAAGCACTTCCTTCTTATCTTCTTCGATTTCTTTATCCGAATCCCTATAAGTAATAAATTCTTTTTCATCGTCAAAAGAAATATAGATGGCGCTGGATGTATCTATCGGAATATCCGCAAAGAGCTTTTGCTTATCGAGCCCCGCAACTATCGTGGCGTAGCGCCTGTCATAAGCGGAATAAAAAAGATTCTGAACAAGGTATATCCTGTTATTGGCAACGACCACCTTGGTTCCCTTTTCTTTTTTTTCGATCTTATCCTTGATCACCGGCTCTATATATTCTACGTACTTATCATATTCGTAGCCGTTCTTTCCGACATAAGCACTCGGTGATTCACCGTCTTCATAGTAGAGCGCAACACAGGAATAGTGCCCGTCCATATAGAATTTCCTGTTTAGCTCGGACCTTGCCCAGACAAGGAATTTCTCATTTCGCGAGCGCCTCTCCCACTCACCTCCGACCGACTCTTTATGCAGCTTGTAGCTTGCATCGTCAATCTGAGATTTTATGAGTACCGCTGAGACTTTGGCTTCATTTGCCATTTCTCTTTCGGTTCTTTTTACATATGCATCCTGATATTGGATAAAGATAAATGCAGACAGCACCGCGATCGGAAGTATCCACGATGCCATGAATATAAGAAAAAGAGAGCGCTGTAAAGAGGATAAGCCAAGCTTACCCCTAAACAAGCCTCTCTTCTTTTTTCTTAACCCCTCACGCTTTCCCATTTACCCTCTTTGTTCCACTTAAGTACGGTCTTATACCCAAGCTTGGAATACCAGGGTGCAACTCCCGTGTAGTGAACATAGCTTATATCATAGCCAAGCTCCTTAAGTATCACGGTTGCTTTATCGATCATCTTAAGACCGATTCCCTTTTTCCTGAATTCCGGGATCGTTCCGACACAGCCGGGACCTCCAACCTTGTAGGTAATACCGTCTTCCTCATACATTCCCATATCTTCGATCATACAAAAGCTGACAACTCTGCCCCCGCAGAAACCACAGTAAATCCTGTCAGTGGGCTTGTATATGTCAGCCCAAGATTCATCAACCTCTCTTACTGCTTTTAAGAAGGTTTCAAAATCTCCTTTATAATAATCATATACTATATTTTCGGGGATGTATAATTCTTTGTTTTCCTCATAGGAATCCAGCATAAGTGTCATCTCTTCATAGGTTTTGTCAGATGATATATTTGCCAGATTTTCGGTCGATAGGAAATCCTTGTATAAGGTATCAAACAGTTTTTTATTGTTCATGTTTAAGTTCCAAAAACTCCTCATATAATTTGCAAAGCTTCTTGGCATCTTCGGTATTCGGCATCTCGGAATAGATCCTTAAAAGCGGCTCCGTACCTGAAAATCTCGCTATTATCCAACCTCCGTTTTTAAAGTAAACCTTGCTGCCGTCAAGATAGCTTACCTTATCCACATCAAAGGAAAATTCAGGAAGTTCTTTTTTGATAAGGAGTCTGTCCATGATCTCTTCCTTTTTCTCCTGAGTGAAGTGGTAGTCATTCTCTTCCATTGCGATCTTTCCATATTTTTCCTCAAGGTCCTCTATGATCTCTGACATCTTCTTACCGGTAACTGCGATCATTTCAACAAGAAGCATTGCGGCATACACTCCGTCTTTTCCCTTGATATGTCCGCGTACTGTAAGGCCTCCCGATGACTCTCCGCCGATAACGGCATCCGTCTCATTCATTTTGGCCGAGATATGCTTAAATCCAACGGGAACCTCGTAGCACTTTTCGCCGTATTCTTCAGCCATTCTGTCAAGGATGTGCGTTGTGCAGACATTTCTTACAACAGGACCCTTCCAGCCTTTGAACTCTTCGAGATAATAATACAAAAGAGCCATTATCTCATTGGGGTGAAGGAATCTGCCCTTATCGTCGATGACACCGATCCTGTCGGCGTCTCCGTCGGTTGCGATTCCTATATCGTAGTGTCCGTCCACAACAACGTTCTGAAGCTGATGAAGCGTAGCTGCGGTAGGAGCGGGAAGCTTACCTCCAAAAAGAGTATCATGTCTGTCGTGAATGGTCTCAACTTCGCATCTTGCTGTCTGAAGAGTTATTCGAAGAGACGTCTCACTTACGCCGTACATAGGATCAAGAACTACTCGAAGGCTCTTTTCCTTGATGGCATCCATATCTATTCTTGATATTATGCTGTCGATGTATTCGTTAAGAGGATAGATCTCGTTAATAAGTCCCGCCTCTTTGGCTTCATCATATTCCATATATTCGACGGGATCACCTGTCTCGACTTTCTTGATGTACTCCTCTATCTGTGCTGTCTGGATCTCATCAGCATCCCTTCCGCCTGCGGTAAATACTTTTATACCGTTATAAAGAGCGGGGTTGTGGCTCGCGGTTACCATCATTCCGTAAGAAAGTTCATGCTTCATAACATAGAACATAACTACGGGTGTGGGAACAGACTTGTTTATGAGATAAGCCTTTATCCCTTCCTTTGCAAAAACTCTTGCTGACCACTGCATTGCTTCTTTTGAAAGAAATCTCCTGTCATATCCTATTACTATTCCTTTTGATGCAACGCCTTCGTCTTTCATCTTGGTTGCAAGGGCTTTAGCAAGAAGCTCTATATTACTTCTTATGAACTCATCACCTATGATGGCTCGCCATCCGCCTGTACCGAATTTGATCATTTTATCATCCTCCTCATAATTAACCCATTACAACTTTGACGTTGTGGTCGGTGCCCGCCTCGCAAGCAGGTATCTTATCCACTTCTTCGCCGTCAAATATGATCTTTTTAACTCCCTTTTGAACATGGTCGGGATTTGTTATCTCTATCGAATATTTTGCTCCGCGCCAGATCCTTTCAACCTTAAAGCCTGCCCAGATATCGGGTATGCAAGGATCAATCACAAGCTCATCGTACGATGGTCTGATTCCCAGAATATATCTTGTTGCCGAGAAATATGACCATCCGCCGGAGCCCGTCATAAACGGATGTCTCGCTCTTCCGAACTGTTTATGTGAAGGTCCCATGATGAACTGGCAATATGAATAAGGCTCGGCCTCTCTTGTCTCTATCTTGTCGTTCTGATAATAAGGACAGAGCGCATCATAGAATTTCATTGCGGTGTTTCCGTTTCCGAGAACGCACTCGGCTGCCCATGCCCAAGGATTGGGATGAGAAAATACCGATGAGTTTTCTTTAAGTCCCGGGAACACCTTGGTGATAAATCCGATTGAAGGATCTATCTTGGTATACGGAGGTGTGTTGAGCAGGATTCCCCACTCGGTAAAAAGATATTTATCAACAGCTTCCATTGCCTTTAAAGCCTTGGCTCCCGTTGCAGCTCCTGAAAGAACCGCCCAGGCGTTGGACTCAAGGTGTACTCTTCCTTCTTCGTCCTTGGAGGTTCCGATCTTCTTACCGTTCTTGGTTATACCTCTTATAAACCACTCTTCATCCCAGAGGACTTCGTTACTTAATACCTTAAGCTTATCGGCTACTTTGCCGTAATGCTCTGCATCTTCGCTTTTTCCGAGTTTATTCGCAAGCTCTATGAAATGAGTAAGTGCCCAGTGATGAAGGAAGCTTACCATTGCACTCTCTCCGCCGCCGAGGTTAAGGCAGTCGTTCCAGTCTGCTCTAAGTCCCTTGCACACGCCGTTTTGACCGACTTCTCCTTCGGAAAAATCAAGGATCTTTTTCATGTGTTCATATACTGTTCCCTCGGGGCCGTCCGCGTACGGAAGTACCATGTCGGCAAATCCGAGATCTCCCGTCTCTTTTATGTACTCTGTAATTGCGGGAACAAGCCAGAGGGCGTCATCCGCGCAGGCGTCTTCCTTGGAGTGAACTCTGTCGCTTGCAGATACCGGAATAACCGTCGGTGACTTAAATCCATCGGATTCGGGTTCTTCTTCAAACCATGCGGGATCAAAAAGATGCAGTCCGTAGCCTTCGGAAACAAGGCCGTTTAAGAGCTGCATTATTCTCTCTTTACATTTCTCGGGATTGGAATGCGGGATCGTCATAGCATCCTGAGCGGTGTCTCTGTAACCAAGTCCCGTTCTTCCGCCAAGCTCTATAAACGAAGCAAATCTTGAGAACATAACGTTGATCTCGGACTGATACAAAGTCCATGTATTTATCATTGTGTTCATGCCTTCGCTCGGAGTATCGATAACAAGCTTGGATATTTTCTTATCCCAATACTCTGCGAGTTCTTCGTATGCTCTGTCTACATTGGCAAGATCGCTGTATTTTTCTTTTACTCTTTTTCCTTCGCTCCTGTCGCCTTCTCCGAGCATGAAGATAAATCTTACTTCTTCTCCGGGATTAAGGCTAAAGTTCTTTTGAAGACTTCCGCAGTGATTTCCGCCCTTTTGCTCCGAAGATGAACACTTACCTGTCTCGACTGCCACGGGATTATCTTCTGTGTGATACATTCCGAGGAAAACATCTCTTTCGCAGTCATATCCGTCGGGGTCGAAGTTTGAAGCAAAGTACTGGAATCCGTCAGGCTCATAATGAAGATCTTCTTCTATTATTCCGTCTTCATATGAAGCGCCCGCGCAGTACAAGCTCATCTGGAAATTCTGATTATCAATTGCTATTGAATGGAATGAGAATTCAAGATATGAAAATATAGAAAGGTTTCTGACCTTATTCTCAGTGTTTTTTACCCTGACGTCCCATAAAAGAACGTTCTCGGATAACGGAACGCTCATCTTCTGAGAACACTTAAGCCCGTCATATTCACACTCATAAACGGTATATGATAAGCCGTGTCTGCAGGTATATTTAGCTTTATCAAGCGCCTTTGCTACAGGCTGCCATGAAATTGTGAAATAGTCGGAAGAATCGGCATCCCTGAGATATACATAATATCCCGGTCTGTCCATCGGAATGCTGTTTCCGTGAAATCTACTGATTCTGTGATACTCGGGGCTATCGTAGAATGAATAGCCGCCGGCCGTATGATTTATGACTGTGGCAAATTTCTCGACGCCGAGATAATTTGTCCAGGATGTCGGCAGGTCAATCCTGTCGATCACATATTCTTTATTATCGTTGTCAAAATAGCCATACTTCATGCCATGGACCTCCCATATAATCTCTTATATGAATTATTCTAGTCTCATGGCATTTAATTATGAATGTATGTACTTGTTATTTTATGCTTATTTTTGGTAAGACTTATTCACAGCATAAGTTGTGAAACAAGGAACTGATAAATCTCCTGATTCTTTTCCTGCCAGTTGTTGCAGATACTCTGTGCGATCTCTTCCGTAGGGACAGGGAAGTTTAGCTCAACTATGTCCTGCCCGTTCTCTCTTGCAACAAGGTGAGCTGTGTATTCGTTGTCGCCTGTTTTCCTGTAATCCGCAAGTATGGAAGCTTCGTTTCTAAGCTTCATACTGTTGGCACGAAGATACTCATCTATCTGCTGCCTGATTGAAGGATTGATCCTGTTTCCGAAAAACTTAAGCGTCTCATCTCCCTCAGATGTGATCTCAAGGAAGGTTCTGTTTGCTACCGTCTTTTCTATAATGAGCTTTGACACCGCAAGCTCGGAAAAGACCTCTTGCAGTGTCAGAAATGTAGTGTATTCGTTCTCTAAGATAAAATCGTATATCTGTGCCTTGCTAAGCGGTACATCGCAGCGCTTTAGCATGTACAGAACTATCATCTTATATAAAGTAAGATACTGTGAACTCACAGTGATGCCTCCAAATTAAATATGTGCCTTAACTGCTGCTGAAATAACATCCGCAACTCTGGGATCGAACGCTGCGGGGAGAATGTTCACATCAGAGAGTTCATCTTCCGCAACAAGACCGGCAAGGGCTTCTGCTGCCGCAAGCTTCATCTCTTCGGTGATCTGCTTTGCTCCTCCTTCGAGCGCTCCGCGGAAGATTCCGGGGAATACAAGAACGTTGTTTACCTGGTTGGGGAAATCACTTCTTCCTGTTCCGATAACTCTGATTCCTGCTTCCTTGGCAAGGTCCGGCATGATCTCGGGAACGGGATTGGCCATGGCAAACATGATAGCATCCTTGTTCATTCCCTGAGCCATCTCTTTGGTCACGATACCGGGTGCGGAAACGCCGACAAATACATCAGCTCCCTTAAGTGCATCCGCAAGGCTTCCCGTCTGCTGATCGGGATTCGTAACACCCATCATCTTCTCCTGCATCCAGTTAAGATCAGCTGATTTCTTATGAAGGATACCTGACTTATCACACATTGTAACGTTCTTAAAGCCGTAGCGAAGAAGGAGCTTTGTGATCGCGATTCCTGCGCTTCCCGCTCCGTTTACAACAACCTTGCAGTCTTCCTTTTTCTTACCTACTACCTTAAGTCCGTTGATGATACCCGCAAGAACAACGATGGCTGTTCCGTGCTGATCGTCGTGGAATACGGGAATGTCGAGTTTTTCTTTAAGTCTTTCTTCTATTTCAAAGCATCTCGGTGCAGAAATATCCTCAAGATTGATTCCGCCAAAGCCGGGAGCAAGGTAAGTAACGGCCTTGATGATCTCCTCTGTATCCTGTGTGTCGAGGCAGATCGGAACAGCGTTAACTCCGCCGAATTCCTTAAAGAGAACTGCCTTTCCTTCCATAACGGGCATTGCTGCGTAAGGTCCGATGTTTCCAAGTCCCAAAACCGCACTTCCGTCTGATACTACAGCGATGGTATTGGATTTTATCGTATATTTGTAAGCAAGACTCTTATCCTCTGCGATAAGCTTACAAGGCTCTGCAACACCGGGTGTGTATGCTATTGCAAGATCCTCTTTTGAATTAACTTTTGCTTTGGATAATATCTCAAGCTTTCCATTCCATTCTTCATGCATCTTAAGTGCTTTTTCTGCGTTGTTCATAATGTCTTCTCCTCTAGAACGTTTTTCCTACTATATCATAAGCGAATGCCACTACCTCGTTTCGCTTATCGGTATCTATGTATTTGAATACATTGTAGATCATCTTGTGTCCGCCGCCGGTATTCTCAAGACCGAGGGCAAGGCCGAGTGCTGCGATCTCATCTCCGGCATCCACCTGTCTTGAAAGCATGAGCGCATCAATATGACCGTTTTGCACCATCTTGGTATATGCATAAGCAAAGGCCGCTGCCTGAACAGCTTCTCCGGATGTCGAAGAATAACCGACCTCACTAAGGATGATCGATCTGACTCTACCCTGAGTATCGAGCATATGCTCTTTTTGCATATATCCGGTAAGAACCTCTATGTTCTCCATAGTAATACATGGAGTTGATTCCGAATGATTGACATACTTGGACGGATTCCAAAATGCGGTGTTTCCGTTGGGGAAAGAGTACGGATGGGCCGCAAGTCCCCAATCGATATTTCCGTATTCCGAAATGGATGATGAAAAGATATCAAGAACATCCTTGGCATCGTAGTCACCCGTTTTTTCGGTGTTGTATGTCCATCTCTGATCTATCGGGATGTAAACCTTAGCTCCGGCGTTATGACTCTTTATTGCATTGTAAAAGACTCTGTACGCCCTTGTATAAGCAGCTGTGTAAGTACCTACATCCACATGCTGCATGTAGTTATATTCTTTTCTTGCGTTGACCTCGTTTCCGATAATCCACATGCTGACATTGCCATGTCCCGAGCCCGAGTATCTGCTCGCCAAAAAGCTTCCGATCGCCGCACAAGCCTTAACGCCTCTCTCATCGGATGCGTTAAACATAAAATACGGAGCTGTAGATCCGCCTCTTGCGCTTGGATGTGTTATCTCGGGGAACGCCGATGTGCTGGCATCATTAAGGATGATGGCCGCTATATCGATTCCCATGCTGTTGAGCTTCTTGAACAGGTCGTCGTAATTGTTCATGACCTGTGCATTAAAATGATAAGTAACACCGCCATAGGAATACTCAATTCCGCCCGATGTGGTAAGAATATGAGAAAGCGGTATGTTGTACGAACAATAATTGACTCCGAGATCCGCAAGCTCCGAAAGTCTCAGCGGATACGGAAGCAGTCCCTTTATGGAATTGTGCGACATTCCGCCATAGTTACCGCTCGCACATGCTCCGGGATTGTTTATATATTTGGGATGGCTGATGCTGACGAACTGTCCGTCAACCTTAACTCCGACTCTGAATTTGGAATAGAGTCTTGAATCGGGCGCACCCTTTTTAAGGTCTATGGAAAAAGATGTATCGTCACCCTTATATATCTTGGAAATAGGCTCAAGCTCTGATGAAAACTCATCATCATAGGTTGCCTGTTCAAAAAGATAATAGTATTTATCATCACTCTTGGGAATTCCCTCAGATGTAACGGCAACTTCGACCTTACCGCCTTCACCGATACTGCAGCTTGCGATCTTGGCAAACTCCGCGGTATTTTCGGGAGTCATCTCAACCGTGGCAGGTCTGTCGGAAAGTGCCTTGGAAACAGACTTACCCGCTTCCACAATATCTTTTACTATAGATGAATGAACATACTCGACCTGTCTGGTCTCGTGCTCTTCCAAAGATGCCTCAAATATAGATTCCGCCACCTGTTCATCCTTGTTTTTCCTTAAGTTGATGACAAAAGCAGCAATCATAACTACAACAAAAGCAAACGCAGCCAGTGCAGCTAAACCTGTCAGGATTACCAATCTTCTATTCCGGCGGGCTCTTTTCCCTGTACGCATTCTGCGTTTTTTCTTTTTCATGAATCCGTCTTTTTTCCTTGTCCTTTTAATTTTTTCATATGTTCTTTTATCTTGTTCTCATATCCGTTCCCTGACGGGCTGTAGAACTCTTTGCCGTTAAGCTCGTAGGGAAGATATTGCTGCTCGACATAGTTGCCGGGATAATCATGGGCATATTTGTAACCTATTCCGTGCCCAAGCTTGGCTGCCGATTTGTAATGAGCATCCTGAAGGTGCGGAGGTATCGGAAGATTACCGGTATCCCTGACCATCGCCATCGCATTGTCTATTGCCATGATGGATGCGTTACTCTTAGGTGCCGTAGCGATATAGCTGGCCGCCTGTGCAAGAGTGATGCGGGCTTCGGGCATACCGAGCCTCTCAACTGCAAGCGAAGCTGCAACTGCCACCTGAAGTGCCTGCGGATCGGCATTGCCGACGTCCTCGGAAGCACAGACCATCATACGTCTTACGATAAACTTGGGATCTTCTCCCGCGTTAAGCATACGTGCAAGATAGTAAACAGCCGCATCCGGGTCGGACCCCCTCATACTCTTGATGAAGGCCGATATCGTGTCGTAGTGATTGTCGCCGTCTTTATCATATCTGGCGACCTTCTTCTGAATACATTCTTCCGCAACTTCTTTGGTTATATGTATAAGACCGTCCTCGCTTCGCTCGGTGGTCATAATACCAAGTTCTATGGCGTTAAGCGCATGTCTTGCATCTCCGTCTGCAAGATCCGCCAAGAAATCCGCAGCGTCCGGCTCAAGTACAGCCTTGTAGCTGCCCATTCCGCGCTCTGTATCGGTAACTGCCCTGTTAAGCAGTGTCTTGATGTCGTCTGCCGTAAGCGGTTTAAGCTCAAAGATAACAGATCTTGATATAAGAGCCCCGTTTACCTCAAAGTAGGGGTTCTCGGTTGTGGCGCCAATCAGTATCACTGTGCCGTCCTCAACAAACGGAAGAAGGTAGTCCTGCTGCCCCTTGTTGAATCTGTGTATCTCGTCTATGAAGAGTATGGTCTTCTTGCCATACATGCCAAGGTTGTCCTTGGCCTTTTTTACCACCTCTTCCATGTCTTTCTTGCCGGCTATGGTGGCATTTATCTGGGTAAATTCCGCCTTGGTCGTATTGGCGATGACCTTGGCCAGAGTGGTCTTTCCCGTTCCGGGAGGACCGTAAAGAATTATGGAACTAAGTTTATCTGCAGAAATAGCTCGATAAAGAAGCTTGTCTTTGGCAATAATGTGCTGCTGTCCCACGACTTCGTCAAGGGTTCTGGGGCGCATTCTTGCGGCAAGCGGAGACTCTTTTTCCATGTTGTTTTCGCGCATATATTCAAACAAATCCATAACGCTATAATTCTACTATTTTTAAGATAAAAATGGAAGTAAAATCCTTCCAAAGAAAAAGCATGTCAGTTATGTAAATACATACTGACATGCTTTGTAAAAAACGCCTTATTTATCGCGAAACTTCTATGTTGTCCGCCGTTATCGTGAACGTGATCGGATCATCTCTTGTGTAATATATCTTGGCACCTGCCTGCTCAAGCGCATCAACTACTTCCGGAGCGGCCGGATCGCCTTTACTTGAAGTGATCACCGCATACTCGGGCTTAACATGATCGACAAGCTGCTTGATATTGGCTTTATATCTGCCGTGATGCGGTACCTTCAGGATATCGCACTCAAGCCCGTCTGTCTTAACAAGCTCATCTATTCGCTCTTCAAGCGCATCACCCGTAAATAGAATGGATTTATTGCCATTGGTGACCTTTACCGCTAGTGATGAGTTGTTGCTGACATCTTCAGCATAGGTTTTGGAAAGAGCAGGATAAATTGTAAATGTCATTCCATCCGCTTCAAACGTAGTCTCTTCCGTAACAACGGTCTCATTCATGCCTTTTCTTTTTAATGCGGCATAATATTCCGTCATCTCATCGGTCGCCTTTGATCTGTATGTGGTATAAACCGCACCGATATCAAAGTTGTCGATGACTCTGTCAGCACCGCCGACATGGTCCTTGTCGTAATGTGAGATAAAAACGGCATCTATCTTCTCAACACCGTGAGACTTAAGCAGTTCCACTACTTTCTTGCCTTTTTTGTTTGTACCGGTATCCATTACAAAAGTATGATTCTCGGTCTCCAGCACAAATGCATCTTCTGCAGATGCCTTGAGCGCTGTAAAAGAAAGAACTCCCGGATCTATCTTGAAATTCTCATCAACTTCATATTTGTAATCAACTTCCTTGCCGGGAGCCTCAAACGCACATGCACCAAGGCTCATCAAAAGAACTAAAGTCGCCGCTAAAACTGTCTTTTTCATCCTCTGTCCTCACTTTCTGTTAATGGGGCCGGAGTATTTCTCTATGTCTGTCCGACTCGTGTTTTCACAACAGCAAACCGTCACACTTCTTAGTAAGCATATTTAAAACTCGTTTTTTGTCCGTAGACCACTTGGGCTCAACCAGTAAGCTCCTGGGTCCGTCGCCCGTCATACGATGTACGACCGTCTCTTTTGGTAAAAGAGCTAAACAAGCCGATACAAAATCAGTATACTCCTCCATTGACATGAACGCATACTTATTTTTGTCATCAAATCGGGTTTTTTTGTAATCTTCGTACATCTCAGTCCCTTTTAAAAGCTGAAGATTCTGTATCTTAATGCCATCAAGAACAGGCTGCAGATCAGAAAGATATTTTATTGTCTCAAGCATATCTTCCTTGGTCTCTCCCGGGAGCCCTATTATGACATGAACAATGACCTCAATCCCTGCATCCTTAAGCCTTTTATAAGCATCCTCAAACACATCAAGAGTATAGCCTCTGTGAATTTCGAGTGCAGTCTTTTCGTGAATGGTCTGAAGTCCCAGTTCTATCCACACGGGCTTTATCTTTTTAAGCTCCTTAAGCATCTCTATTACTTCGTCTCCGACACAGTCGGGTCTTGTTCCGATAGACAAGATCTTGATGTCATCGCGCATTGCTGCTTTTGTATACAGCTCTTTTAACCTGTTTATATCACCGTAGGTATTGGTATATGACTGGAAATAAGTGATAAAGCTCTTTGCGTCCGTCTTCTCCGCGATGCGCTTCTTGGCTTCTTCTATCTGTTCTTCAATCGGAGCCACTTGCGCCGCAAACTCTCCGCTTCCTCCCTCGGAGCAAAAAGTACAGCCTCCCGTAAGCCTCTTTCCGTCTGGCATAACAATAGAACCATCTCTGTTGGGACAGGTGCACCCAGACTGCAGAGACAGTCTGTATATCTTTTCACCGTATAGTTCTTTTAGGTATGTTGAAAGTTTTCTTGCCATCTTTTTCCTGTGATATGACTGTCACGGCGCCATACGCTCTTTACGCTTGTCCTACGATATTTCTTACCCATACGCCGCTCTTTACAAGTATGAAACCTATAATGCACTTTCCGAACTCGATCAGCGAAACGATGAGGAATACCGTCACAACAGGTATTGTCGTGTATTTGCTTATGATAAAAGCCGCGGGCACAGATACCGCCCAGGCAAAGCAACTGTCAAAAGCAACGGTGATCGCTGTCTTTCCGCCCGATCTGAGCGTGAAATACGATACGTTTGCATATGAATGGATGGGCATGCACAGCGCAACTACCCAGATACATCTCGTTGCCATGTACTTTATCTCAGGTTCTACGCTGTAAAACTGCGGTATGAACGGTGCAACAAGCGCAAGCAGTCCGCCCATTACAAGTGTACTTAAAAAGCTGAGAAATGCCATTCTAAATGCCGTACGTCTTGCGGAAACAAGCCTTCCCGCACCAAGCTCCTGTCCGACGATGATGCCCGTAGAGTTTCCGATCGATAAAAAGACCTCGTTAAATATCTGAGCCAGTGTACCGCTTATATTCATCGCTGCGATTATCGAAATGCCTCTCAATGAATATGCCCTAAGAAGCGCAGCCTGAGCAAGGCTCCACAAAAACTCGTTGCACAAAAGAGGAAGCGATCTCGACATTATAGGCCAGATCAGCTCCTTTGGAATACGAAATCCGCTGTAAAGTCCTTTGAAAAAGCCGTATTGTCCGTTTGGCTTATGCGCTCCGTAAACAACTATGAAAAACTCCACAAATCTGGATATGACCGTTGCTACTGCGGCACCAAGAACTCCCATTTTCGGGAATCCCAAAAGACCAAAGATAAGGAGCAGATTAAAAATAAAATTTACTCCCATAGCTATCATACTTGCGATCATAGGAAGCGTAGTCTTTCCCGACTCTCTCATCGCGCTTGCGTACGCCTGCGTAAAGCTAAAAGGTATAAGTCCTATGAGCATGATATTTAAGTAAGATACTCCGAAGCTGAGAGTCTGCGTTCTTACGGCAGCCTCCGTTCCTTCAGCTATATACAGTGACACAAGATAGTTTGATGTATTAAACAAAAAAATAACTGCCACTGTACATATCACAGCAGCAGTTAAGAGCTTGTATCTGATAGAGTATCTGACTCCATCCATATCTCCTTTTCCGAAAAACTGCGTACTGAATATCCCGGCTCCCGCAAGTGAGCCCCATATGCACAGGTAAAATATAAAGAGTATCTGATTGACGATCGCGACCGCAGACATGGGTATGGTACCCACCTGTCCGACCATGACATTATCCAAAAGTCCTACGATATTTGAAAGTGTATTCTGAACTATCATGGGAATAGCAACCATAGCAACCTTGCTATAAAAGCCGGGTTCCCCTATAAGACACTCCTTGAGTGATAATCTGTATTTGATCGCTTCTTTTCTGTTTGATGTCTCAAATGATGTCATAATCTTATTCTCCGTACAAAAATCCCGGCAACATGAATTGCCGGGGTATTATCGACTTTAACTATTATATTATCTGAGCATTATTAAAATCAAGATTAATATGCGCCTTCAGACTCGAAAACTACAGGGATTGTCTTTAGAATGAGTTTAATATCCGTCACAACGCCCATATCCTTGATGTATTTAAGATCAAGCTCAACCCACTCATCCCACTTGATGTTGGCTCTTCCGCCAACCTGCCAATAGCAGGTAAGACCGGGCTTTACAACAAGTCTTTGCTTCTCGTAAGCATTGCATGCTTCCATCTGATCCACAAGAATGGGTCTTGGACCGACGATACTCATATCGCCTTTGATGATGTTGATAAGCTGCGGAAGCTCGTCTATTGAATATTTGCGAATAAAACGTCCCACGTGAGTTACTCTCGGGTCGTCTTTTATCTTAAATGCATGTCCCGTCTGCTCGTTGCGCTCCTGCATGCGCTGGAACTGTGCCTCGGCATTTCTGTACATGCTGCGGAATTTATAAATCTTGAATGGCTTCATATTCTTGCCCGCGCGAAGCTGCGTGAAAAATATAGGTCCACCGTCTTCCATAAGTATTGCCAGTGCCGTAAGAACGAAAATCGGTGAAAGTAATATAAGTGCTACCCCCGATGCAACAATATCAAAGCAGCGTTTAAACCACTTGTAGATGTTTGCCTTGTGATCATAGATTTCCTGATAGATTAATTCAATAATCTTGTTCTCTGACTGATCAATGACTGCCTGCTCTCTTTTCGCAATCACCATATCACATATCTCCTCATCATACCGATATCTCCAATCATAATCTGTTCACTATGCTTTAGATATTTATGAAATAGATTATTGGAATATCGATAAAAAATAACTCTTGATATATTTACTATAGCAAAAACAATCAAGAATAACCAGCAAAAAAGATTATTTTGCCATAAATATTGTGGTTTTAGATTAAAATACATCAAAATGATGTGCATAGAAACGGCTTACGCCACTCTACAAAAGATATATCGGCAAAAAATCTACAAAACTTAAGTTTTTTATGCATAATAAAGGACCTATGATTAAGATAATAATCATAGGCCCAATAGTTTATTCTACATCTTACTTATAAGAGCCATGCCAGCTTCCTTTTCCGGAAGCCATTCCTCCTGTTACAGCTACTGCTCCGGCGTGATAGCTTCCCAAATACTGATGACTGCTATCAAAGAAATTTATATTCACATATACAGGTAAAACATTTATTTCAAAATAACAAGTACTCGAGAACAGCCTTAATATATCATCCGTATATATGTCTCCTACAAGCGCGCCTCCTCCAAGCGCAGCTATTCCATAAGCGTCTCCGTCAAATGTCATATTACTGTATTGTGGATACTCATCATCATTAATACGAACCTGAACTTTCATATAGATTAAAGCACCTATAACAGAGCCGGTTGCATGATAAGCAGTATTTGCAGATTGTAACTTTGAAATCATTTTTTCATGATATTCTTTTTTTTCTTGAAGATCAGCGATTACTACGTTCTTAAGTTCTTCTCTCTCCATATGTTCCACCTTCCCTTTCTAAAAACAACTTCGGATACAGTTACTTTTCCTCCCCGTTTTCTTTTTCACGGTTGTGCTTACGAACGCATAGTACCGTCACTATTGTTCCCACTACAAAGGCCACGATCGCAGTAAGCACGTATCCTCCCGCTTCTTCATAAAGGAGACTCGAACCGCTGTATAAATTTGTAGTTGTTCCGAATTGTCCGACTCCCAGATGCTGAATTATGATAAAAAGACATGCAAATAATGCAGTGCTGACCATGCCCATTGCATTGATCATTCTGCTCTGTCTCTTTTTCCTAAGTCCTTTCATGCGTCTGTGAAGTTCTGAAAGTCTCTCTTCACCTGTCATCAAAATAAAAAACCTCCTTTTAAAGCGTGCAATTATCCCTTTCACTTATATAGTGTCAAAAAATCGCAAAACTCCTAAGGAGATTTTGAAAAAATATTGTTTTTTTATTATTTTAGTCCGATTTTCTTCTGAGAAAGCATAAAAACCATGATAATCAGTGCCATTGGAACGACGCTTGCTATCCCAAGGCTGATACCGCCCGCACTGACCATGATATTGAATATCGCATGGAAGGTTATCGCAAAGCACAAAACGGCAAACGTTCCCATCATGCGTATCCAAGCTCTGTCCCACAGGGAGAAAAGACCTATCGCTATGGCCGTGCCGCACAAAACATGCATTGCTCCCGTGCCAAAACCTCTGAGCATAAGGCTAAAGAGATCCTTAGTCCCGTATGAAGCAAGGAAGCATACATTTTCAAATGTCGCGAATCCAACGGAAACAAGGAGTATTCCGTTTATCGAATCCTCTTTTCCCGCTTCAAATATGATTATATAAAAAAGAATCGGCAGGAACTTGATACATTCTTCAACCGCAGGCGCCACGGCGTGAGAAGCGGTAACAAGATCTATCTCAAAGATCGCGGCAAAAAAGCTGCTGACATATGCCGCCAAAAGGCAACAGATCATGCCCGCAAGAAGAAATGTAAGCGCTCTGCGCCAGCTTCTCTTAAGACAAAGAATAGCCAGAAAAAGCGGCGCTGCCAGACAGATGAACGTGTTCTCCATGTATGTCATTTTGCCACCTCCCTCTTTTTCACGATCCAAAATGCGAGGAAAATGACCGCCAGAAACATATTGAACCAATAGTACGGATTGTACCAGGTACTGTCATATCTGAAAAAAGAAGATGTCCAGGAGCCGTATTCACCCAAGCAGTTCAAAAGAACTACAATACTGATATTCCGGATATATCTGTCGTTAAAGAAAAGAAGATTTCGGATAGAATTAAACATAAGAATCCCTGTAAGTATCGCATAAACAGTATTACTTACGTATTTTCCGTATTGCATGTACAAAAGAGCCATCCCGATAACAAAAGGAATGGTAAGAAGCGGAATAAATCGCTTTATTCCGGTGTTTGGAACTTTGGAAGCAAAATCTTTTCCCAGGTGCTTCTCGCATTCCATAAAAAGGAAAAGACTAAGAAAGATATACGAAGCATACCAGCTAAGATCAGAAACAACAGCAATGTTCGGAGTTGCTCCGTAATAGAATGCAACTGCCTGCCAATAAAGATTGCCAAGCAGATAGCTCACATAAAAAAGATGCAGCAGAACCCAGGATTTCTCCCTGGTCTTAAATATGAAGTAGATCGAGATCGCCATGCAAATAAGCAATGAAACTATCTGAATGGCGGTATCAATAACATCAACCATCAGCTCACTCTTCTTTCATTCTTTTATTGATAAGTACGCAAAAAAGTGTAAACGCTATTCCAAGACACAGAGAGATAAGAGCAACCATGATATATCCAAGTGCTCCGTTCTCGGCAAAAATACTTCCGGTCATGCTCCCCGGTACACCCGCCGCGGTTGTTTTGGGAAGACGTGCGATCATAACAGCCGACGTGATCGCAAGAAACAAGCTTGCCACAAAGGCTACAGCGGTCTGTATCGCGATTACTTTTTGCGCTTTCTTTTTTTCAAGCACAGCCATTTTGCGGTGCAGTTCCTTTACTCTTTCCTCAGATCTCATATCGTGTTATTCCTTCTCTTTCAAGCTCTTTCCTAAGTATCTTTTTACCGTTCGCAAGAAGATTGTCTATCTTCTTCTTGCTGCACGCCATTATCTGCGCAGCCTGATCGTAGCTTAAGTCCATGGCATATTTAAGCCAAAGTGCCTCTCGATACTGAGTAGGTATAAGATTCAGGCACTTATGAAGTGAACTGATATTTTCATCGATAACAGTCTTTCTCTCCGGAGTAACCTCTTCCGAGATGATATCGTCGGGAAGACTGAACTCGTTTTGCTTAAGCTTTTTTCTCCAGAGGCGACAAGCCATATGTCTGGCGGTCTTAAAAAGATATGCCTTAAAGCAGCCCTCTCCGATCTTAGGCTTCTTAACAAGGATCGCCGCAAACGAATCAAGCATCAGATCCTCGGCATCGTGATAATCACCGATAAAAGAAAAAAGGTAAGATGTAAGCAGATCTCCGTAGCGAAGCATAAGCTCATCGCCCGCCTTCGCATCACCTTTTAAATAACCGTTATATAATTCGTCGTCACTTGGAAGTTTCTTATTATCAGGATTCATACCACAAATCTCTCAAGACATGCATAATAATATAACTATTTACATTTATGATATCATCAGGATTTCGGTATGAAAAGAATTTTATATTATACGAAAAAAACTCGGATTTTCTAATTATTCACCAACTTGCAGGACAAAAGAAATTTCTCGCCAATGTCTCCAAAAGCTCCACTAATTCTCCCGGAGTATTCGCGATAATTAAGAACACGGGCTCTCATAACCCATGCAAAATGAAAGGAGTTTCATGCACAAAATCTAATTCAAAAAAATAAAGCCAAATCTATATATCTAGGAGATTCCGTGCAAGTTGGTGTTTGGAAAAAATTGCTCTGAAACGAGCAATACAGGACGATTGTCCTGCGTGACGTGATGATGTGTAAAAACAGGTTGTCTTGTTCACGTTTCCGATGGGCATAGATTATCACCATGAAAATATGATGTAAATAGCCTTTGCTCAAACTTAAGGAAATCTACCGTAAATCTTAAGAAAGTCATAAGAAGTTTACTTAATTCCGCATCTTGATTATCTGAATTCTCAGAAATGATATTCATAGGAAGTTCCTATAACAAAAAACCCGGAACCTCCGAATAAGGAAGTCCCGGGTCATAACAATCATATCACTTAATATATTTAGATATCAGCCCTTAAATATTCCGATCTCGCTGATAATAGGTGCTTCGATCGCCTTACCGTTAAGTGCGTTTACTACAGCGATGATCTTGACAACAGCCAAAACGAGAAGACATGCGCCTGTAACGAACCATCCAAGGAAAGGAATTACAGCGGGAATAACTACTACGATCGCAGCAATCTCAAGCTTAACAGCCTGCTTTGCATGGAATCTTGTAAAAGGTGAATTGTTGACAAGAAGAGCGGCGATTATTCCAAGCACTCCGAAAATATAAGCAAAAGCTGCAAAAAGCTTGTTATCTGCTATATCTCTGACATCATACTCACTTGTATGATCCTTGGGATTATAATACTGCTGATAAGGATTGAACTGAGTCTGCGCAGGCGGCATCTGTGCCGGCATCGGTCCGCTCTGAGCCGGTATCGGTCCGCTCTGAGCAGCGCTCTGATTGTTATCTACAGGCTGTGCTCCCTGAATACCAGGGTTACCCTGTTCAAGGCTTACACCGCAACTTTCGCAAAATTTAGCATCATCGGCCATCTGTGTGCCGCAATTAGGACATGTTTTCATGATATGTGTACCCCCTATTGCAAATTATTATTATTTCAATAATTTTACTTCCAACCCCCCGTCTTTTCAAGCCTTTATCCATGTTTTATTTGCTAGTGGGTCTATCATAATGCATAATAAAAAGAGCAATTTCTTTTTTTGCGGAAGGACTAAACAATGAACAACCTTACAATGGGCATACTCGCCCACGTTGATGCCGGTAAGACAACACTCTCCGAAGCTATGCTGTACTTATCGGGCGCCATCAGAAAAGCCGGAAGAGTCGACCACAAGGACACTTTTCTTGACACATACGAACTTGAAAGAGCCCGCGGAATAACCATTTTCTCCAAGCAGGCTGTTTTTGAATACAACGAGACCAGATTCGATCTTCTCGATACTCCGGGACATACCGATTTTTCACCCGAGATGGAGAGAACACTTCAGGTACTTGATCTTGCCGTCCTTATGATAAGCGCTTCGGACGGCGTCACAGGTCAGGTCAAGCTCCTTTACAAGCTTCTTGATCACTACAAGATACCAACGGTTATATTTGTAAATAAGATGGATCAGGCGCTCGCCGACAAGGATCGGTGTCTTAACGACATCAGGAATTCTCTCTCTTCTTCATGTATTGACCTAAGCGAAGGGTATGATGCTCCCGAAATCCAAGAGGAGCTTGCCATGTGCGATGAAGCTCTTCTTTCAGATTTTTTAAACGGAAAAAAGATTGAAAAAGAGGATATCTATTCGCTTGTAAGAAAAAGAAACTGCTTCCCCATTCTCTTTGGTTCCGCACTTAAGATGGAAGGGGTAAAAGAACTGCTTGATCTGGTATCAGACCTTGCTCCTACAATCTGCAGTAGCGAAATCCTCGATTCATCAGCCGATGCGAAAGGTACAGCCGGAACCTCTGCATTCGGCGCCAGAGTATTTAAGATAAGCCGTGACCCTTCGGGAAACAGGCTCACTCATCTTAAGATCACAGGCGGCACTTTAAATGTAAGAGACGTTATCGGCGATGAAAAAGTCGACCAGATAAGGATCTATGCGGGTGATAAATATGAAGCTGTACAAAGCGCGACTGCCGGGATGATCTGCTCCGTCACGGGACTAAAAAACACCTCTCCCGGCCAGGGCCTTGGATACCTTGAAGGAGATACTGTTTCGGAAGTCTTACAGCCCATCCTTTCTTGCGCGCTGCTGCTTCCCGAGGACATCAATCCCGTGACCGTTTATAACGACCTCAAAAACCTTGAGGAAGAAGAGCCCATGCTTCGCGTTTCCTATTCGGAAGAGACTAAGTCTATCGAAGTACGCGTTATGGGCGAAGTTCAAAAAGAGATACTTAAGCATATATTAAAGACCAGATTTAACATCGAGGCACAATTTGGCCCCGCACATATCGTATATAAAGAAACAATAGCAGGTCCCGTTGAGGGTGTCGGACACTTTGAGCCGCTTCGCCACTACGCCGAAGTGCATCTTCTTATTGAACCAACGGAACCCGGAAGCGGAATCTCTTTTGACAGTAATTGCAGTACCGATGAGCTTGCTCTTAACTGGCAGAGACTCATCCTTACTCACCTTGCGGAAAAGAAACATCTCGGTGTCCTCACAGGTTCCGAGCTTACCGACGTCAAGATAACTCTCATCGCCGGACGCGCTCACGAAAAGCATACCGAGGGCGGTGATTTCAGGCAGGCCACCTACAGAGCGGTAAGACAGGGACTTATGCAGGCTGATTCCGTTCTTCTTGAGCCCATTTTAGAATATAGGCTTGAAGTCCCTGTAGACTGCGTAGGAAGAGCGCTTAACGATATGCAAAGAATGAACGGTACCGTGTCTGCTCCCGATATAGAGGGCAATTTCTCTATCATCACGGGTACTGTGCCTGTGGAATGCCTTGGTAACTACGCACAAGAACTCTCCGCTTACACCCACGGAGAAGGCCGTCTTTTCACAACACTTAGCGGCTACAGTCCTTGCCACAACACCGAGGAAATTCTTGAAGAGTATGACTACTATCCCGATCTTGATACGGACAATCCTTCATCTTCGGTCTTCTGTCAGCACGGCGCCGCAACGATAATCCCTTGGGATGAAGTCGGAAGTCACATGCACATAGATACGGGTTGGAGCAAGGATTCCGGTGCAGGCACATCTACAGATCTTGTGGATAATATAGACATGGAGGCTCTTAAAAAACTTCAGGCAAAAAGAGCATCTATGGAAGACACACGCTCTTTTTCAGAAAAACAAAGAGATTACTTCGCTGCCGAAGATGAGCTGAAAGCCATCTTTGAAAGAACCTACGGCAAGGTAAAACCAAGAGTCGGAAATTCCAAGACCGAATTTGACGAAAGCTCTTTTACCGGACCCGATGAGAGCGTTAGGGACTACGCTGTTGAACAGGAAAAAGAGAAAAAGCACAGCAACCTCAGCAAAAAAGCAGACGAAGATCCGAATAAAGAGTTTCTTTTGATAGACGGATACAACATAATATATGCCTCGGAGAACCTTAAAGCTCTGGCTCAGACCGACCTCAAGGCAGCACGCGATTCTCTGATCGACATCCTGAACAATTTCCAGGGCTATCGCAGAGAAGAGCTGATACTCGTTTTCGACGCATACAGAGTTCGCGGCGGCACTGAGCATGTCGAGAAGCAGGGAAACCTCACCGTCATCTATACAAAAGAAGCAGAGACCGCGGATCAGTACATAGAAAAGGCCGCTCACATAATCAGCAAAAAATACCGCGTAAAGGTCGCAACCTCAGACGCCATCGAGCAGATCATCGTGTTCGGATCGGGCGCTGTCAGAATGTCCGCAAGAGAATTGTGGAAAGAGATTGAATTAACGAATGAGCAGATAAGAAAAAAGATAAATAAGAATCATAACACTTGAAATAAAATTTCTTAAAGCACATAAATATTGCGTAAAACCTATTAACTTTTTATAAAAATAAGCCGATAATTAAGAAGTAACATACTATCGAGAAAAAGCGGGGGTATATCTCATGAAAGAGAAGAAAAGGAATTCCGGTTTTCGTGCCAGCATGTCTGCCATCTTACTTCTTATCACGTTTCCACTAATAATCGCACTTATTGCAAGCATTATTTTCAGCAATGTGCAGATGAAGAGCATTGAGAAGGCTGATGAAGAAATCTATTATGATATGCTCTATACCATCAATTCGGATCTTATTAATGCCGACAGAGATATGCATCAGGCCATGCTCTCTATCACCAGATATATTGCCAACTTTAAGTATGCCAATATGTCTACTCTTACGGGATACATGGACGATGTTAAGGTCAATATAGAAGAGACTTCGCAGAGAGTTGAAGAAGCAACCTCTCTCGCGCAGAAGAATGCGTACCTTTACAATACCATCACTGCCGAGAACGGTATGACATTTTCACAGTGTTATGACACTTTCTCAACTTATTTTGTCGCATGGCAGGAAGATTATAAGAATACATTGGGTAGCGGAGAAGAATACAACGCTGGTTCCGGTGAGATCAAAAGACTTTCCGATGACTTTGACACAGCTAGATCCGCTCTTAATGATATGGTTGATATTGCCGACAGATGGGCCAAGGAAGAAAAGAGCATCAATACAGCAAATATCGCCAAGAAGATTGTTGCAAGCTCAACTATCTTCGGTATTATAGCTGCTGTTCTTTTGGTATTTACATTTATAATGCTCGGAAATATCCTGAAAAGCCTTAAGCAGATATCCAAAGCAGTTGAAAGAGTCGCATCAGGTGACTTTGTTACCAAGATTCATCCGACCAGCATTGTAAAAGACTTCAATAAGATCGGACATGCTCTTGAAGGAATGCGCCATGAGCTCAGAAACGCTCTTGTTAAAGTTATAAACCATGCAGATACCGTCAACAGCAAGGCTGAACTTGCCAAAGATTCAATTGCAAGCTCTCAGAGAACAACAACAGACATCAGCTCTGCGGTTAATGACCTTGCATCCGGTGCAACGGCTATGGCTCAGGATGTTCAGAGTACATCCTCCATTACCATCAACATCGGTTCTTCTGTTGACAGTGTGCTTGAATCCGCCAATTCCAACCTTGAAAAAGGTCGCCTTGTATACGGTGAATCTTCCAAGGTTAAGGAGCAGCTTGAACAGATCAAGCTCCAGGATCAGAAAACAGACGAGATGGCTACCAAAGTTGCGGAGTCAGTTAATGAGACGGCCAACGTTGTTGAGCAGATCTCCACTGCTGCCGAGTCCATCATTTCAATAGCAAGCCAGACCAACCTCCTTGCTCTCAACGCTTCAATCGAGGCTGCAAGAGCAGGTGAAGCGGGAAGAGGTTTCTCTGTTGTTGCAGATAACATCAAGAATCTTGCGGGCGATACCAATAATCTCGCAGGCGAGATCACCAACATGCTCTCGACAATTACCGATTATTCCAATACAAACAAGGAACTCACAGAGAGCATCAAAGAAGCTACTACCAATGAGGCTGCAGCCCTTGAGGAAATGAGTGAATCCTTCGATCAGATGCTTCAACTCCTCAAAGAGACCGAGGAAGGCAACAAGCAGATCGCAGCTCTCGTTGAGCAGATGAACACAGATAAGGCCAACATCCTAAGTTCTGTTGAATCTCTTTCAAGCATCTCCGAAGAGAACGCAGCTTCTACTCAGGAAACAAGCGCTTCTCTCATGGAACTTGATACAAATATGGAATCTGTTGTTGAGCAGGCTCAGGATCTCCAGAAGATCGCCGAAGAGCTCACAACCAACGTCAAATACTTCAAAGTCCAGCTTCCAAGCAAGGACGCTGCAGAAGATATCGCCAAGGCAATCGACGAAGCTGCTGCGAAGGACAAAGCACAGGCTTAAGCCAATATATTACGCTATAAAGGCGTCGCAGGTTTTATCCCGCGGCGCCTTTTTATCTGCATTTATTTCCGGTATTCGTCTACTTCCAATATGAGTTTATTTCTTTAGTCTCGTAATTTTGTATCTCCACTCCGTCAAAAGTATATCCTAAGGTAAAATACGCCTCGGCTCCCTTCTTGGTATCTTCGCTCTGCCCCTGCGCTGCCCTGAAATTTCCAAGAGAATAATAAACAAGCATATTTCCGCCGTCAGGTCTTTCCATCATCTTGGTCTCCTGCACGACATGCGGGTGTGAACCTATAACCACGTCCGCGCCGCCCTTTGCAAAAAGCTGCGCGTATCTCTCCTGCGAAGGCGTTATCTCTTTTACATATTCATCTCCCCAGTGCACAAACACGATCACAAAATCGGCTTCTTCTCTCGCAGATTTAAGATCTTCGATCAGCTTCTTTTCATCTTCTGCCGGCTCATCGCCTTGTTCTGAGGCTTCATGTTCCTTGGGAAGATAATGCACCACATTCGGATAATCGTTCGAAATATCGCCGGCATTCGTTCCGTAAGTATATGAAAACAGCGCAATCTTTATCCCGTTACGACTTATGATCTCATACGGCCTGTAATCCGCATCCTTACTACTCTGAATTCCCACACAGGTTATCTCATTATCCTTATAAAAAGACGTTGTGATATCAATACCCGTCACTCCCCTGTCGAGCACGTGATTGTTGGCACATTCAGCCACATCAAAACCTGCTTTTTTAATAGCCATTCCGACTTCTATGGGAGAACCAAAGCTCGGATATCCTCCGACCATCGACTCTTTATCGACAAGCACCGTCTCTGCGTTTAAAGCCGCAATATCGGCGCTTTGGATTTCTTTTATAAAAGGTTCGTACAAGAAATCAAAACTTCCGTTTTCGTTATCTCTGGCATGTTCATAGATAGGTTCATGAATAAGATTATCTCCGAACGCCACCACACTGACTTCGTTTTCGATATTCTTAAGCCCCCATCCTTCCCAGGTCCAAAGCGTACATTTTTTATCTTTGTCCTCAATAAGAAGTATTGAAGAATTCTTCTCCATGAGCTTCATACGCACGGCATCAACACCGATCTCCGACGCGCCCCATTTATGTTCCACACTTCCGTCGGGACTTAGATCATACAAAAAGATATGCTGGGAATAGTCCTTTTCATCGCTCTTTACCCAAAAAGGTCTGTGTTTACCGTACTTACCCTTTTTCCACAAAAGAGCGATCATCTCTTTATCGCCGTCTCTGTCTATATCCGTCACGAATACATCCTGAACCTTAAAACCGCGTTCAGATCTGAAAGCTATATCACCGTTTCTGTCTTTAACCTGCAGTTTCTTGTTCTTTAACGCGACAACTATGCCGGAATAAGCCTTATCTTTTTCATTGTCAAAAGAAATCTCTTTTTCATTCCAGCTAACCCATGAAGGGATATGATTTCGGCGGATTGAGATCACGGCAATACAAATAGCTACCACTATCCCTAAGGATAGCAGTAGCCATTTAAGTTTTTTAATTAAAGATAGCTTTTTTCCCGGTATTTTCATTCTCCATCTACTCTGTAGCTTGTAGTCCATTCAGGCTGAGTGGGTTTGTCCGAATTTTCAACCCAGTTCCAATTATCATCCATATGTCCGCCTCTAAGCCTGTCTCTCCACTCATCATCCGCAAGTCTCTCACCGGACTGCTCAAACTGATAAAATGAATAAACACTTCCTCTTCCAACGTGCAATTCTCCGTCAATCGGGAATACAACATACACATCATCGGCAAAACCGGTTCCCACTTCCAAAAAGCTTCCGTTTGGATCGGTCGCGATATCCGCGATAACAGGGCAAGGTGCCTGATTACTTTCCGAAACAGAACCTGTACCGTCATCAACCGCTTCTTTCCAGAAGTGCTCAAGATATCCGCCGTAGCTTCGAATAAACTCATATTCATCATCGGAAAGCTTCTCATTCTTAAGCTCTTTTTCCGAAATAGTCAAAAGAGTTCCTGCGATCTCGGAAAGCTTATCAAGATCCTCTTTTGCACCTTCATCAAGCATTCCGTACTTATCAAGTCCCTCCTTGGTTTTCTCGGAAAGGAACTTAAATCTGCTGTAAACAACAGGCTGAGTATCTACGAAACCTCTGTCATCAAGGACTTCCTGGTCTCCGTCTCCCATCTCTGCCATAACGGCCTTGGCATAGAGGATCGTATCGTGCTTGAGCTCTGCATAAGATCCTGCATAGGTCTCAAGATTTTTCTTGGTCCACTCCGAATTCTGCATATATGAAGGATAGCCTTCACCCTTCTCTTCAAGAAGAGGTCTGAGTGTATTGAGCCATCCGGAATACAAACTTGCATTCCAGATAGAAGCATCATCATTGTTAAACACCTGCTTTAAAGCTTCCACATTCTCGGTATAGTTCTTGTAATCGGTATCGCCCTGACTTTCAAGAATCTCCATAGCCTTGTCTGAACCAAGCACAGCGGCAGTATCAAGCGTATCGGGAAGCATTCTTTTCTCTCCCGCACTGTTCTCTTCAACATTCCTGTAGATCAGTCTCTGCATGATGGCTGCATCGATCGTAAATCTCTGTCCCATGAATCTGTATGAAGGAATCACATTCTCTTCACCGTCTTCAACCGGAACCGAATTGATCGAAGGTGTATTAAGCTCTTTTACCGCGCTCATAACCTTGGCAAAGGCATCTTTATTGTCCGCAATGGCAGATACATCTGCACTTCCGTAACTGCTTTCCACTATCTGTGAAAGCTCATTATATCCGGGATCATCAGATCTTCCCGCAAAGAATGAAGTAATACTGTAGATGCCTTCCCATGTATCCTTGGCATCATTTATCGCAACGCTCTGAAGGATGGCACTGCGCACCATGTCCTCGTTATCAAAAGCATAAGCGACTCTTCCGTACCACATCATTGCTTTGAAATATTTCTCAAGCTCGGGATTACCGTCATAATATCCTCTCGGCTTGTACTGAGAATAATCCTCATTAAGTTCGGTTATCGCACATGTTTCTATTCCGGAAGCATTATTGATCTTATCAAGCTCGCCATTTACAACACTGTCAAAAGAGCTATCGCTTATAGGAGCTGCTACGCTGTCGTCAAGGAGCTTACTTCCTATATAGAAAAACTCAACGTTCCTAAGAGCTGCCGCTTCAAACTCCGTACCCTTAAGGTCACCGTACTGCTTTACAGAACTCTCCAGCATCTGCGCACTGAGCTTTTTAAGCTCCCCTGCAAGGTGATTTTTCTCAGTTTGCTTCATGAGATATGCAAAGTACAGATGATAGGTATGCATCAATGAATCAACCGTAATAAAATTGGGGATCTGACTGTAACGATTAGCCTCGTAAATTTCAAAAAACTCGTTGCTGCCATCCTTGACTACAAGGAAATTGTGATCTACAAGTGCTTTCCTGTGAGCGGTCACATCATTATACTCACTCTCACGCTCGGGATTAAATAAGTAATCCTGATTAGGATTTAAAACTACATTTGAAAAATCTTCATTTACGCTGTAGCTCGGAATAGAAGGTACAAGATTCTCATCGTAATACTTAACTTCGGAATCTCCAAGTAAAGTAGAGCCTTGAGCGATACTTACCAAAGCGCCTTCTCCCGAATCCGCGTTTTGATCGGATCCGTTTTCTGCACCCGCGTTTTCTGTAGAACCGCTAACGGTTGCTGTGGCCCCGTTGCTATCTTCGATGTTTTGTCCAAAAGAACATCCTGACGCCATTATCGTCAAAGCCAGAATGCTTACTAATATTTTTCTTTTCATGGTCTCTCCTTAATAAACGTTTATATAATCTTGTTATTGTAACCTCAACTTAGGTTTTTCACCACACCCACTGATACATAATTATCCAACACAGCCCCAAAGTCTGTCAAATCCTCATGCTCGGGCGAATAGATCCCGTCAACCATAAGGCTGACGCCTCCGTTTGAAAATTCCTCAACAGCCTTGTATCTGTCTACATAAAACGCCTTTCTGGATACCAGTCTGTCTCTTAATATGCCCTTACATTCATCCAGCCTGCAGTGTGGGAAATTGACATTCCATATCTGTCCCGGCACATAAGGCTTTTCAAACAGCTCTTTCAATATCTCACTAAGATATCTGTCCGTAACCTCATGACAACCCGTTATCCCTTCCGAAAGAGCTATCGAAAGATATCCTTGGAACTCCCCTTCAAAAGCCGCTCCCGCCGTTGCGGAATACTGAATGTCCGAAGCCACGTTATATCCGAAATTGATCCCCGACAGCACAACATCGGGCTTTTCCGGCATTATATTAAGTGTTCCCACTCTCACGCAATCTCCCGGTGTTCCGCTACACGAAAAAGCATGTACTCCCTCTACCGGAAAATCACTGAACGGATGAACATCTATCGGATGTCTTAATGTAATACTGTGAGAAGCTGCGCTCCTTTGACTCTCCGGAGCCACGATCCACACCTCTCCAAACTCTTTTGCCACTTTGGCAAGTCTGGCAATACCGTCAGATTCTATACCGTCATCGTTGGTTATAAATATCTTTTTACCCATATATTCCCCTTTTTCAGATAATTTAATACATATTATAACATCAAAAATAAAAGAATTATGAACTATAAAAAAAGAACTTGCAGGTAATGTTAGTGTGCGCTAAAATGATTTCGCACAATCTTTTTTGTGTAAGAAGGAGTTCAACATGAGCTTAAAAGATTTATTCTTTGGAAATGATACAGAGAACGAAAGTGAGGAGACTATTTTGGCTAACGAAGAAGTAAAAAATGAAGAGACTGTCGTTAACGAGAACGAGGCACTCGTTACCACAGATATGATCGTAGGCGATCTTATTGTTAAGCACCCTCTTGCAGCACAGTTCCTTATGGAATGCGGAATGGGATGTATTTATTGCCCCGCTTCTCAGATGGAATCACTTGCAGAAGCATGTGCCGTTCACGGAATTGACAGCGAAGAGATCGTAGATGCACTCAACGATTACCTTATCGAGCACAACGCATAATTATTTGTGATATGAAACATACTAAGAAAGAGTAGCAAAAAGCTACTCTTTCTTTTTTAATTATTCAGTTTCTATGCCCTTTAGCATGATATCGATCATACCTTCAAGCGCTTCCTCGTAATTGATGCGTGCCTTTGTAAGTTCCTCTGTTCCAAGGAACTTTTCCACCGATCCTTCGAGCATAAGTTTTACTATAGTCATCGGAACTTTTCTTATAAGTCCATTATCCATAGCCTCTTTTATAAGCTTCTCGGTATCCTTCCAATCCCGTTCAATCCTGCTTGTGAACTTCTCATAGATCCTGGGATGCTTGTCTTTAAGCTGATAGATAAGCCTATAGTCTATATTCTGATATTTATCCGGAAGACACACGATAAGCTTTGAGATCTTCTCCACAAGTCCCAGCGAATTGTCCGCTATGATCTGAGCCTCTTTTTCCTTAAGTGCGGAAAAGCCGTAATCCACGGTCTCCATAAAGAGCTCATCCTTGTCCTTAAACTCCTTGTAAATAGTCTTCTTACTGATATGAAGCGCCGCAGATATATCATCCATGGTAAACTTCATACCCTTTTCGTTGAACTGACGTATAACTTCATCAATTATACTGCTTCTTATGTTATCCACTTTCTCTCCCATTCTTTTATAAGCGTATTTTGTAGAAAACAGCCTCAATCTCAGGCAAGAACCGCCTTGAGATAATCCCACACTCTGGCTGTTGACTGTACTGATAATTTTTCTTTTGTCGAGTGAATATCCTGCATATCGGGACCGATCGAGATACAATCAAGTCCTTCTATCTTATTACTTAAGATACCGCACTCAAGTCCCGCATGAATTGCTTCAAGCTTGGGCTCTTTCCCGTAGAGCTTTTTATAAACCTCGACCATGTGGTCTCTAAGCTCCGAATTCTGTCTGAACTGCCATCCGGGATAATTTCCCGCAACTGTGACCTTGCATCCAAACATCTCCGCAATGTCCGTGATCTTCTTAAGAAGAGTGACCTTGGCAGAATCTATACTGCTTCTTACCGCCTGCACGGTAACTATCCTATCTTCCTTCGTAGACATTATTCCAAGATTGAGCGATGTCTCGACAAGCCCCTTGATAGCGGCGCTCATAACCTGCACTCCGTCAGGCATCATGCCGATCATCTTAAGGAAATCCTTGGTGGCTTTATCATCCAGGCAAGCCGCAGTTTCTTTTCCTTCCTTGGTAAAAGATATCAGAAGTCCCGGATCTTTTAACTCAAGCTCACTCTTAATGTCATCAAAGGTCTTTTTGACACTGTCGATCACCTTGTCGACATCTTTCTCATCTACAATGATAAAGCTGTCGCACTCAGGCGGAATGGCGTTATCGGCGACGCCTCCGTTAATACTTACGATGTTAAAAGAGGCACTGTCAAGCAGTTCTCTTAAGACTCTGCAACATATTATCGCAGCATTTCCTCTTCCTTTATCGATCATCTCGCCGGAATGGCCTCCAAGAAGTCCCGATACTGATATTCTGCATTTAACGCCGGTCTTTTCCACCCTCTTAATAGGAAATTCAGCGCCAAATCCCGCGCCTCCGGCACAGCTTGTAATAAATACGCCCTCTTCCTCATTGTCGATGTTGATCATCTTCTTACTCTTAAGATCTGAAAGATCGAGAACGGCTGCACCCAACATGCCTATCTCTTCATCGGTCGTGATCACTATCTCAAGCGGCGGATGAGGGATATCCTTGGAATCAAGAAGTGCAAGAATGTATGCAACAGCGATACCGTCATCGCCTCCAAGGCTGGTTCCATCCGCCCATACATACTCTCCGTCTGTCTTCACTCTAAGTCCTTCATTTGCAAGATCGATATCGCTGTCTGCAGTTTTTACCGCAACCATGTCCATATGTCCCTGCAAAATAATAGGTTCCTTATCCTCATATCCGGCGGTTCCCGGAACTTTCATGATAACATTAAGGGCATTGTCTGCACTGACCTCAATTCCTCTTTCCTTGGCAAAAGAAACAAGATAATCGCTTATCTTCTGCAAATTCTGTGAGCCGTGCGGAATATTACATATTTCCTCAAAAAAATGAAACACCTCTTTGGGCTCAATATTGTTTAAAACAGCCATTTATATACCTCCTAAAGACTGCAAGCATGGCTATCGCTTGTAAGTATTACAAAAAAATAAGAGCCTCGATATTCGAGACTCCTATATTCTATCGTAAAAAAACTTATATATCAATTGGCGTTTCCGCCTGTAATACACAACGTAAGTTTGCAACAAAAGATCTATTATGCGATCTTTGTCTTAGCAAGCTCAGCAAGTGTCTTGAATCCCTCAGGATCGTTAACTGCAAGCTCAGCAAGCATCTTTCTGTTGATATCTACACCTGCAAGCTTAAGACCATGCATCATGTTGCTGTATGAAAGTCCGTTGATTCTTGCAGCTGCATTGATACGAGTGATCCAAAGAGATCTCATGTCTCTCTTCTTCTGCTTACGTCCAGCGAATGCTGAAGTAAGTGCTCTCATAACTGACTGCTTAGCTACTCTATACTGCTTAGATCTTGCTCCTCTGTAACCTTTTGCAAGCTTTAAAACTCTTTTGTGCTTCTTCTTGGCATTTAATGCGCCTTTAACTCTTGCCATCTATATATCCTCCTAAATATTTAAACTAACCATCTTCTATATGCTTATGGGATATGTACTAAATTCGACAGAACCTCATTAAGTACATCCCCATAGCTCGCACTAAGTTCGATACTACCTCACTAAGTGCTCTGCTTACGCGTAAGGAAGAATGCTCTTCATTGTCTTTACGTTTGTTGCGTCAACAAGTCCGGCATGTCTTAAGTTTCTCTTTCTCTTTGTGGACTTCTTTGTTAAGATGTGGCGCTTATACGCTTTGTTTCTCATGAGCTTGCCTGTGCCTGTAACCTTGAATCTCTTGGCAGCAGCTCTCTTTGTTTTCATCTTTTGCTGCATAACTAAATCCTCCTAAATGTTTTAATTATCATGATATATGTTCAACCAAAATTATGGTAAAAACCTTAGTTCTTCTTCTCGGCAAGGAACATTGTCATGCTACGTCCCTCAACCTTGGGCTGCTTCTCAATAACAGCTACATCGGCAAGCGCCTCTGCAAAATCTGTAAGAATGTGAACGCTTGCGCCCATGTGAGCCATCTCTCTTCCGCGGAAACGAAGTGTGATCTTAACTCTGTTTCCTTTCTCAAGGAACTTCTTGGCTGCGTTAACCTTGGTATTAAGGTCGTTGGTATCGATGTTGGGAGAAAGTCTGATCTCCTTGATCTCAACGGTTTTCTGTTTCTTCTTTGCTTCCTTCTCTTTGCGAAGCTGCTCATACTTAAATTTACCGTAATCAACAACTCTGCAAACAGGTGGCTTAGCGGTGGGAGCGATCATAACAAGATCTACACCCTCGTCATCGGCAACCTTTCTGGCATCCTGAATTGACATAACTCCGAGCTGCTCGCCGTCGATTCCGATCACGCGAACCTCTTTAGCTCTGATCTGTTCGTTAATAAATAACTCGCTAATGGCCTTATCCTCCGAAATAATTAAAAAAGGTGAATGCGCAATGCATCCACCTAATCACACACAGAAAAATAATCTGTATCGAAAAGTTATTAACGCCTACTGGCAATGCCGCAGGGTGAGAGTGGATACTCTGCTTTGTTTTCAAATACTAAAGTAATATATCATAGTCAACATTTATATGTCAACATATTTTTTTACGCAAGGTAATATATCATTTCTTTTTCTTTTTGGCAACACTGTATCCGAATTTTCCGAGTTTTTTGCCAAGTGTAAAATATTCTCCGTGTGAATATGCCACAAGGTCTGCGGCTTTCAGATCAAAACGGCCCTTGTTGTCCATGTACTTGTCATCGACCGTAACGCACATAACTTCCGCTATGAACATGTCATGGCTTCCGAGTTCGACAACAGATTTAACCTTACACTCTATGTTCACGGGGCTCTCCGCTATTCCGGGTGCCGATACTTTCTCTGATTTTTGAGGTGTAAGCTTCATCTCTTTAAACTTATCATAATCTTTTCCCGAACGAACACCGCACCAGTCCGCTGCTCTTGTAAGCGAAGTATTCGTGAGATTCACAACGAACTCTCCCGTTTCCTTAATAATATCGTAGGAAAAACGTTCCTTTCGCACGGATATAGACAACATCGCAGGGCTACTGCAGATATTACCTGCCCACGCAACAGTTATTATATTAGGTTTCTCTCCCGGTCTTCCGCAGCTGACCATAACTGCAGGAATGGGATAAAGCATATTTCCGGGCTTCCAGATTTCTTTTGCCATAAGCACCTCTTTAATAAGGATAAATTCAGAACTCAGTATAACACATAAGATATGTTTGTACATTATATAAAAATTATACGTAAAATTTTTTAGCAATTTTACTTGTTACTCCCATTGTAAAAGATATTTATATTTTGTATAATAGTTAAGTATTAATGCTTAGTCATTCTTATGGGGAAAATTTATGAGGAAAATAGGAAAGATAGCAGCAGGCTTTTTGCTTTTTTCGCTTGTTGTAATGACAATTGCAATTACCTTTATTAAGAGCACCGTTCCTACAGGTCTGGAACTTCGAGAATATATTTATCTCGACTGCTCCACAATCCTTAACGTACTGTGGATGGTAGCCACTATAGGTATTGTGCTTACAATGATGAAGGGTATAGGAAAGAGTGATACCAAGGAGGAGAAATCCAAGATCATACCGATAATCGGTATGATCCTTGTTACGATTACCGCCCTATTGCTTATCGGTATAAGAATAATGATAAACAATTATTCTGCCGATATTGAAGGCAGGGAATCCATAAATCCCGACGGAACGATAACCGTCGAGAAAGAGAGCTTCAGAGAAGGCGCTATTACTGCTATTTACGAAAAAGAAGGCTTCTTATACAGAAGAAGAATTGAATAATAAATAATGATAATAGATAAAGATAAATTAAAAGCCGCTCAATCCTATGATTGAGCGGCTTTTTTAACAGGGGAAGCAGGATTCGAACCCGCATGAACGGTTTTGGAGACCGTGATACTAGCCATTGTATGATTCCCCTAGGTATCATAAACAGTGCATTTCGCACCAACGAATGAAATTATAGCATAGCCAATTCGCCTTGTAAAGCCATTTTCATAAAAGTATAAAATAATTAGAAAATTGCTCTTAATTCTTCGGAAAGCCAATTGTTTTGGTTCGTAATTACGTTATAATTTTATTATAACGCGTCGTTATTTCCGAAAGAGAGGCTGATATGGAAGAAAAATCAAGAGTAAAGAAAATCCCGTTTTTCAAGACAGTTACAGGAATGAACGTAATTAGTTATGTTGCTCTGCTTCTTTTGTTTATCCTGACGATCGTATCCGTAATCGGTCAGATGAACAACATGTCAAGTACCGCGCAGGATTCGGCAGAGCTTATTGAAGGCTTAATGGATGATATCCGTGTATTCGAAGTAGATATGCGTATCATCGACAATGACGGTTTTGCCATGGCCTCCATGTATGAAACAATCAAAGGACTCGGCCAGATTGAGACCAAAATCCCTGAGATGAAGAATTGTCTTACAGAAATGGATGCGGCCGTCGAAGGCATGGTAAGCGGTTTCACCGTCATTTCCGGTTTTAGCGGAAATACCGTAGGTCTTGATGCCGCAAAGCAAATTCAGGCATTATATACCCCATACAGAGATGAATACACCCGTGTTATAGAAGCAGGTGAAAAAGGCGATGTTGATACTATCGTTAGTGTTGTATACGGTGAAGCATCCGGAAACCTGGCAGGTCTTAAAGAACAGCTTTCCATAATGGATGAAGAGATCAAAAAAGGTCAGGCAGAAAGTAAGGCTAAAGTTTCTGCCAGCACCAACAGCGCTCTTGCTTTTGTAAATATCGTTACTCTTATATACATCGCTGCTATAGCAATCTCTCTTTTCATTAACTATAGAACAGTCGGTAAAAAGGTTAATTCCATTGCCGCTGAGATCAATAACATCATTGATGATATCAATAATGACAAGGGTGATCTTACCGTTCGTTTGCAGACTGAGACCTCTTCTGAGCTGGTAAATGTAAAGAACGGTTTCAACCACTTTATCGAAACCTTGCAGGGAATCCTTAAAGAGGTCAAGGACGGTACCGTTGTTCTTACGGAATCTTCCGATAACATGACCAGACAGATCCACCTTGCAAGCGACAATATTACCAATACATCCGCTGCTCTCGAAGAGCTTTCCGCAAGTATGCAGAACGTATCCGAGACAGCCGGAACTATCGATCAAAGACTTAACGAAGTAAGAAATGCAACCAACAATATCAACTCCGGCGTAAACGAAGGTGTTTCCAAGGCCGAAGAGATCCGCAATGAAGCGGTTGATATCAAGAACGATGCTCAGTCCAAGAAAGATAATACCGGTAACAAGATGGAGACTCTTTCACAGGTTCTCGAGCAGTCGGTTAAAGACAGTGAAAAGGTTGCACAGATCAGTGAACTTACCAATGTCATTCTCGACATTGCATCACAGACCAACCTCCTTGCTCTTAACGCTTCCATCGAGGCTGCAAGAGCAGGTGAAGCAGGAAAAGGATTTGCGGTTGTTGCTGAAGAGATCAGTTCACTTGCAGAGAATTCAAGACAGACAGCCGGAAACATCCAGATTATCAGTAATGAAGTTACAACAGCGGTTAAATCGCTTGCAGATAACGCTATGCACGTGCTTGATTTCATCAATTCCACAGTTCTTAGCGATTACGATTCATTCGTTGATACAGGCGAAAAGTATGAATCAACGGCTTCGTTCATCAACGATGTGCTTGATCATATTTCTGATCAGACCAAGCAGCTCAATGCTATTATGAACGAGATGACTGAGGCTGTTTCCTCGATCACCGATTCTGTTCATCAGTCATCCGATGCGATCAACCAGTCCGCAGGCAATTCGCAGGATATCGTTGATGAGATCACAGGTATCAGCACAGCGATGGATACCAATAACGATGTAACCGACAGACTTAATACAAGTACCAAGAAGTTCGTAAACATCTGATAATTATTCAAAAAATTCTATGCACACCCCTTTAGACAATATGTAATGACCTCCACTATGTAGCAACGTGGATTTTCCTGTATACTAAAGATGTTGAGTCAATGGTAACAGGGATTACCGCATACAAAGGGAGGTCACTAAATGAATAATACCACAGTTTACGTAGGAATGGATGTACACAAGGAAAGTTTTACTCTTTGTGATTATTTAATCGAAACAGAGAAGTCATCTCACACAAGGCGCACACCCGCTGATTACAAGGAAGTCCTTAAATATCTTGAATTCCTTAGAACTATCTACGGAAATGATACAAACTTTATATGCGGTTATGAAGCCGGTTGTCTCGGCTACACTTTATATCATCAGTTAACTGATCGTAACGTTAACTGTGTGATACTTGCACCTACCACCATGTTAGAACCACGTAGTGGTAAAAGAATAAAAACCGATAAACGTGATGCTGAACTGATTGGAAAGTGTCTTGCTCAGCACAACTACAGTCCTGTTTATGTTCCATCTGCTTCTGATGAAGAAACAAAAGAATTTCTTCGAATGCGGGATGATCATAAGCTAGCGCTTAAGAAAGTGAAGCAACAGATTCTTTCTTTTTGTCTTCGCCACGATTATCGATATGAAGGAAAAAACCACTGGACAGCAGCACATGTGAACTGGCTAAAATCATTGAAGCTTGAGTCTCTGTATAAAGAGATTCTCGATGAATATCTGCTGACCTATACAACTCTAAGTGATAAGCTTGAGCGTTTAGATAAACGAATAGAGGAACTTGCTTCCAAAGATGAATACAGAGAATCAGTTAAAAAGCTCTGTTGTTTCATCGGAGTTCAAACTCATACAGCGTTATCTGTACTAGTTGAAGTCGGTGATTTTAAACGTTTTGCTTCCGCCAATCAGTTTTCTGCATATCTTGGGCTTGTGCCTGGAGAAGATTCCAGCGGAGATGACAAGGCAAGGCTTGGTATCACAAAAGCTGGTAATCGTCATGTAAGGCAACTACTTATTGAATCATCACAGTCATACAGCAGAGGCCAAATAGGTTATAAATCAAAAGTACTTAAAGCGCGCCAGACTGGTAACACACCTAAAGTCATCGCATATGCTGATAAAGCTAATGAAAGGCTCAGAAGAAAGTTCTACAAAATGGTTCTTGGTAAGAGCAAGAAACACAATGTAGCTAAAACAGCAGTAGCAAGAGAACTTGCATGCTTTATGTGGGGTATGATGACCGATAATATAGCATAATCAGTTATAACATCGCGTTTCCGATATCAAGGCCGAGCCGCCAAGGGCGGTGCTTCGCAGCCTTGACATCTTCACCCCGCTGTTATAGTTCGTAATCAAGCAGATGTAAGATGGCTTATGCCATTTACATCTGGCCATAACAAGTAACAACTGAAGACATCTTGAAAGGGCTTCGGCCATTTCAAGGTTCGAGCTATCTACGAGACCACTATGTCGGCACAGAGAAATCTGTGATCCACGCTGTTAGAAGGTAGAGCTCACGGCGGACCATTGACCTGTCGGTAACCAATCCACGTATATCAGAGTGGCCAATGCCGGGAACTGATACTCCGAGGCTCTTTCAAGGTGCCTTCAGCAACAATTAAATAAGTTTGTGGTGATCCCTATCATTTTTTGCTTGACAGGAGGTCATTACATATCAGC
>NZ_FPCC01000050.1 GCF_900116875.1 Butyrivibrio sp. INlla21
TGGTGGTAGCATCTAAATAGTACAAAGCAAAATGAGATATTCCCCTTCAGGTAATATATAATAACCAATATGGAGGAGCTCATTATGCCAAGAAAAAACAAACAACACACTAAGCAATTTAAGTTGGATGCTGTCAACTATTGCAACGAACATCCTGATTTAACTCAAGCTGAATGTGCTAAGAACCTGGGAATAGGTGTCAGCACTTTAGCTAGGTGGCAATCCCAATTCAAGAACAATGACGGTGATATACCTGTCAGAGGTTCCGGTAACTATAGTTCTGATGAGCAAAAGGAAATTGCTCGTCTAAAACGTGAGCTTAGGGATGCTCAGGACGCCCTTGATGTGTTAAAAAAAGCCATCAGCATTCTGGGGAAAGACTGACAGAAGCCATTTATACCGAAGTTTCTGCCAAAGTGGAGGCATCTAAAGTTTCTAAGCGCCAAGTCTCTACTTCTGGAATGCTGAAATTGTTAGGCGTGTCTCGCTCTGGATACCGAGCTTTCCTTAACAGGAAAGTTTCTCCCACAAAGCAGCGTAAAAACGCTGTTAAGAAGGAAATCCAGAAAATATATGATAAATCTAAACAGAACTACGGAGCCCCTAAAATAACCAAAGAACTTCGCGCTTCTGGTGAGACCATCTCCGAACGCACAGTAGGTAAATACATGCGTGAAATGGGTATCAGAGCCCAATGGACTAAACCTTGGATTGCTACTACCAAAGACTCAGATTTCAGCAAGCAGCTTCATAACATCCTTGATGAACAATTTAACCCAGATCGTCCTAACGCTGTCTGGTGCACTGATATAACTTACATTTGGACACAGGATGGATTCGTTTATCTCAACTGTGTCATGGACTTATATGCTAGAAAGATAATTGCATGGACTCTAGCTGACTCCATGGAAGTATCTACTGTTATTGAAACAATTAACAAAGCCAAGGCTCGCAGATCAACTGACCAGCCTTTAATCATACATACTGACCGTGGCAGTCAATACGTGTCAGAGGCCTGGAGAGAGGCCACCAAAAAGATGACTAATAGCTATTCCCATAAGGGCTATCCTTACGATAATGCCTGCATCGAATCATTCCACTCCTTGATTAAAAGGGAATGGCTTAACAGGTTTACAATTAAAGACTATCGTCATGCTTATTCTCTAGTATTTGAATACATAGAGACCTTTTATAATACCGTCAGAATTCATAGCCACTGTGACTACATGTCTCCTGATGAGTATGAAAAGCTGTACGAAAGGGTAAGTGATTTGTCTGCTGCTTAGCAGGCGAATCCTCTCATTTTAATTTGTACTAAATCTTGACATAGGACCACTCCCCTTGTGCCGGCTGACTTGCTTCTATCAGTGAATCTCTCTCTGCTCTTAGCGAATCAATCTCTTCTTCAATCTGCCTTATTTCTTCTTTGATATTTTCTATAAGCTGCAATATATCCTCAAGTAACTGCGCGGTCTCATTTAGGCCCTCGGAAGTTCTCATGTTCATCTCATTTCGATAATCCTCGCCGTCTCTTTCGCGCTCCCCAAGCCACTCGCCATTTCTTGTCATGTCATAAGTACATGCCGGTTTGTAAACATTGTTTTCTATATTTGCTTTTCTTTGGGCTATATAGTCGTATGCATCTTCAAGCTCTCTAATCTTGTCATAAAGCTCGTCCCTTCTTTCCTTAAGCGCTTGAATACGATCATTAAGTTCATCTATGCTGCTCATTGTTTTTCCCCATTATTTCTTCATGTCAACTTTGATACTCTTACTTGCGACATCATCTACACGTATCATACTATCTCTCAGTGTTAAAAAAGCTCTAGGTAAAGATTCCGAAGCTTCTTTTCTGTACTCTTTTGATGATTTGTAAACTTTCTTTAATATTTTTTCCATCTTAAGTCCGACATCCATATATTGCCAAACCTTAACAGAATCAAGAGGTGTCTCATCTAAGATACATTCACCCGTTGAATATTTAATATCGTTAACAATATCAGTAAAGATATTTGTATCCATAAACACCTTGTTTTCAGGCACTACTCTTCACTCCCCTTCTTTTTATATACTAATATGTGAATAACTATTAAAAATAATATCATATTTAACTTATTATTTTCAATGATAATAATTATCTAACTGTGAAAAGTGCACTTAAATTTAGTTGATTTTTTGGTGGAATTTTCACAAAGAAAAGCAATAAATAGCTTGAGTTTTGTGGGATATGCACATATAATGTATTTAATGTTATTTTTTTAACAAGATTTTGAAGGAGGTATTTTATATGTCACGTTTTACACTGCCCAGAGATGTTTATCACGGAAAGGGTGCTCTTGAAGCACTTAAGACTTTTGAGGGCAAACGCGCCATCATCTGCACAGGTGGCGGCTCAATGAAAAGAGGGGGATTCTTACAGAAAGTTGAGGCTTACCTCAAGGAAGCCGGAATGGAAGTAGAACTCTTTGAGGGTATCGAGTCTGATCCATCAGTTGAGACTGTTATGAAGGGTGCAGAAGCTATGCAGAAATTCCAGCCTGACTGGATCGTAGCTATTGGTGGTGGCTCACCTATCGATGCAGCTAAGGCTATGTGGATCAAATATGAGTATCCCGAGACAACATTTGAAGATATGTGCAAGGTATTCGGACTTCCCAAGCTCCGTACTAAGGCTAAATTCTGTGCTATTTCTTCTACATCTGGAACAGCTACAGAGGTTACAGCTTTCTCTATCATCACAGATTATCATAAGGGTATCAAATTCCCTATCGCAGATTTCGAGATCACACCCGATGTTGCTATCGTAGATCCCGAGCTCGCGCACACAATGCCCAAGAAGCTAGTTGCACACACAGGTATGGACGCTATGACACATGCCGTTGAGGCTTATGTTTCAACAGCCAACTGTGACTATACAGATCCTCTTGCAATTCATGCTATCGAGATGATCATGGACAATCTTGTTAAGTCCTACAACGAAGATATGGACGCAAGAGATGCTATGCATAACGCACAGTGTCTTGCCGGAATGGCATTCTCCAATGCTCTCCTTGGTATCGTTCATTCAATGGCTCACAAGACAGGTGCTGTATTCGCAGACCTCGGAGCACACATTATCCACGGCGCAGCCAATGCTATGTACCTTCCCAAGGTTGTTGCATTCAACGCCAAGGATCCCACAGCCAAGAAGCGCTACGGCGTGATCGCAGATTACATGCACCTTGGCGGCTCCAATGACGACGAGAAGGTTAAGCTTCTTATCGAGTACCTCCGCAAGATGAATGACGATCTTTATATTCCTCATTGTATCGCTCACTACGGAGCAGACGGACTTCCCGCTGAGCAGGGCTTTGTTCCCGAGAATGTATTCCTTGAGAGACTCCATGACATCGCAGCTAACGCTATCCTCGATGCATGCACAGGCTCTAATCCTCGTCAGCCCAGCCAGGAAGAGATGGAAAAACTCCTCAAGTGCTGCTACTATGATACAGAAGTAGATTTCTAATTTAATCAATGAAAAGACAGGGAAAATTCGATTTCTTTAAACAACGTGAAATGAGAATTTTCCCTGTCTTTAAGTTATTGGAGATACATGCGAGGAAACCGATCCTTCGTACGTATCTTTAAGCCATTATCCTACCGTCGAAGCGATATCTAACATATCGGGCGCGGTCCGCCTGTCTGCCGGTTTTACCTGTCCTCCATGCCAACGTAGTCCTTGCGGGGCTCGATTGCCATGTAGGCCGGACGAATGATCTTACCATTGTTGGCAAGCTCCTCCATTCGGTGTGCACTCCAACCAACGATTCTCGCCATAGCAAAAATTGTCGGGTACAACTCCTCGGGAAGATCAAGCATCCTGTAAACAAAGCCCGAATAGAAGTCAACGTTTGCGCTGACACCCTTGTACATCGTACGCTCCCCACTGATGATCTTCGGCGCAAGCCTCTCAACAGCTTCGTACAGCGCAAGCTCTTTTTCCCTGCCCTTCTCTACTGCGAGCTTCTCAACAAAGCTCTTAAGAATAAGCGCTCTCGGGTCAGACTTGGAATAGATCGCATGTCCTATACCATAGATAAGACCTGCCTGATCAAACGCCTCCTTGTTGAGTATCTTCTCAAGGTAAGCTGAAAGCTCATCTTCGTCTTCCCAGTTCTTGACGTTCTGCTCGATGTCGTCAAACATGTGCACAACCTTGATGTTGGCACCGCCGTGTCTGGGGCCCTTAAGTGATCCGATGGCTGCCGCGATAACAGAATAAGTATCCGTCATACTTGAGCTCACAACATGTGTTGTGAAAGATGAGTTGTTACCACCGCCGTGCTCCATGTGAAGCACAAGACAGATATCAAGAAGCCTTGCTTCAAGCTCTGTATATCTGCTGTCCGGTCTAAGCAGCTGCAATATGGTCTCCGCCGTTGAAAGACTCTCAATAGGCGGATGAATAAACAATGTGTTTCCCTCATGATAATGATTGTAAGCCTGATATCCGTAAATGGATAAAAGAGGGAAAAGGCTTATAAGCTGAAGGCTCTGTCTAAGTACGTTGGGAAGTGATGTGTCATCCGCAAGGTCGTCATAGGAGTAAAGCGTAAGTACGCTCCTTGCGAGTGTATTCATCATATCCTTGCTGGGTGCCTTCATGATAATGTCTCTTACAAAGCTTGTAGGAAGAGATCTGTAAAAACCAAGAAGTCTGTTAAAATCGCCAAGCTCTTCTTTATTGGGGAGCTTATCAAACAAAAGCAGATAAGCGCACTCCTCAAAAGCAAATCTCTTATCGTCAACTGCGGCCTTGATCAGGTCTTTTACATCATATCCTCTAAAGTAGAGCTCTCCGTCCTTGGGAATGCTCTTACCGTCAACTTCTTCTTTGGCAATAATCTCAGAAATACGTGTAAGTCCGGTAAGTACGCCCTTACCGTTGAGGTCTCTTAAACCTCTTTTAACATCATATTTAAGAAAAAGATCGTTCTCTATCTGATCGGCAACTTCCGAAAGCTTAGCAAGTTCAACAATCTGCGGTGTGTTTTCTGAGTAAATGTTTTTTCCGTTTTCCAATAAATACGCACCTCCGTTTACATGTCTAAGAAATTCTTTACTGCCCTCTCCATTTCTGTCTTATCGACAACTGTTTTATGTCTTATCTCAGCTGTTCTGATAGATGAAACCGCCTCGGGTATAGCAACGCCCGAAACTGCAGAAAGCTCGTCTGCAAGTGCGAAATCATCCTTGCTGTCATCGCCTTTTCCAAGTGCGTTCATGACACTTCTTGTGAACTTGAAGGGGCTGGCAGTAGAAGCAATAACAGTTGCTGTTTTATCTCCCGTCTCATTCACATACTTGCCGTAAACTGAAGCGGCAACTGCTGTATGTGTATCCATAAGGTATCCTGTCTTGTCGAATACCTTTCTTATCGTATCAAAAGTCTCTTCCTCAGTAGCGAAACCACCGAAGAAATCAACAAGTTTGGATCTCATATCATCTGTTATTTCATACTTACCTGTCTCAGTGAGCTGCTTCATGTACTCAGCATCCTTAGATGCACTGTCGCCTGAGATGTGATAGATAAGTCTCTCAAGGTTTGATGAAATAAGAATATCCATTGAAGGAGAAGCCGTAAGCACAAAATCACGGTTTCTGTCGTACTCTCCCGTCTGGAAGAAATCAAATAGTACCTTGTTTGAGTTGGATGCACAGATAAGCTTACCGATCGGCACGCCCATGTTCTTAGCATAATATGCGGCAAGGATGTTACCGAAGTTACCTGTGGGTACAACTACATTGATCTTGTCATCATCCGCTATTCTGCCCTCTTTAAGGAGCTTAGCGTATGAATATACATAATATACGATCTGAGGCACAAGACGACCGATATTGATAGAGTTTGCAGATGAGAACTGGAATCCCTTGGCATCCATCTGCTTAGCAAGCTCGGGGTCGGTAAAGAGCTTCTTAACTCCTGTCTGAGCATCGTCAAAGTTTCCTTCAATTCCGATAACGCAGGTATTGTCACCCTTCTGAGTAACCATCTGCTGTTCCTGAATAGGGCTTACACCGTGCTTGGGATAAAATACGATGATCCTTGTTCCCGGAACATCGGCAAAACCTGCAAGTGCAGCCTTTCCTGTATCTCCGCTGGTAGCTGTAAGAATAACGATCTCGTTCTTGGCGTTGTTCTTTTTAGCTGCTGTAGTCATGAGATAAGGCAGGATTGAAAGTGCCATATCCTTAAAAGCAATTGTGGCTCCGTGATAAAGCTCAAGGTAGTATGCGCCGTCTGCTTCCGAAATAGGTGCTATCTCTTTGGTATCGAACTTGGAATCATATGCATGAGAAATGCAATACTTAAGCTCTTCCTCAGTGTAATCCGTAAGAAGAAGCTTCATTACTTCATAAGCTGTTCCCTGATAATCGAGCTCTGAGATCTCTCTAAGGCTCTTTTCAAGATGCGGTATATAATCCGGAACATACAATCCTCCGTCCGGTGCGAGTCCTCTAAGAATCGCTTCAGAAGCCTTAATCTGGCCCTGTGCGCCTCTGGTGCTACTATACAATACTTCCTTTGCCATTGCTTTTACTCCTCTTTTATTGATACAATATTCCCGTAAAGTATATCATAAAAGAGGTTCTTGTGTGAAAAAAAATAAATCTCTCGGGGTTTACGCTACCTCACTTAAGGACGGAACCCCTTCCTACAGAGCATCAATAACCTATAAAGGCAAACACATTTCCCTTGGTTCTTTCCCTGTAAAAGGAACGGCAGCCAAGGTCTATAAAGAAGCTCTAAAAATACTTTCATCGGATAAGATCGGTATCTCTTCCTACAAAAAAGAGTATGCTCTGCCCTTCGATAAATTCGTCACGCTTATCAATTACAGAGACAAGGGCATGTACATATCCACTCCGATCTACCTTGAAAAGAAATTCTTTCTTTATTATATTTCTCCCGGCATTGCGTATAAGTTTGATATAGAGGATCTCTTTTATTATTCATCACATAAAATAATGAAACGAGGCTCTCATCTTTTTGTTGCCGATTACGGAAGCCAGTTGTCAGTTCTGGGAAGATACGGAATAAAGAGCTACTCCGTAAGGGGACGCGACTATCTTTTTGCCAACGACGATCCGTACGACCTTCGCTATGAAAACATCATTATCCTAAACAGATACCACGGTGTAAGACAGTTTGCCGAAAAAGGACTTGTTAAATACAAGACCGTTATACATATAAGAAGCAACTATGTTGTAGGCAAGTATGCATCTGAGGCTGAGGCAGCCATTGCGTACAACAAAGCGGCCGACATTCTTATTAAAAACGGAATTAACAGAAATTTCATCCAAAATTACGTCGAAGAGGTCTCCGCATCCCAGTATGCCGAGATATATCTCAAAGTAAAAATATCAGATAAAATCTACTCTTTAAAGGGCTGACTCTGCCCTCTTTTTCCCATTTTTTTAATTCTTAATTTTTAATTATTTTGTAATTATTCATTGACACTCACGTCGAAATGTGATATAAGTGTACTAGCATTACTAATACACTTAACGCTTGTAAAAGGAAAGATGCTTACTTCAGGAGGAACGACATGATAAAAAGAACAATATCCACACTTTTGTTAGCATCTGCCATGATGATCACGATTGTAGGCTGCAGTAATTCAGCCACAGAGGAGGACACCACGGAAATTGAAGAAGCATCTGACAGCAATTCGGATAATACCCACGAGCTTACAGATGATGCTTTCCTATATAACGGAAACAAGATTTCAATATTGAATGATGCTGCTATCACACTTGGCTATCTCGGGGATTACGATGCAGATAGATCAAGTACAGGCAGCGATTACAAAAACTATTTATTTGATAACGGAAAGATTGATTTTGCAACGAATGTAATCGACGGCAAGGAAGCACCTGTAGATATCGGAATCTTTTCACCCGATATCAAAACTTCCAGAGATGTAGGCGTAGGAAGTACCAAGGATGAGATAACAGGCGCCTACGGCGATCCCGACACCAAAACAGATGACGGGTTGATATATACAATAGAATACCAATTCGACACGTATAACATCACATTTAGATTTGATGATACAAAAGAAAAGGTCGATATGGTTCTGTACACAAACAGCTATTATCATTCAAAAACAGCATTTAGTTAAGCGCTTAGCGCTTATCAAAGGGAAGAAGTAACGTTTACCAAAGGAAAGACTTACGCTTATAAAAGGAGGGAGATATGAACAGAACAAGGATTGCAGCACTATTAACCGTTTCAGCAATTATGCTGACAGCTATGGGATGCGGAACAACCTCATCAGAGTCCTCTCCCGAAAACACAGCAGGCCCTACTACCGATATTGATGCCGGTGTATCAACCGGGCTCGCAGACATGCCTTCAGTCGGAATATCGGCTGATCTTGCCGCAAATGCAGCGGCCTCAACAGAATCCGTGATCAAGCCTGCTACTTCTACCGCTTACGCTTCCCTTCCCGATGATTCTTTTCTATATAAGGGAAATGTGATTTCGGTACTAAACGATGTTGATACTACACTTAAGGCTCTCGGAAAAAAAGATTCCGAACAGACAAGCCTATATACCAACGAAGCATTATACAGCTTCGATTCACATGCGATCGAGCTTGAAACATATAAAGTTGACGGCGAAGAACTTCCCAAATGCATTTATGTTATCGCAAGCGGGATTCTGACACCCAAGAACATCTGCGTAGGATGCTCAAAAGAAGAAGTCATTGCAGCATACGGCGAGCCCAACAAGGTTCACGATGATACATTCAGTGCTATCGAGTATAACTTTGATGATACCAATATCGTATTCGATATCTATGACGAAAAGGTCGACAGGATCACAATCGAGAACGTCGAAACATCCTCAAAAGTTGTACAGTGATCGGCTCTTAACTCTTATTTAAAGGGAATGGCAGTTTTGCTTTTACACTTATAAAAGACTAACTATTAAAGAAAGTCAATAGAAATGTTTTAAGACAGAAATGTTTTAAATATAGTGATGGTGATTTATTCATCGCAATTAGTACCTTGAAAACTGCATGACAAATAGAGCATCGCACAAGATGCTCTTGAAAGAAGATTTGTATGGAATTAGTTAAACGGCTTTATTGTATGGCTGATTAGATTTTTCAAGCCGATATATCAGTCTTACGAGCTTCTTAGCTGCATGGGACATAGCGACATAATAGTGCTTTCCTTCAGCTCGCTTTCTAGCAAGGTAGGCGTTGAACGTCGGATCCCAATGGCAGACATAGATAGTGGCGTTAAACAGAGCATATCGTAGATATCTGGAACCCCGCTTTTCCATTCGAGGATGACAGTTATCTAATTGCCCGGATTGATATGTAGATGGTGATAAACCGGCATAGGCAAGGATTTTATCGGCAGATTCAAATCTGCTGAAATCTCCAATCTCTGCTATGATCATGGCGCCCATACGATAGCTTATTCCAGGAATGCTAAGAATTGGAGAATTGATGGTATCCATGATAGCCTTGATTTTTCCTTCGATTTCATCAATCTCGGAATCAAGCTCACGTATCAGCTTAATGGTGTGCTTTAATTCAAGTGATTTTGCTGACATATTTGAGCCGATAGAGTTTCTTGCTGCTTCTCGAAATGTTATTGCAACATCCTTGTCGTAATGACCTTTAGAAGATTCGGACAGTAAATTAGAAAGCCTTGTAAGATGAGCGAATGCTACTTGCTTAGCTCCAGGAAATTCGTATAGCAATGAATAAACAGAATTCATATGCAGAGTAGGAACAAGTTTTTCTAATTCAGGGAAAAGGATACAGACTAGACGAGAGATGGAAGTTTTAAGCTTTGCCCGTTCTTTTACTTTATCAAAGCGATAGCGGGTTAGTGACTTGAGTTCCTCGTTGTGGTACGATGTGTCAGAGTAGGACTTTAAGTTCACATCTGACATGAGCATAGAAGCAATCGTACTGGCATCTACTTTATCCGTTTTCGTCTGTCTAAGGCTTAGACTTTTTCTGTACAGATTGGTATGTAACGGATTGATAACGAAGGTGGGCAAACCTTTATCAATGAGATACCCAAGAAGATTGTAACTATAGTGTCCGGTGGCTTCTAGCCCTACTTTTACTTTTGATACATCTTCCATTACGGATTCTATTTTCTGATAAAGATCATTGAACCCATCGAGATTGTTTTTGATGGTGAATGTTCTGAAAACAACTTCCCCAACAGAGTTTTTGATAATGCAATCGTGTTTGTCTTTAGCGACATCAATTCCTACATAGATCATATAGGACCTCCCTAAAATAGTATTGATACTGTTTCAGATCCACAGGGCTCCTTGCAATCGTAACCTACTTCTTGATAAACCGTCATGCGGTAACTAACTGATTAACAAATAAACAAAGAGACTGTGGTTGGAGCCTTTTAAAAACCGTCTATGCGGTAGGAGGTAACAACCAATCCACAGTATC
>NZ_FPCC01000001.1 GCF_900116875.1 Butyrivibrio sp. INlla21
TGAGTCGCTGTTGGGATACCACCCTTATGATGCTGGGCTTCTAACCAAGGACCATTACCTGGTCCGGGGACAATGTCTGCCGGGGAGTTTGACTGGGGCGGTCGCCTCCGAAAGAGTATCGGAGGCGCTCAAAGGTTCCTTCAGAATGGACGGAAACCATTCGTAGAGTGCAAAGGCAGAAGGGAGCCTGACTGTGACACCGACGGGTGGAACAGATACGAAAGTAGGACTTAGTGATCCGGTGGTATGAAAGTGGGATTGCCATCGCTCAACGGATAAAAGCTACCCTGGGGATAACAGGCTTATCACTCCCAAGAGTTCACATCGACGGAGTGGTTTGGCACCTCGATGTCGGCTCATCGCATCCTGGGGCTGTAGCAGGTCCCAAGGGTTGGGCTGTTCGCCCATTAAAGCGGTACGCGAGCTGGGTTCAGAACGTCGTGAGACAGTTCGGTCCCTATCCGGCGCGGGCGTAGGATATCTGAGAGGAGCTGTCCTTAGTACGAGAGGACCGGGATGGACGGACCGCTGGTGTATCAGCTGCATCGCCAGATGCATAAGGCTGGGTAGCCACGTCCGGAAGGGATAAACGCTGAAGGCATCTAAGCGTGAAGCCCCCCTCAAGATGAGAT
>NZ_FPCC01000018.1 GCF_900116875.1 Butyrivibrio sp. INlla21
AAAATATACATATAAAGCCAATTTTTCGGTCGCAGCTCACATGTGCAGAAAGTATTACCGCGGTACGACATCTCCACCAGATCTGGAAACCATCATTTCAAAAAATCTTGTACCTATTAGACCAGACAGGCACCGGGTAAGATACCAGTCTGCAAGAATCTTCAGAGGTTTCCTCTATAGGGTAGCATAAAGCTTTGAATTTTACACGTTAAGCTCAGGCGGATTTTAATCCGTCTTTTTGACGTGGAAATGACATAGAAAAAGAGGATGAAGGAACTATTCCAACATCCTCTTTGATTCTTTTTGTCCCCGAGTCCAATGTTAACTTAATGACATTGCACGTGATGTGTGGTGGTTTTTTATATAGGAAATTCCACCGAATTTCCTATATTTCGCGAGCGAAATGCTATTTTATTTTTTATCTGAAAAAGTATAAGTGGGAATGATATGAGTAAACATTTAAAAGTCCTCATTTCGATAATATGCATACTAGCCCTATCCGGCTGCAGTTTTCAAGCGTCAAACGCGCCGGGAGAATCGGATGAACGCGCAGCAGCCGAAATGACTTCGGTGAACGACGGAAGCGTTAAGGTAGCATCTGACGCTGGCGGCCAAACGGCAGATATACCAGGCAACTCCGTCGCATCCGCGCAAGCTGCATCGGTGGAGGTCGCTTCGGCTGAAGCATCACTGGCATCGTCGCCAAAAGAAGATTCTGCGACTTTGCAGAAAGAGCAATCTTCTGACGTGACCCTACTCATGGTCGGAGACATTCTCCTTCATGAGCCTGTTCAGCGCGTGGCTAAGGACGCCGAGGGTAATTACAACTATGACTTTATCTTCGAGCATGTTAAGCCTAAGATGCAAGCTGCGGATGTCGCCATTGTAAATCAGGAAGTTATCATTGGCGGTAAAGAGCTCGGAGTGTCCGGATATCCGATGTTTAATGCGCCGTATGAAGCCGGCGATGCGCTTGTGGAAGCGGGAGTTGATGTGGTTTGTCATGCGACGAATCACTCGCTTGATATGGGCAAAAAAGGCATCATCAACTGCTACGAATTCTGGAAGCAGCGCTATCCGCAGATAAAAGTTGTCGGGCTTAACGGCTTTGAGTATGAATATGAAAATATAGATATCATCGAGAAAAACGGCATTAAGATCGCGATCCTTAACTATTCCTACGGAACCAACGGAATAGCTTTTCCCAAGGATATGCCTCATGCTGTAGATATGCTTGAAAAAGATAAGGTAGAAAAAGACCTTAAGTACACGGAAGAGAATGCTGATTTCACGCTCGTGATACCGCACTGGGGAACAGAGTACAATCTCGGAACCGATGCGTATCAGGAGTACTGGACAGGCATTTTCAGAGAAGGCGGAGCGGATCTTGTTATAGGTGCGCATCCTCACGTTATCGAACCTGTTGAGATGCTTGAAGATGAGAACACAGGAATAACCAATAATCACGGCGGCGGAGACATGCTTGTTTATTACTCGCTCGGAAACTTTGTGAGCTGGACATCGTCGACGGGTAAAGGCGTTTCCAACAGAAGTGTCGGCGGAATGGCTAAGGTTACGATAACCAAGAATGCATCCGGCGAAGCGGTCATCAAAGATCATGAGGTTGAAGCGGTTGTGTGTCACGAGAGCAGCAAGGAACACGGAGTTACCGTTTATCCGCTTTCGGAATATTCCGAGGACTTGGCAAAAGAGAATGAGATAAAGCTTCAAGACAGCTCTTTTACCATGCAATATTGCGTAGATCTCTGCGATAAAGTGTGGGGGCATGATTGGAAATAATGCAGGTGTCCGAAGTGATAATTTTTTCTTATTAGGTACTTTAGAAAAAGATTATCAAAAGAACTATTGCTTTTATTAATCTTATAATGTATTATCATAAACGAATCTAATCCAAACGATAGATTCCATAATTATATACGAAGTTCTCTTATTCAGAGTGGTGGAGGTACATAGGACCTATGAAGCCACGGCAACCCCTCAAGATGAGGAAGGTGCCAACCTGAGCGTGCAATTCCGATTACGGACTACGAGCAATAAGAGGATCTGAAAATCAATCAGTTCCGCTTGTTTGTGCACGCAACAAGCGGTTTTTTAATGCGTGACGGTACGCGAGAAAGGAAACATAATGGATAAGTTTATTTTTACATCCGAATCAGTAACAGAGGGACATCCCGATAAGATCTGCGATAACATTTCAGACGCGATCCTTGATGCCTGCATGGCAGAGGATCCTATGAGCCGTGTAGCTTGCGAGACAGCAACTTGTACAGGTTTCGTTCTCATCACAGGTGAGATCACAACCAAGGCTCACGTTGATTACGCTAAGATCGCAAGAGAGACAATCAAAGAGATCGGATATGATGATTCAGCTAAGGGCTTCGACGGCAACACATGTGCTGTTCTTGTAGCTCTTGACCAGCAGTCAGCTGATATCGCTATGGGTGTTGATAAGGCGCTCGAGGCAAGAGAGAATCAGATGACAGATGAGCAGCTTGAGGCAATCGGTGCCGGCGACCAGGGGATGATGTTCGGTTATGCTACAAACGAGACAGAAGAGTACATGCCTTACGCTATCAGCCTTGCTCACAAGCTCACAAAGAAGCTTACAGAGGTTAGAAAGAACGGAACTCTTGCTTACCTCAGAGCAGACGGTAAGAGCCAGGTTTCTGTTGAGTACGATGAGAACGGCAAGCCTTTCCGGCTTGAAGCTATCGTAATCTCAACTCAGCATGATGAGAAGGTTACTCAGGAGCAGATCCACGAAGATATCAGAAAGTACGTTATCGACGCTATCGTTGATCCTAAGATGGTTGATGCAAATACCAAGATCTTCATCAATCCTACAGGACGTTTCGTAATCGGCGGACCTCAGGGTGACGCAGGACTTACAGGACGTAAGATCATCGTTGACACATACGGCGGAGCAGCTCGTCACGGCGGCGGAGCATTCTCAGGTAAGGATTGCACCAAGGTTGACCGTTCAGCAGCTTACGCAGCAAGATACGTTGCAAAGAACATCGTTGCCGCAGGTCTTGCAGACAAGGCTGAGATCCAGCTTTCATATGCTATCGGTGTAGCACAGCCTACATCAATTCTTGTAGACACATTCGGAACAGGTAAGGTTTCTGATGAGAAGCTTACAGAGGCAGTTCGTAAGGTATTCGACCTTCGTCCCGCCGGTATCATCAAGATGCTCGACCTTCGTCGTCCTATCTACAAGGGAACAGCAGCTTACGGCCACTTCGGACGTAACGACCTTAACCTTCCTTGGGAGCAGACCAACAAGGTTGATGAGCTCAAGGCAGCTGTACAGTAATATAGAGCATATCATCAATATACGTCGCTAAGTGTATTACAGTTAGTAAAATAAAAGGCATTGAGAGAAAAGAAATCTCTCAATGCCTTAATTTTCTGTATTCTTTCGGTGAGCAGTTCATGCTCTTTGAAAAAGCTTTGTTAAAGCTTGATATACTCTGAAATCCCGATAAGAAGGCTACGTCCGTTATCGATATGCTGTCGGAAGCAAGTAATTTAACGGCGTGTTCAAGTCTGTGTCTTGTGAGAAATGCGTTAAAGCTTTCCGCAGTATATTCTTTAAAAATCCTGGAAAAATAATACGTCGAGAAATTCACGTAATCTGCTACTTCTTGCTGAGTTAAGTCTGACGTGCAATTCTCCATAATATACGAGCATGCTTTCTGGATTTTGTAATAAGTGTCGCTTGAACCACTGCTATGCGATGCATCGGAATCATCGTTTGTCATAACGTGAATCGCGATCGTGCGAAGCATATCCAGTATCTTGGATTTTATCTGAGTTTCTATAAACATATCTCCCGAATGGTAAATATCATAGCAGGAGCGAATTTCTTCATAGAGCTTTCTGTGGAGAGTATTGTCGCTTCTTCTGATCACGTGGATATTTCTAAGTCTGTTGGATATAAGATCTATATCTTTTAACCCGGTTAGAATCTCTGAGGAAAATTGCAAAATAAGCGATGCGTTCGGAGGCGTATTTATAACGGCATGAACCTCTGCGGGCCAGACAAGAAGGATGTCTCCTTCGTTTAGTAAATACCTTAGGTTGTTGACTTCGTAAGAACAATTGTCTTTGCTCACAAGGACAAATTCCGCCGACAAGTGCCAGTGCGGCGGGAAGGTGCAGGGCGAGCTTTTATAAGACATTCCGACATCTTTGAAATCCCGGTATTGAATAATTTCTCTGGTCTGATTGGACTGTGGCATGGGTTTTCGGTCCTTTCCGTGTAATCTGTAACAAGTTGTATATTTAATAGTCAAATATTGTCATCATTTTTGCCCAATCTAACACAATATCACCAAAAAATCAATCCTCATAATTGGATATTTGTACCAATCGAACAAAAACTGGACAAAAAGTTATCTGTTCACAGCAAAAAAGTATGAGAAATATTTGCCCCTCAGAACTAGGATATGGGTATAGAAGATGTTTCATCTTAAATCGATTTAGAGGAACTTGTTATTCAGAGGTATTTTTTCTATGGGAGGTAAAAAAATGAGAAGACACATTAAGAGTGCATTGTCTGTTTTCACAGCCGGACTTATGGCAGCTTCTTTACTTGTCGGATGCGGAAGCGAAAGCGCACCGACAGATCAGAGCGCAGCTCCTGCGGCAGCCGGCGAGCAGGTATCAACCGTTTCTGTTGAGACGACTGAGAGCAATACTTCAAAAAAGACAGTTTCTATGGGCGACAGACAGATCGAGGTGGAAGTAACCGATATCGGTCTTAAGGGAAGCTTTTCATATTGGTCAGCGTTTACCGGTGATTCCGCTACATGGGATCAGGAACGTGTAGATGCGTTTAACGAAGCGTACAAAGATCTTGGTATCACATGCGAAGTACAGTATGTACCGGACGGCGCAGGTATCAACAACGGTAAGCTCCTCTCATCCATCGCAGGCGGAACCGCACCGGATCTTTTGGTCACGGATAATCCGACAAGTGCATATCAGTATGTTGCTGAGGGTTCATTCATGCCTCTCGACAGCATCTTAAAGCAGATCGACCTTGATGTTGATTCTTTCTATGCAGGATGTAAAGACGTTATGTACTACAAGGATCAGTGCTATCTGATTCCTCAGGATACAAACGTTATCATGTTATATTTCAGACCCGACATTGCAAAAGAGTGCGGACTTGATGTAGACAACCCGCCTACAACTCTTGAAGAGCTTGATGCTTGGGCAGATGCTATGACAGTTGCCGACGGAAGCAACTATTCAAGAATGGGACTTATTCCTTGGCTTGATTCAGGAAACGATGCATTCGTTCTTCCTTTCTTCTTCGGAGCAGATCCTTATAACCAGGCAGAGAACAAGATCAATCTTACAGGCGACAACATGGTTAAGTATATGGAGTGGATCCAGAGCTATGCCAAGAAGTATGATCCCGAGAAGATCAACGCATTCTCATCAGGACTTGGCGGAATGTTCTCACCCGATCATCCTTTCATGACAGGTAAGGTTGGAATGACCATCACAGGTAACTGGTTCACAGGCGCTCTTAAGGCATATGCACCTGATGTTCCTTACACAGCAGTTCCCGTGCCCGTTCCCGAATACGGAAGAGCAAAGAGCTCAACATTCGGATGTAACGTATTTGCAATTCCCAGCGGAACAGATCCTGAAAAAGCAGCTCTTGCAGCACTTTTCGTAAAGTTCTGTGAGCAGGGTACAGTTAACGATGACAACTTCTGTCAGTGGAGATCGATCCCCGTAATCGATGCGGCATTTGATGATGTAACACTTACAAAAGAAGGCGATGCAATGTACGCTATGGAGCGTGAGATCGCAGCATCACCCGAGAACGGTATTCCCGCACTTTGCTCAGTATCCGCAGAGCTTTCAACACAGTTCCAGACACTTCGTGAGAATCTTATTTACGATACCTCACTCGATCCCGCAACTGAGTTAAAGACTCTTGAAGATCAGATGCAGGCTGCACTTGAAGCAAAGTAATAAGTTAAAAGAAATATGATAACTCGGAAAGGAGAAGAAAAATGGGGAAGGGACTTCGAGGGTATAAAATCGGTATCATGATACAGAAAGGCATAATATATCTCTTTTTGCTTATATTTGCAATGGGATTCCTGCTACCGTTTTTTTTCCTCCTTACGGGTTCGTTTAAAACCTCCAGTGAATTGTTCTCGGTACCTTTCAGATGGTTCCCAAAGAGGATAACACTGGAAAACTATCAGCAGGTTTTTACAAAGATTCCGTTTTTCAGATATCTCAAAAATACAGTTATAATCGTTGTTTTGAACATAATCGGAGCGCTCGCTTCCAATTCGCTGATCGCGTACGGATTCTCGAGACTTCGCTGGCCGGGCAGGGATAAGATCTTTATCATCGTCATCGCGACAATGATATTGCCTTATCAGGTTACACTTATTCCGCTTTATCTCATGTACACGAAGATCGGTTGGATAGGAACCTTCCTTCCGCTGACACTTCCGGGATTTTTCGGAAACGCGTTCTTTATCTTTTTGATGAGACAGTTCCTTGTAGGAATTCCAAAAGAGCTTACGGAATCCGCAAGGATCGACGGCGCCGGAGAATTTACGATATTCCTAAAACTTATGATGCCGATCTCAAAGCCCGTACTTGCGACGGTTGCGATCATGTCATTCATGAATTCATGGAAAGACTTCTTAGGACCTTTGGTATTCCTCGGAAGCGACAGATTGTACACACTCTCGCTCGCGGCATCTATGCTGAGGTCAAACCTAAATCCCAACTGGGAGCTTTTGCTTGCACTTGGAGTTGTAATGGTTCTTCCCGTACTTATCTTGTTCTTCGTACTTCAGAAGTACTTCATTCAGGGAATTACCATGAGTGGAATTAAGGGATAAGGGGGCCGAGTATATGTTTGTAAAAAGAATGATAAATAAAATGTTTGCGGATTACAGCGGTTCCAAGATGCGTAAAAAAGAAGCGATCCACGGGCTTTTGTTTGTACTTCCGTGGATAATAGGATTTTTGGTATTTACCTTATATCCCATCGCTTGTTCGCTGTACTATTCGCTTTGCAATTACAACGTTATAGGAAAACCTACTTTTGTGGGACTTGCGAATTATACGAACCTATTTAAGGACAAGACTTTTGTAAAAGCATGCATGAATACGCTGTACATGATTGCGATAGGTGTTCCCGTTACAACGTTTACGGCGGTTCTTGTTTCGCTTCTTTTGAATAATAAAAAGCTTAGAGGAACAGGTTGGATGAGAGTTGTGTTCTTCATCCCGACGCTCGTTCCAACAGTCGTTGCGTGCCTTTTGTGGATATGGGTAATGCAGCCCGATTCGGGTATAGTCAATACGATCCTCGGATACTTCCATATTCCGGGACCCGGATGGCTCAGCTCTCCGACATGGGCAAAACCTGCATTCATCCTGATGATGATATGGACCTGCGGAAATGCGATAATCATTTACCTTGCGGGATTGCAGGATGTTCCGGAAAGTCTTTATGATGCGGCGGCGATAGACGGTGCCAATTTCTGGAAGCAGTCCTGGCATATCTCTGTTCCGCTTATAAGACCCACTATTCTTTACAATGTAACGACACTGATCATCGGCGTGTTCCAGTGGTTTGCCGAGCCCTATATCATGACTGAAGGCGGCCCGAGCAATGCTACAATGTTCTATTCTTTGTACCTGTATCAGAACGCATTCTCTTTCTTTAAGATGGGATATGCTTCGGCACAGGCTTGGATCATGCTGCTTGTAGCATTGGTAATTATTCTTATCTTGTTTAAGGTATTTAAATTCAACGAGACGGAGATTTGATCATAACAATCAGGAGGAAAGAAGATGGCAATCGGAACAAAGAGCGTTGTTCATATTGCATTTGTGGTAAAAGATATTGAGGCAGTTGTTGATAAATGGAGTCGCCTTTTGGGACTTGAGGAAAAGCCGGATATATGGAATATCCCGGGACCCGACGTTGCTCCCACACTTACAAACGGAAAGCCCGAATTATATCATAATTGCAGGATCGGTGTAATTAAGCTTGATAATCTTGCACTTGAGATCGTGCAGCCCGGAGAAGAGGACAGCCCGTGGAAGACGTTTCTTGAAAAACACGGCGAAGGGTTTCAGCACATGGCGTTTCTCGTGCCCGACGAAAAAGAGGCGCGTAAAACTATCAAAGAAATTTCGGGAGCAGAGTCTGAGTATCACATCGGATACTATCCCGGGCAAGCGTACATGTTCTTTGATACCTTCGATGCATTAAAGACTGAACTTAACATCAAGGTTGACGGAGACTACAAGGAGACGATCGCAAAGCTGCAAAAAGAAATAAGCGGCAAGTGATATACTAAATTTACTAACACAAAAGACAAGGAGAAAGAGTATGAGTTTAAAAGCAATCTTGGATACGGCAAAATTTGCTCAGGTGGGATTTGTCGTACATGATATTGAGGCGACCAAAAAACAGTACGCTCTTTTATTTGATGTAAAAGAGCCTGATACTCAGCCGGGCGGTGATTATGAGATCACACAGACAACGGTATTCGGTCAGCCTGCTCCGGAAGCGGGATGTAAGCTTGCGTTTATCGATCTTACACCCGGTGTTCAGCTTGAGCTTATTGAGCCCAACAAAGCACCTTCCGTATGGAGAGATCACCTTGATAAGTACGGCGAGGGAATTCACCACATTGCTTTCTATGTAGATAAAGCAGATCCTGTTATTGAGAAGTTAAAAGAGGAATTTGGCGCAGTTGTCGAGCAGGTAGGAAACTACGGTGACGGCAGCGGAAGATATATTTATCTCTCACTTCAGGATAAGTTAAAATGCAGAATTGAGCTTCTTGAAAGCTTTAATTAATATCAGACAAAAAAGCATTGCTCGGACACGAAAAGTGTCGCGAGCAATGTTTTTTTATAAGTTATACAAGCTGTACATTGTCTTTTCCGAAGGTTTTTTCAAGTTTTGAGATCAAGTTTTCATCGGCATTTACATTGTAGTTTCTGCCAAGCTTTTTAATCTGCTTGGAATCTTTGAGATAAATCGCGATCTCATCTTTTCCTTCATTACTTAAGATGAGCTTATCAAGCTCTTTTTGTCCCGTTTCATAAGCTGCCATATTATCAAAGCGTATCCACAACGTTCTGGGCATCTCGTCGAATAATGTGATCTTTGATGCGATAAGCTTGGCGTCGCGGTCATCTTCGACTGATATGCGGCCCTCGATAAATACCTTTGCATCGGCGTTAAGTCTTGCTGCGTTGGCTTCGTAAGTCTTTGGAAAGACGATTACTTCAACTGTTCCGACAAGGTCTTCAAGAGTAATGAATGCCATAACCTGATCGTTCTTGGTATACTTGATCTTTTTATCACTGATGATTCCACCTATTGTGGCGGTCTCGTTATCTCTTACTTTAGGCTCTCCCGTTTCGTCATCAAGATAGAAGTCGGTGGTCTGATTGGTTGTTTTCTTTTTCCAAAGTCCGACATATTCCTCAAGAGGATGTCCCGAGATGTAGATTCCGAGCACCTCTTTCTCAAATTCAAGAAGGAGCTCACGAGGGAATTCTCCCACGTTTGGAAGAGGAATCTCGTACTGCTTTTTATCGGATTCGCCGACGATATCAAAAAGAGATATCTGGCCGGCCATAGAAGCTTTGCCGCTTGAATGGATGTTGTCCATGATCTGCGAGTATACGGTGATGAGCTGCTTTCTTGTTCCTTCGAAGCAGTCGAAAGCACCGGCTTTGATAAAGCTTTCGATGGCTCTTTTATTAACTTCGCTGTCCTTACCCTGCATTCTTGTAAGGAAGTCGTTGATGTTCTTAAATGGTCCGCGCTGCTCTCTTTCTCTTACGATAGAAGCGATAACGGGGCGACCGATACCTTTGATCGCGGTAAGAGCGTAGCGGATAGCCTTTTTCTTGCCGGAAGTCGAAGCATTGGAGACTCCCGAAGGCTCATCGCCTTCCGCATCGATCTCCGCAACGGAGAATCCGTCGAATCCTTCGTTGATATCAGGCGGAAGCAGAGTGATGTTCATGTTCCTGCAAGATAAAATATAGCCCGAAACTTTGCCCGGATTGTCTATTACGGAAGTCATGAGCGCTGCCATGAACTCAACGGGATAGTAGCACTTAAGCCAAGCGGTCTGAAGCGCGACAACGGCGTAGCAAGCGGCATGTGATTTATTAAACGCATACTTGGCAAAGTCCATCATGGAATCGTAGATCGCGTTTGCAACATCTGCGGAGATGCCTTTCGATGCGCATCCCGGAACGTTCTCTTCGGAGTTTCCGTTTACGAAGTTGGCTCTTTCAACTTCCATGACGTGCTGTTTCTTTTTACTCATCGCACGGCGAACAAGGTCGGCACGACCAAGCGTGTAGCCGCCGAGCTGTTGAACTATCTGCATAACCTGCTCCTGATAGACGATACAGCCGTAGGTCGGATTAAGTATAGGCTCAAGCTCGGGAGTTAGGTATGTGATGGAACCTGCGTCATTTTTACCCTTGATATACTTCGGGATGAAATCCATCGGACCCGGACGATAAAGAGAAATTCCCGCGATGATGTCTTCAAGAGACTGCGGTTTAAGCTCCTTCATGAAGGCCTGCATACCGCCCGACTCAAGCTGGAATATACCGTCGCACTTGCCGCTTCCGATAAGGGCAAGAGTCTTGGGATCGTTGTAATCGATCTTGTCTATGTCGATGAAATTGGGATCGCCCGGCTTAGCGCCGAGAGATTCGTTTGCAAATCTCGTTGCGTCTTTAATAACAGTGAGGGTACGAAGACCCAGGAAATCCATCTTAAGCAGCCCCAGTTCCTCGATGGTGGTCATCGTGAACTGAGTTGTGATATTACCTTCTGCGGAGCGTGAGAGAGGAACGAGGTCCTCCGCAGGTGCGCTGCAGATAACGACTCCGGCCGCGTGAATGGAAGTATGGCGCGGAAGTCCTTCGAGTTTTTTACACATATCGATGAGCTTGTGAACAGTCGGATCGCTCTCGTACTGACCGCGAAGCTCGGGATTAAGCTCCAGCGCACGCTCAAGCGTGATGTTGAGCTCGTTCGGAACCATCTTGGAAATCTGATCGCCGTAGCTGTAAGGAAGATCCATAACCCTTGCGACGTCACGGATAACACCTTTTGCGGCAAGCGTACCGAAGGTGATGATCTGAACGACCTTATCGGCGCCGTATTTTTCGGTAACGTAATCAATAACGTCCTGTCTTCTCTCGTACTCGAAATCCACGTCTATATCGGGCATGGACACACGCTCGGGATTAAGGAAACGCTCAAAGAGAAGATCGTATTTAATAGGATCGATGTTGGTGATATGCATACAATATGAGACGATACTGCCCGCAGCCGAGCCTCTTCCGGGGCCGACAGCGATGCCGTTTTCGCGGCAGTAATTTATATAGTCCCATACTATAAGGAAGTAATCTACGTAGCCCATGCGTTTGATAACGCCAAGCTCGTAGTCGAGTTTCTTTTTCAAAGTACCGTCGTCATCGGGATATCTTTCATTAAGACCGTCTTCGCAGAGTTTGCACAGATATGTCCATGAATCATAGCCCTCGGGCACATCAAAGTGCGGCAACTTGGTTACGCCGAATTCGATCTCGACGTTACATCTGTCCGCAATCTTTTGCGTATTATCAATAGCTTCTTGAGCATAAGGGAAAAGAGCTCTCATCTCGTCTTCGCTCTTGACGTAGTACTGACCGCCTTCGTAGCGCATACGGTCTTCGTCATCCACTTTTTTACCTGTTTGAATGCAAAGAAGGAGGTCGTGAGCCTCCGCATCGTCTTCGTAGGTGTAGTGGCAGTCGTTGGTCGCTACAAGCGGAATATCAAGCTCCTGAGAAAGAGCCATGAGCGAACTGTTTACGGTACGCTGTGCAGGGATTCCGTGGTCCTGAAGCTCCAAAAAGAAATTGCCGTGACCAAAGATCTTGTCCATGCGCATAGCAGCTTCTTTCGCCGCGCCGCCATCACCTCTTAAGATATTCCTTGGAATCTCGCCCGCAAGACAGGCGCTGAGTGCTATGATTCCCTCGTGGTACTCTTCCAAAAGCTCCATATCGACACGGGGCTTGTAGTAATAACCCTCGGTAAATCCGCGGCTTACGATGTGGGAGAGATTGGCGTATCCCACGTTATTTTCTGCCAAAAGAACAAGGTGATAGTATCTGTCATCCGTTCCCTTGGCTTCTTTATCGAATCTTGAGCCCGGAGCAACATAAACCTCGCATCCAAGGATAGGGTTGATGCCTGCTTCCTTGCATGCTTTATAAAAGTCAATGACACCGTACATAACGCCGTGATCCGTGATGGCTCCGGCGGTCATGCCAAGGTCTTTTAACCTTTTCACATATTCTTTTATCTTGTTGGAACCGTCTAAAAGGCTGTATTCCGTGTGGACATGAAGGTGTGTAAATGACATAAAATGCTCCGTTTTTAAGGATGATTATTCCTTGCAGAAAGTTCTTTTGCCAAGGAATTGTGTTGCCAAGAAAAATTATAACATAAAACTTTTTATGAAATCGTTTTCGTTATGATTGCAATTTAATAAAAATTGCTCTAATATAGGAAAGGAGTATGTCTGAAAATTATCAATCAAGAGGTTTGATGATTTTAGGTTAAGTTAATTAGAATCGAGGAAATCAGTTATGGCAAAGGAAATCAAAACAATCGGCGTATTGACCAGCGGTGGCGATGCTCCCGGAATGAACGCTGCGATCAGAGCAGTTGTTCGTAAGTCTCTTGCAAACGGACTTAAGGTCAAGGGTATCAAGAAGGGTTATCAGGGTCTTCTTAACGAGGAGATTGAGGATATGGACAGAAGAAGCGTTGCTGATATTATTCAGCGAGGCGGAACTATTCTCGGAACAGCTCGTTGTATGGAATTCACAACTCCCGAGGGTCAGGCCAAGGGTGCTGAGATTTGCCGTAAGCATGGAATTGACGGTGTTATCGTAATCGGTGGTGACGGATCATACCGCGGAGCTCAGAAGCTTTCACAGCAGGGTATCAATACTGTAGGTATTCCCGGAACAATCGACCTTGATATTTCATGTACTGACTATACAATCGGTTTTGACACAGCCATCAACACAGCGATGAGCGCAATAGATAAGATCCGTGATACATCATCATCTCACGAGAGAGTTAGTATCGTAGAGGTTATGGGACGTCACGCAGGATACATCGCACTTTGGTGTTCAATCGCCAACGGTGCGGACGACATTCTTCTTCCTGAGAAGTATGACTACAACGAGCAGCGTATTATCGACAACATCATCGATAATCGTAAGAAAGGTAAGACACACCACATCATCGTTAATGCCGAGGGTATCGGACATTCAACATCAATGGCACGTCGTATCGAGGCTGCTACAGGTCTTGAGACAAGAGCTTCAATCCTCGGATACATGCAGCGTGGTGGTAGCCCGACATGTAAGGACCGTGTATATGCATCAATGATGGGATGCTATGCAGCTGATATCCTTGCAGCAGGCAAGACTAACAGAGTAGTTGGTTATCGCAACGGTCAGTTCGTTGATTACGATATCGACGAGGCTCTTGCAATGAAGAAGAACATCAACGAGTACATGTACGAGATCGCTCGTCTTCTTTGATATAAGTGCCGCGCACATGCGTGCATGAACAGAATAACAATACAGACTTACAGCCCCTTATCGGATGATTCCGGTGAGGGGCTTTTTTGAGCAGAGAACATGACGAGGTATTAACGAGGCTAGTTCGAGCCATGGGTATGTGCTATACTATTAATACTCGCCACGTTTAATCATGGCACTGCGCAGTAATGCGCTGATTTTGTTTTAAAGAGAGATTTCATATGATAACAAGCCTAAACAACGACCGTGTTCGCAAGGTCGTAAGTTATATAGAAAAAAATAAGGCAAGGCGCGAAGACGACGTATTCGTCATCGAAGGCATGAAGATGCTGCGTGAAGCGCCGGTACTTCAGGTGCGCGAAGTTTACGTTACCGAGAAGTTTGCGGATGAAGCTTCCGAGGACGACAAAGAGATCCTTTGGAGATATGGCGCCGAGACAGTTACCGCCGAAGTTATGAAGAAGATGGCTGCAACGCAGACACCGCAAGGCGTTCTTGCGGTTGTAAGTCAGTATCACTACGCGCTTGAAGAAGTTCTTGAGGGTTATAATAAGGACATGGGCAGCGCACAGCCTCTTTTGCTCGTGCTTGAGAACATTCAGGATCCGGGGAACCTCGGCACTATGCTCAGAAGCTCAGAGGGCGCGGGAGTTACGGGCGTCATCTTAAGTAAGGGCTGCGCCGATATGTACAATCCCAAGGTTGTTCGCTCTACGATGGGATCTATTTTCAGGATGCCGTTTATCTATGTGGAAGATCTTCCGAACATGGTAAAAGAGCTGGCACAGGCCGGAATTACAACCTACGCCGCTCACCTCAAAGGTAAAAAGAACTACGACGAATTTGATTATACAAAGCCGACCGCATTCCTTATCGGAAATGAAGGAAACGGTTTGACCAAAGAGACTGCCGATGCTGCAAGCGAATACGTACTCATCCCCATGAAGGGCGAAGTTGAGTCGATGAACGCAGCGACATCTTCAGCTATACTTACATTTGAAGCATCAAGACAGAGGAGGAGATGAAGACCATGACAATTGGATTTATCGGACTTGGAAACATGGCGAAAGCCATAATCGGAGGAATACTTGCAAAAGGACTTATGGGTCCCAACGAGATCATCGGAACCGCAGCAACTGAGGAGACATGCCTTAAGGTTGCCAACAAATACGGTATCCAGACACGCAGTTCCAATGAGGCTGTTGCTAAGGAAGCGGACATCATAATTCTTGCCGTTAAACCTCAGTATCTCAAGGTGGTTATCGCGGACATTATGGACAGCGTAGATGACAGCAAGGTTGTTGTCAGCATCGCAGCGGGCAAGACAATCCAGTGGCTTCAGAACGAATTTGAGAAGCCCGTTAAGCTCATCAGAGTTATGCCCAACACACCTGCGCTCGTACTTGAAGGCTGCTCTGCGGTTTGCAGAAACGACCTTGTGGGCGACGATGATTATCATTTTGTAAAAGAGCTTTTGGAGAGCTTTGGTAAGGCTTATACAGTTCCCGAATCACTTATGGATGTTGTTGTCGGCGTCAGCGGATCGTCACCTGCCTACGTATTTCTTTTTATCGAAGCAATGGCAGATGCGGCTGTCGAAGGCGGAATGCCAAGAAAGCAGGCTTATGAATTTGCCGCTCAGTCGGTTCTCGGAAGTGCCAAGATGGTGCTTGAAACAGGCAAGCATCCCGGCGAGCTCAAAGACATGGTATGCTCACCTGCAGGTACAACAATAGAAGCTGTTCATGTTCTTGAAAACGAAGGCTTCAGAGGCGCGGTAATGGACGCTGTTCAGGCTTGTATAGAGAAGAGCAGAAGCTTGTAAAAAAATACAAAATTTGACAAAAAATTGTATGTTTGCTAATATCACTTACGAAAAAGTTTCGCTGTAAGCCTTTACATATTATGAGGGTGTAAAATCGACTTACGGCAATTTTGGTATCTAAATAGGAAGCAAATATATGAAAAAAGCTAGAAAGTTATCCCTTACGATAGTGAGACTTGCTACGATTTGCTCTCTAGTCCTATTTCTTTTCTTTTCCCAGGGGATAATTGCAGACGCAGCGAAAGCAGGAGTACCGTATTCGGATGTTTCGGCAGGAATATCCAATATCGTTAGTCCCGTTACGCCACTTGGGATAGATAAGAATGCAACAGAGACTAAAGTATGTAGTAACTCGGAGAAGTCATCTTCTTCCGCAAGTAGTGCCTCATCATCTGACAGTAATGAGCACAGTCTTGTTATGGCTAACGTAAGCAAAGTAATGAACATAAGAGAAACTCCCGACGAAGAAAGCAGTAAAGTCGGAGTCCTTTATAAGGACTGTGGAGGAAAGCTCTTGGAGAGAAAGGACGGCTGGTCCAAGATTAAGTCCGGAGACCTCATAGGTTGGGCCAAGGATGAGTATCTTCTTTTTGATGATGAAGCTCAGGCACTTGCACAGGACGTTGGAAAGCAGATCGTCACCAGTCAGAGCAGTGCTCTTAATGTCAGAGCGGAAGCATCGGATGATGCTGAAGTATTAGGAGTTCTCGGAGAAAAGACCTTTGTCGATATGATAGAGGATCTCGGGAACGGATGGATCAGCGTTGATTACAACGATGAGACAGGTTATGTTTTGGCAGATTGTGTAACCACAGATTTTAAGATCGACCATGGTGAAACAATGGCAGCCATCAAGCAAAGAGAGCTTGAAAAGAAGAAAGCCAAGCTTACCGAAAACCGTGGCGCGGTTGCCGCAGATGCGGACGAGCTTAAACTTCTTGCAGCACTTATTCAGTGCGAAGCAGGTAACCAGCCTTATGAAGGAAGAGTTGCCGTCGGAGCGGTTGTTATGAACCGTGTTAAGAGCGGAGCTTATCCCAACACTATTCAAGGCGTTATCTATGCATCGGGACAGTTTACACCGGCGCTTAACGGAACGGTTGACAGAGTATATACAGGTGGAAATATTTACGACACCAATTACCAGGCTGCACAGGCAGCGCTCAACGGAGAGACCACTGTCGGAGGAGCACTTCACTTCAGAAGGAACAACGGCAGAGAAGGACAGGTTATCGGAGCACACGTATTCTGGTAATATACAAGGGATTGCAGAGATGCAGTCCCTTTTACAATTTGCCCGTGTTTACAATTGGCGTTTGCCGTGTGATAATAATGGGTAATTATTAGACGAAAGCAGAGGAGCACATTATGAACTTAAAGGGACGCGATTTTTTAAAACTTCTTGATTACACACCCGAAGAGATCACATATCTTTTGGATGTTGCTGCAGATCTCAAGGAAAAGAAGAGAAACGGCATTCTTCACGACGAGCTTAAGGGCAAGAACGTAGCACTTATTTTTGAGAAGACAAGTACGCGTACCAGATGTGCTTTTGAAGTAGCCGCCAAAGACCTTGGTATGGGATCAACTTTCCTTAATCCCACAGACTCACAGATCGGTAAAAAAGAGAGTATCGCCGATACCGTAAGAGTTCTTTCTAGGTTCTATGACGGAATAGAATACAGAGGTTTCGAGCAGGATATTGTTGAGACAATGGCTAAGTACAGCAGCGTGCCGGTATGGAACGGACTTACCAACGAGTTCCATCCCACACAGATGCTCGCAGACCTTCTTACTATCAGAGAGCATTTCGGACGTATCAAGGGAATTAATTTCGTATACATGGGCGATGCAAGATACAACATGGGTAATTCCTACATCGTTACAGCTGCCAAGATGGGCATGAACATTACGATAGTGACTAACAAGAAATATTTCCCCGAGCAGGGACTTATTGATACATGTAATGAGATCGCCAAGCAGACAGGCGCTACACTTAAGTTTACAGAGGACGTCATGGAAGGAACCAAGGGCGCAGACGTTATCGCGACCGATATCTGGGTATCCATGGGCGAGCCCGAGGAAGTTTGGGAGGAGAGAATCAAAGATCTTTCTCCTTATCAGGTAAATATGGATGTCATGAACAATGCCGGTGAAGGTGCCGTATTCATGCACTGCCTGCCTTCATTCCACGATCTTAACACTACCATCGGAAAAGAGATCAAAGAGAAATTCGGTCTTGATGAGATGGAAGTTACAAACGAAGTATTTGAGTCAGAAAGATCTATCGTTTTTGACGAAGCAGAGAATCGTATGCATACCATTAAGGCAGTTATGTACGCAACACTCAAAGGATAATTTTTATGCTAAGTGCAGAGAACATAAAAGGGCAGCTACACACGAGGTGGGCTGCCTGTAACCTTGTTTATAAGGAAGAAACAGGCTCGACCAACGATGACGCTGCGCTCCTTGCAAAAGAGGGTGCGCCGCACGGAACACTTGTCGTAGTCGACAGACAGAGCGCCGGAAGGGGCACCAGAGGAAGAGTCTGGGAGACCCAGGAAGGAAGCAACGTTGCGATGAGCCTCATAGTAAGACCCGATGCAACTCCCGATAAGCTTTCTATGATGACGCTTATCATGGGACTTTCCGTTGCGCAGGGAATCGAGGATGTTATCCTGGATAATGAAGACATACTTGATTTTCCTCAGATCAAATGGCCCAATGACGTTATTATCGCGGGCAAAAAAATCTGTGGCATCCTTACAGAGCTTCACATGAATAATGACAACACTGTCAGCGACGTTGTCATCGGAGTCGGTATCAATGTCAACATGACTGTTTTTCCCGATGATATAAAAGGCATCGCCGGATCGATCTATTCACAGACAGGCTACAAGGTTGACAGAAGCGCGGTCGTTGCTGCGGTCATGAAACGCTTTGAAGACAATTATGATACATACATGAAGAGCTTTGATCTTTCTCTTTTAAAAGATGAATATGAAGAGAGGCTCATCAACAAAGATAAAACGGTAAAAATACTTGATCCTGCGGGAGAGTACGAAGCAACAGCCAAGGGCATTACAATTGGCGGAGCGCTTATAATAGAAAAAGAGGACGGAAGCATTTCCGAGATAAATGCCGGCGAAGTGTCTGTGCGAGGCCTTTATGGATATGTTTAACGGAGGGAAGTTATGATTCTTGTTATCGATGTAGGTAATACGAATATCACATTTGGAGTTTATTCAAAGGATAAGCTCGTAGGCTCATTTAGAATGACGACACAGATGTCACGTACTTCGGATGAGTTCGGGATCATGCTGTTGCAGCTTCTTGCAAGCAACGGAATTGTAAAAGAAAAGATAGACGGCGTAATGATCGCGAGCGTTGTTCCCAAGATCATGCATGCACTTATCAATGCGATCACAAAATACATCGGCAAGAAACCTTATATCGTAGGCCCCGGAATCAAGACGGGACTTAAGATCGTAACCGACAATCCAAGAGAGATAGGACCCGACCTTATCGTTGGCGCGGTTGCCGCGTATGAGCTATACGGCGGACCAATCCTTGTAATAGATTTTGGTACGGCGACAACTTACGTTGCGGTTAATGAAAAAGGAGAATTCTTTACCGGAGTGGTTGCTCCCGGAATCGGAATCTCAGCAAAGGCACTCTGGGAAGACACAGCGAAGCTCCCCGAAGTTGAGATCGTTAAGCCCAAGAGTATCCTTGCAAAAGAAACGATATCAAGTATGCAGGCGGGACTTGTGTACGGCCAGATCGGTCAGACCAAGTACATCATCAATGAGATGAAAAGAGAGTCCGGACTTACAAATATGAAAGTCGTTGCGACGGGAGGCCTCGGAAGACTTATATCGGCAGAGACCGAGGAGATTGACATCTACGATCCGAACCTTATCCTTGAGGGATTAAATATCCTTTATGCCAAGAACAGTAAGAACAAACCCCAGTTAAAAGAAGATGAAAACGGAGAGTTTGACGTAAAATGAGAGCAGATAAATTCGAAGAAGAATACAATAAAGAATTCGGTGAAGGCGGCAAGAATTTTGACGCCGAGTTCTCCGAAGGAAAAGAAGACCTTAAGATAGACGAGATGCAAAAGACCAACAAGGGTCGTACTTTCGAGAATGTAGCGAATGGAAGAGTGGTACTTTGCGGAGCTAACGCATACGAGCAGAAGTACTATTTTAACCCTATATTTAAGCAGATTCCCGAGAGTATTAAGAAAGAGCTCAATATTATCAGCGTTCTTTTTACTCAGGAAGCGGGCGGAATCTTTACCATCGTATTTGAGGAAGACGGAAATATCAGCATTGAGACCGATGCGGATGAAGAGGACATCACATACGATGAGATCACTGCGGGACTTCTTGTCGGAGAAGTAAGAAGAAAGAGACAGGATCTTTTCGAGGCGCTCGGCCTTTATTACAGGATATATGTGCGCGGAGAGAATCCTGCGGACATTCTTGAGGAAGAGTAAAAAAAGCAGAGGCATGCGCAAATTTTTTTGAAAGAGAATCAGACATATGGCAGGCTACGGAAAGTTACAGATAGGAAACGTAACCCTTGAAAATAACATAATACTGGGACCCATGGCAGGTGTATCAGACCTGCCGTTTCGTTTGCTATGCCGTGAAATGGGTGCCGGGCTTGTGTGCATGGAGATGGTGAGCGCCAAGGCCATTATCTACAAGAACCGAAACACAGGCTTGCTCATGGAGATTCATGAAGATGAACACCCTGTTTCACTCCAGCTTTTCGGATCGGAACCTGCAATCATGCAGGAGGCAGTCGGTATGATCAAGGACAGACCCTATGACATACTTGATGTAAACATGGGCTGCCCCGTGCCTAAGGTTGTCAGTAACGGTGAAGGCTCGGCACTTATGAAAAAGCCTGAGCTTATTCAAGAGATAGTTGCAGCGCTCGTGAAAGTTTCTGACAGGCCTGTCACAGTTAAGATAAGAAAAGGCTTTAATGATGCATCGGTAAACGCGGTTGAATGTGCGCTTGCGGCTACCGAGGGCGGAGCTGCCGCGATAGCCGTGCACGGAAGAACCAGAGAGCAGTATTATTCGGGAGAAGCCGACTGGGAGATCATTTCCAAGGTAAAAGAGGCTGTGAATGTCCCTGTTATCGGAAACGGAGATGTGAATACGCCTCAGGATGCACAGCGCATGTTCGATGAGACCGGATGCGACGGCGTAATGGTAGCAAGAGCCGCTCAGGGCAATCCTTTTATCTTCAGGGAATTCAAAAGCTTTTTTGAAATCGGAGAGATCTGTGAAAAGCCAAGTATGCAGGAAATCTACGATACGGTCATAAGGCATGCCGATCTGCAGCTTAAGTACAAGGGCGAGTACATCGGAATAAGAGAAATGCGTAAGCACGTGTCTTGGTATACCTACGGAATGCCGGGCAGCGCCAAGTTTAGGAATGAGATAAACCAGATGACGGATATGGATTCGCTTAAGCGTGCTTGTGCCGCAGTTATGTTGGGACAGTGAGGGATTCGCCGGACGTTTTGGACGGGAAAATGCAAATCATTGACACATAAAATAATAGACTGTATAATATCCAAGTTAAAAAGAAGTTTTTATTATTTTAAATACATTCAAATAAATGCTCCGCGAAGGAAGCTTATAAAAATTTGAAGGGGTAGGAATTCGACATGGAAGAGAAGAAGAATATTTTAACTTACGAAGGACTCAAGAAATACGAGGACGAGCTTCATGAGCTTAAGGTAGTCAAGCGTAAGGAAGTTGCAGAGAAGATTAAAGAGGCAAGAGAGCAGGGCGACCTTTCAGAGAACGCCGAGTACGATGCAGCCAAGGATGAGCAGAGAGACATCGAGGCTAGAATCGAAGCTCTTGAGAAAATCCTTAAGAACGCAGAAGTTGTTGTAGAAGAGGACGTAGACCTCAACAAGATCAGCATCGGATGCAAGGTTAAGATTCGCGACCTTGAGTTCAACGAGGACCTTGAATATAAGATTGTAGGCTCATCTGAGGCGAACAGCCTTAAGGGCAAGATTTCCAACGAGTCACCTGTAGGTAAGGCTCTTCTTGGTGCCAAGAAGGGACAGACTGTATCTGTAGAGACACAGGCAGGCGTGCTTAAGTATAAGGTTCTCGGAATCGAGAGATCTGATAACTAAGTAACTTACCTTTTTGAGTGTATACGTGACTCTCAAATAATTGGTGATCTTAACAGTGATTTTTGGAGCCGGCGATTATACGTATTCGCTGGCTTTTTTTAAGAAATAATATCGGACTATTATGATACGGAGGAAGTAAAGTGGCAGAGAATAATCAGCAGAATAACCAGAACACACAGGAGGATGTCGGACGCCTTCGCCAGGTAAGAAGAGACAAGCTTGCTGAGCTTCAGGCGCAGGGAAGAGATCCTTTTCAGATTGTAAAATACGATCAGACACATCATACACAGCAGATCAGGGACAACTTTGAAGCTCTTGAATTCGTTGCTCCCGTTGATGAGGACGGAAAGGCTATCACAGTACCTCTTTCAGACATTCCTGCAGACAAGGTTGTAAGCCTTGCAGGACGTATGATGAGTAAGCGTGTCATGGGTAAGGCTTCTTTTGCCAACCTTCAGGACAGAGACGGACGCATGCAGCTCTATGTGTCAAGAAATGACCTTGGAGACGAGGCTTATGCTGATTTCAAGAAAATGGATATCGGTGACATCATCGGTATTAAGGGATTTGCTTTCAGAACCAAGACCGGTGAGATTTCAGTTCATGTAAAAGAGCTGGTTCTTTTAGCTAAGTCACTTATGCCCCTCCCTGAGAAATTCCACGGACTTACAGATACAGAGATCCGTTACAGACAGAGATATGTTGACCTTGTTATGAACGAAGAGGTCAAGGAGACATTCAAGAAGAGAAGCGCTATTCTTCGCGAGATCCGTAACTTCCTTGCTGACAGAGATTTCATGGAAGTTGAGACTCCCATGCTCGTTGAGAATGCGGGCGGCGCTGCTGCAAGACCTTTCCTCACACACTACAACGCACTTGATGAGGAGAGAAAGCTTCGTATCTCTCTTGAGCTTTATTTAAAGAGACTTATTGTAGGCGGAATGGAGAGAGTCTTCGAGATCGGACGTGTATTCAGAAACGAGGGTACAGACACAAGACACAACCCTGAGTTCACTCTTATGGAGCTCTACCAGGCATATACTGACTATGAGGGTATGATGGAGCTTACAGAGTCCATGTTCCGTTATCTTGCTGAGAAGGTTTGCGGTACAACTCAGATTCCTTACGGCGACAATATCATCGACCTTGGCAAGCCTTTCGAGCGTCTTACAATGAACGACGCCATCAAGAAGTATGCCGGTGTTGATTTCGATGCGGTTAAGACAGACGAAGAGGCCAAGGCTATCGCTAAGGAGCGCGGCATTGAGTTTGAAGATCGTCACAAGAAGGGCGATATCATCAATCTTTTCTTCGAGGAGTTCTGCGAGAAGAACCTGATCCAGCCTACATTTATCATGGATCATCCTCTTGCTATCTCACCTCTTACCAAGAAGAAACCCACAGATCCCGAGAAGGTTGAGCGTTTCGAGCTCTTCATCAACACATGGGAGATGTGTAACGCATATTCAGAGCTTAACGATCCTATCGATCAGCGCGAGCGTTTCGCCGCTCAGGATGCCAACGCGGCAGCAGGCGACGAAGAGGCTGAGCACACCGACGAGGACTTCCTCAATGCCCTCGAGATCGGTATGCCCCCTACAGGCGGTATTGGATACGGAATCGACCGTCTCTGCATGTTGCTTACTAACAGTGCAGGTATAAGAGATGTGCTGCTGTTTCCCACGTTAAAATCGCTGAACAGCTGATAAATACTGGGATTGCGGGCATTTTTGATGTCAAACATTTAAGGACATACATTATTAAAAAAATCCAAGAGAAAAGACATATATCGTCACAGAATATCTTTTTGATATTTCTGTGGCGATTTTTTTAAACTTGAACTATATTCAAGTTTTCGTTGCTATGATTAGTTCATGGGAGCATTTTTTCAAAACAAGATAAAAGAAAAGCGTGAAGAGGCCGGGCTGACACAGAAACAGCTCGGAGACAGGATTGGGGCTGACGATACACTGATATCTAAATATGAGACCGGTGAAGCTCTACCGACATACGACAAATTGCTTAAGATGGCCAGTATTTTTCATACCACAACAGAGGAGCTGATGGGGGTAAAGCGAAGAGAGGAGAGAAAATACAATGAAGCCGGAGAGCGAATTCTTAACATAGAAAATGGAGAGATAGTCAGACGACAGTTTATGTCAAGGGTTAATGATGAAGCAGCGACACTTACCCCTGACGGAGTTTCATTTTCTACGCAGTGCATCCGCAAGTGGGAAGGTATTGATTATATCCAGATCATAATTGTCAAAGAACAAAAACTTATGATAATCAGAAAGAGCAATGAGGATGAACTTGACGCTCAGAGGTGGTGTCGTATTAAAGATGGCAAGATAATTCGCAGGAAGATCACGGGAAGGGAGTTTTCTGCAAGGTTATATAAGATGATGAACTGGAATCGAGGGTATTCGCATAAGATCAGCGGATATATCGGGGTCAATGAGGCAGATCCGACTGAGAAGATGTGGTTCTTTGAATTATCTGAAGCAGAGGCAAGTCCGATTATGACAAGATCACGGCTTAAGATGGGAGTATTCGATTCGGAACTTGATGAAAAAACAATTGAAAGACTAAAGGATATAGAGAACGAGAAGGCTGAGGAAAAGGAACGGCGACAGAAGGCAAAGGGCGATGGAAAGGATCCCGGTCCTGTTACACAGTATATATTGTATCCGGATGATTGGGGACAATATACTTTTGGCCCGCCTCCGGCTGAACATAAGGTTAAAGCTAAGATAAGGATAGAAGATACCGGTGGGGAGGAGTAAAATATGGCAGTATACGAAACAAAAGAGGATGTAAAGAGACGTGTATGGAACGGAAAGGATAAGTCCAAGATAAAGAAAATATTGCCGATTGAAAGACCAAAAGTTGATTTTAAAGACAGAAAGCTTAGGGTGGCGGTCTACTGCAGGGTCTCGACAGACAGTGTAAGTCAGGCGGTTTCTTTTAATCTTCAAAAGAAATATTATATCAACTATGTCAGATCCAACCCGAATTGGAAATTGGTGGCCTTGTATTCTGACGAGGGAAAGTCTGCAACAACTACAAAAAATCGTGTTGGTCTTCAGATGATGGAGGAGGATGCAAGAGCGGGTAAGTTTGATCTTATAATAACCAAGAGTATATCGAGGCTATGCAGAAATCTTGGGGACAGTGTTCGTATAACCAGAGAACTTAGAAAACTGGATAAGCCTGTCGCGATTTATTTTGAAACTGAAAAGATGGATACTTTCAATCCTACAATGCGTCTTATTATAGATGTTCTTGCAATTGTCGCAGAGGAAGAAAGTCAGAAAAAATCAGAAGCCATTACTGCGTCCTACAGGCAACGCTACGAAGATGGCTCTTTTACAGTGCCGGCATCTCTGGGATACAGAAGAACCGGTGTTAACAGGATTGACATTGATGAAGAGGAAGCAAAGACTGTCAGGCTTATTTATGATATGTACCTGGCCGGGTTTGGCCCGGAGGAAATAGCACAAACATTGATTGAATTAAGGCGGAAGAAACACACGCATATATGCCTTAACGGCACTGTAAAAGAAGGGTTGATGAACTGGAACACAGATAGCGTGCTGAGAGTATTTGATAATGAGAAGAAATGTGGAGATGTTCTTGCGCAGAAAACATATACTGTTGATTGTCAGGAGCATACTTCCAGAAAAAATATAAGAAACGTTACGCAGTACTATGGTATTGACCAACATCCTGCGATAATATCCAGAGATGATTTTTACTTGGCATATAAACTCAAGAATGCCAATAAGAATGGCTGGAGGAATGGACCGCAGGTCCTTAAAACTTATATGACAGGGGTGCTTAAAGGTTACGTGCTTGTAGTTCCGGGATGGCAGGGATTTGAAGCTACCGATTATATGCGTGCATCTCTTAAGGCGTATGACGTTTATCAGGGAAAAGAGTCCATATATCCAGATTATGTGCTATCAGGTATGGTTGAATCAGAAAAATCGGCTATGCAGGAAACTGAAAAAGAAATTGAGCATCTATATGTGGTGTCAGATGAAGAATTTAATTCAGAGCAGGGCATGACGGATGAAGAATGTGAGATTATAGAATCAGATAACGGTGATTACTGTGATGAGTTGGATGAACTAAGAGCGATGGTAAGCGTTAAAGTCGATGCTACGGTATCAATGTATTCTCCGGTAAGTGCACGCTTTTTTTATACAGGAAGTAAACCGGTGCTTACATTTGACAGGAATGGATTTATCTGTAATAAAACATGTCTGGAAAAGCTGGGAGTTCCGGACATATCGTATGAGGTAGAGGTCCTTTATAATCCGATATATGGAAAAATGCTCTTGCGAAAAGCTGCGGATGAATCTGTCGGTTTTACCAAGCTAATATGGTGCATGAACAAAAATGGTTTAATTAAAATGAAAAGATGTGCTGCGTCGGCACTTGCGAATGCTGTATATCGTTGTATGAAATGGGATACCGCTAATAAATACAAGGTATATGGTGAAGTTATCGTAGTGGAAGGTCAAAAATACTTGTCATTTGATCTTGAGGATCCGGTAGTAAGAGTGAAAGTGGCTAAACCGGAAGGGGATAATAAAGAACATGCTGACAGAATCGATATTAGTGTCGTAAACCCTAGTGAGATAGAAGCGTCATATGATGAAGGTGAATCATTGAAAAATGAAATGGACGGGCTTGAAGACGTTCGTGGAGATAACAGGAGTAAGGCGGTTCTTTTTAGCGATAATGAGATAGAAGAAAACACTATAGATATATCGGGGATTGGCGATATGAAATACGATCCTAAATTCATTAAGGGTATAATCGAAAGAAGACTTGAGCCATCCGAAAGCTGGGACTATCTAGACGGACTTATAAAATGGACGAAATCAGGATTTGATCTATTATCGCTTAGATGGCTTGATAATATGCAAGCTGCCAGAAACAAGCTTTATGATGATGGAACAAGGATAACCAGTAGGGATTTCGGTTGGCCAACCTACTATTCTTTCCCAACTAAAGAATCGGTCATGGCAGAAATCGAAGAGTTGCGCAGAAAGTTAAAAGAAACCGATGTAAATTAACAACGCTTATCTTATCGGGAAAAGAAGACTATTTGGCGTTGTAAATGTAAATGCCACAGTCAGGCGTGATAGGATATGGAATAGATATCTTAATCATGTCTTCGTTAAATAAATGGAGAATTAGAGATGTATTGGAGTTCCCGACCTTGAAGTCGTTGAGCTGAGAAATGCAGTAAAATCAAGGCTTCCGAGCCCTTGAGATAAAAAAGTACAGCAAGAGTACAGCAAATTTCGCTCCTATAATACCCGATAACACTGAATAATACGGGAAAGGACGAAAAGCAGTACGAAGCAGCAGGAAAGAAAAATAGAAGTTGCGCTTATTGAGAGCCACTTTTCTAAGAGAAATCTTGGAAGAGTGGCTCTTTTCGTTTTGGCGAATGTCCGGGAACCTTCAGCAAGGCAACGATGCACACAAAGCTTCAAGGATACAATGAACAAGGAGGCAACGAACATGGCATTTAAGAAGATCAGGAATATGAAGGTTTACGAGCAGTCGGGCTATCGCTACAAGAGCACTCCGACGATTATGCTCAAAGGACAGTGGCTCAAAGAACTTGGATTCTGAAGCACAGTCAGCACCGCCTGATAACTCATCATCAGTTCCTTCCAAAGGAAATCTAGCTGCATCTGAAGATCCCCGATGCTTTTTCCCCTGGACTTAGCAAATTCAAAAATCCCCTGCTTCCTGCTCCAAAAAGTCCACTGAGCCAGGCCATATCCGGCACCGTCTCTGATGAAATTGCCATACGCTCCCATATCGACCGCAAGCGTGTATGCCTCATCATCCATACCCAGCTTCTTTTCAAAACTGTTCTGAAGGTTATTCGCTCTCAGTCCTGATTCCGCATCGTTCCACCAAGATATCCTCACGCAACAGTACACCGCTGTCATCTGCATCGCGGATCTCTCGGTCACATACTTGCCTGAAGCCGTCCCGCCTAAGAAAAAAATGTGGTACTTCTCAGCAAGCTCATTTATAAAATGCTCGATGAAGTCATAGTGGATCACGTTGCCCTCTGTCGAAAGCAGGTATCCCTGCCCCTCCCATACATCATAAGGAACGGAAGCCTGCTTTACCCTCTGAGGTATCGTCTCTTCCGGTACCCAAAAGAACGGAAGCAGGATATACTTCTCATCCGCATCCCGTGGTGGAAAGCATCCCTTCAGCTCCCATTTCCAGTCTCAGCTTGCTGTCTACCGCCGAAAGAACCATCGAAGACGGGATAAAATCCACACCGTTCCTGCTATGAATGTAATCGACTGTCTCAGGCAGGGCTTCTTCCTCAATCTCAGCCATCATCAGATGACCGATAGTTACCGGAAGAGCCTCGACATCCTCCACCCCGAAACAGGTGGTAAGATTAGCCTGGCTGTCAAAGTCCACTGCAAGCACCTTCTTCCCGATCTCAGCCAGAGAGTAAGCCAGATTGAAGGTGGTAACGGATTTCCCAACACCGCCCTTAAATGAACCGCACATGATGATCTTTCCCATTACGCATCCCTCCTTCCGTACTCTGTAGCGCCTTCAGCCACGCACATTACCGGTTCCGTTCCGATCTCCGTGAATGTCGCCTCGATCTCGTCAGCCTTGGTGATAATCAACTTTCCACCGCTGCACTCTACACAAATTGGTGTTCCGTATTCGAATGCTGAGAATGTCAGAGAGGCTTCCGATGCGGTGCTGCTTTGGTATGAGAGGCCGGCGGATCAGAGCAATGCGGTGCAGGTGAAGAGAGCTGAGTACGGTGAGGGGTATTATAAGAAATACGCTGGTGGCAGCAGTGATCCGTCATCCGGTGGGATGAGTAACGAAGATTGTCCGTTCCTTGTGAGAGTGAGGGCGACAGATCTCAATATCCGTAAAGGTGCCAGTACGGATTTTGATAGGATAAAGTATATCCCGGTTGGAACATATACTATCGTTGAGGTGAAGTCCGGTAAAGGCTCCAAGGCTGGATGGGGAAGGCTGAAGAGCGGAGCCGGGTGGATAAGCTTGGATTATGTGAAAAGAGTTTAAGAAGAGCGGCTGATGGGGATTTATCTCTGTCAGCCGCTTTTTTCAGTATTATCCCGTAGAGCAAGCTGTTATCGAGTAAACAGGGGGTTAACTTTTTTCCATAGTAGTAGAAGCAGAGAGCTTCAAATAATTTGAAGGAGGCTAACTACTATGGATAGAAAAATACCTAAGAAAGTCGATCGGAAGCGTTTTGTCAGATACAAGGAAGGTGCAGAGATGTATTCCATGTGTCAATCCAAGTTCGAGGATATGGCAAAGGATGCCGGTGCCGTCTACAAGCTGAACAAGCTGGTACTGGTGAACTGCGACATATTCGAGCAGTACCTGGAGACATTCCGCTTATCAGATTGATCCCGAAAATTGATTTGCACTTTTTCAAAATAGGGCTTGACTTATTGACGGGCAATAAGTAAAATAGAGGTACGTTGAGAGAGGAGGCGCAGCAGATGGCTAAGATGGGAAGACCACCATTGGAAGAGCCGATGGTTCATAAGGTATCGGTTCGTTTCACTGAGAGGGAATACCAGAGGCTGAAGGCTTACGCTGAAGCAATCAACAAAACCATGACCGAAGCTTTAAAAGACGGCATCGAATTGCTTTACGAGAAGGAGCCCCGGAAATAAGTGCAGATCTCTTTTCTTTCATTAGAAAGGAGAATGCAAAATGGCAGCAAGAAAAGATAACAAAGGCAGAGCGCTTAGAAAGGGTGAATTCCAGAGGGCGAGCGACGGTAAGTATGTGTATGGTTACACGGATCCGAATGGTGAGAGGCGTTACATCTACTCGAAGGATCTGGCCAAGCTCAGGGAAAGAGAGAAGAAGCTGGTAAAAGACCAGTTGGATGGTCTGGATGTGTATGTGGCAGGAAGCGCGGATTTGAATTTCCTTTATGACCGCTACATTTCCACCAAGTCAGAGCTGAGATCAACCACTTACTCGAATTACACCTATATGTATGATCATTACGTTAGAGATGGATTCGGGAAAAAGAAAATCGGTGATATCAAGTATTCTGACGTGCTTCAGTTCTATCATGATCTCTTGGAGAAGAGAGGGCTTCAGATCAACACTATCGACACGATCCACACTATCCTGCATCCTACGTTTCAGCTTGCAGTCCGTGACGGTATCATCAGAACGAATCCGTCAGACAGGGTGATGGCTGAACTTAGGAAGAAGACCGGAAACAAGAAGGGCATCAGGCATGCTCTTACCTTGGAACAGCAGAGGGCTTTCATGGGCTACATTGCACAGAGCCCGGTATTCGTAGGATGGCTTCCGTTCTTCACGGTACTTTTGGGAACGGGTTGCAGGATTGGTGAGGTGGTAGGACTTCGCTGGGAGGATGTGGATCTCGAAAAGAGGATCATCAGCGTGAACCACGCAATGTCTTATTATCCGAGGCGCGACGATACCTACAAGTGTGAGTTCAGGGTATCGCTTCCGAAGACTGAGGCAGGTATCAGGCTTCTTCCGATGATGCAGCAGGTATATGATGCATTGAAGGGAGAGTACGATCGCCAGATGGAAGAAGGCTTTTCAGAGGCAGTGGTCGATGGGATGACGGGATTCATCTTCACCAATCGTTTCGGAACGATCCATAATCCTCAGGCGGTGAACAGGGCTATCAAGAGGATCTACGAAGCCCATAACGCTGAAGAGATCGTGAAGGCGAAGAATGAGAACAGGGAGCCTGTAATCATTCCGCACTTTTCCTGTCATCATCTGAGGCACACGTTTTGTACACGCTTCTGCGAGAATGAAACGAACGTAAAGGTAATTCAGTCGGTAATGGGACACAAGAGCATTGAGACCACAATGGATATCTATGCTGAAGTGTCAGAGGCAAAGAAGAAGGAAGCATTGGACAATTTGTCAGCGAATTTAGACATCTTTTAGAAAAGAGATCTATGCTTCTTTCCTGCAAAGTACAGCAAGAAATCGGAAGTACAGCAAAGGTACAGCAAATTCCGTTTTTTGCCTACTGCATAGCACTCAATAATACTTCAAAGGAAATTACGGGAATACTTGATAATACTGAGGTTTACCCGATAGTACCGTAAGTCAAATACTCTTCCCGACACTTAAGTCCATGAAGTGATAAGCCCAGTATCCATGAGGGCTTTTGAGATAAGGAATGTCATTTTGACAAACTCCTGACAAACGGGAGATGAATTTAGAGGTTTGTAGATGCGCTCAGAGGCGCACCATTAAAAACAGAAAACTTTTTTTCGATAACTTTACAAAAGGTTATAAGAGCTACTTTTTAGAAAACAAAATTCTAAAAAGTAGCTCTTTTTTGTTGGCTAATTCATGGATGGTTCTTCAGCACATAAAAAATAAGGAGGACATCATACATGAAAAGAAAAAAAGAAGACAGACCGTATTTTGATGATAACCGTGATTACGTTGGCGAACTTGAAAATGAGAATGAGAAAAACAGTCCATTTAACCGGGAAGTTATAGTCCAGGAAAAAGTAGTGATGCGTACCTTGAGGAAAAAATGGCTCAGATATAGGGATGCAGAAATTGTTTACAGCCTTGAACATAAGAAAATTCTTGAGATGGCAGACCAGGCAGGAGCGATTTACAGGAGAGAAGGAACCGTTCTGATCAACAGAGACATCTTTGATGAGTATCTTGAGAGATTCCACCAGCCTGCAGGAATGTATCAAACAAATGGTAATCGTGAGAAAAAAGTTTTGGAAGAAAGAGAGGGCTGAATATGTTCGGAACAATATGGATGAAGATATGGGTATTTGTAGAGAAGTTCTGGCTGTTCCTGATAAGGTAAACCACCTCGTCGGTACCTTCAGATATGCAGCGGACTTTTCTTTTTCGTGTGTCAAAATAATCTACGTAAGTATCTGGAAATCTTTCGATATTGTTTTCATAATTCATAGGGTTTAGTTCATCAAATCTGCTATTCATCGTCATCTCCATATTCAGAAATAAATTCCATTTTCATTTTACATAAGGAAAGACCATATAAGCAATGCATATTTATCCCTGATGTAGCCTGTTGCATGAGTGCTGGCATATTTATAGGACTTTTCAAATGTTATAACTGTGTTATAAGGGGAAAATATGCCTGGCGTGACGACATCACAGGATACGACCTTAACGATTGTTCAGGAGGGATTCTTGGAATCCGGTATGAAGAAATATGATTGCCGTAGAATCCTTTGAATAGTCTTTGCCTACATATTGTCGGACAAAAAGCCTTCTTTAATATGACATGACATTTCTTCCATATTTATATAGAGGGCTTATATAGTGTTCTAAAATATAGAAAAGCAGCTATTATACCTGGTTCTACGGAGCCAGGTACCACTATATAAACAGGGCTACAGTGTATATTGATTATCCAATATTGGAAGAATTTATTTTGTCACATAAGAATCGGTAACGTATGAATAAGACTTGGCAGATTCAGATTAGTTCTTGCTACAGCGCTCGAATAGAGTCATAATAATATTGTGCTGAAGTACTTTTCATGAATTACAGCCAAGTCTAATTTCATAAAACGTCTTTAACTTTGCAGAAAGGAATCAAATGGGCAATGACATTGCTACAGTAAAAGAGACTAAAGCAAAGGCAACAAGACTGATGCGACTCAAAGAAGCTTCGGAGTATTTTAAGGTCGGCAGAGCAACTATGAAAAAGTTGGCAGAAGCCTGCGGAGCTTATTATCCACATAGTAAGACGCTTGTTTTTGTGGATCCGGAACTTGTAGAGGAGTATTTACGAACCGCGAAAAAACGGTAGTTATGGAGGAAGAATGGCAAATTCAAGAAAAGACTTGAAAGGTAACACCCTCTTCCGCGGAGAACATCAGAGAAAATCAGACAAGCGTTATATGTATATCTACATTGATCCTATCGGCAGGAAGAAATACATATATGCAGATAATCTGTTAGAACTTAGACGGAAAGAGGACAAATTAAAAAAGGATCAGCTGGATGGACTTGATATCTATGCTGCAGGCCTTGCAACCATCAATTCGACATATGACAGATACATTTCAACAAGAATAGACCTGAAGGATTCGACACAGAGCAACTATGAATATACTTACGAGCGTTATGTCAGAGATGACTTCGGAAAAAAGAAACTTGTTGATGTAAAGTATTCCGATGTGTTGCAGTTCTACACCTTTTTACATTCGGAAAGGCATCTTTCATTTTCTACTATTGAATCTGTAGATGGATTGTTGCATCCAACATTCGAGTTGGCTGTAAGAGATGATATAATAAGAAAGAACCCGACCGAAGGAGCAAAGAGAGAACTTGCAAAGAGACTTCCTAAGACGGAAACGGAAAGGCAGGCACTTACTCCAGAGCAACAAAAAGCCTTTATGGAATATGTTGCTATGAGCCCGGTGTATTATCATTGGTGGCCGCTTTTTACTGTACTTCTTGGAACGGGAATGCGAATTGGAGAATGCACTGGCCTTCGTTGGCAGGACATCGATCTGAAAGAGGGATGGATAGATGTTAATCATACACTGTCGTACTACCCTCAGAAGGGTTCACGCACATCAAAGCTAAGGATCTCAACACCTAAGACCAAAGCAGGCTGCAGAGTAATCCCTATGATGGATGCTGTTAAAGAAGCATTCCAATTTGAAAAGGAAAACCAACTTGCAGGCAAGGGGTACAATCAGACTGTAGTAGACGGATATTCGGGATTCATTTTCCAAAACAAGTATGGCTCAGTAATGAGCGCTGCCTCAGTTAATAAAGCAATTAAGAGAATCTACAATGATTACAATCATGAGGAAGAGATTGACGCTGTTAGGGAAGATAGGGAACCGATAATACTTCCGCATTTCACATGCCACTATCTGAGACGTACATTTGCTACAAGGCTCTGTGAGGTGGAAGACAATCCAAAAGTGATCCAGGCAGTGATGGGACACAGACAGATTTCTACTACATATGAAATCTATGCTGATTCGTCAGATCGGAGAAACAAAGAATCAATCAATAAGCTTGCAGCAAAGCTTAATGGCGTTTTCTAAAATGGTACTCCGAAAAGAATTTTTCTGACAAACCAAAATTGACAAAACAACATTCTGACAAACGAGCATAATTAGTCAAAGGAAAAGCGCAAAAGTCTACGGAAAGTATACGCTGAAACAAGTACGAAATATCGTGACTGATATAGCCTTTGACAAACAGCTGACAAATCTGTGGGGAAGTCAAATGAACGTAAATGTTCTCAAATGCGTAACCCAAAAAGTTCAGTTATGAAGATAGATGCTCGTATATGTTCTCAAATGCTTCCAAATGCTTAAGCGGTCGAAAAAATCCCGACTCTGAAAAGTCAGAAAGGACAGGACTAGGACGACACGCGTCGACAGCCGGCAACAGCAGACGCACAAGGATGCATCGATACGCACTGACCTCAAAGTCAAAACGGAAGATGCCAATTGATGAGAGCTGATGCCAATTTGCTAATAAATTGATGACCTCTGATGCACGTACTTATAAACTGAAAAATTAGTTTGACTTAAAGGAACAGCTCCTTAAAGTTATGAAATAGGCACTTATAGCCAGGTAACACTGGTTATGAGTGCTTTTTTTGTAGCAAAAATCTTGTGATAGCAAAAATCAAAGAAGGAGGCTCTGTATGGCAAAGAAGAGAAAAGAGGGCCCCGACCTGGAGAAATACCTTACAGGCAATGAAAATCATTATGCAACTTATCTGGAAGGAGCAGATCAGTATTCCATGGCTTATTACAGTTTTAAAAACCTAGTCAGGGAAGCCAAAGCAGGCTACAAGCTTCGCAAGGAAGCCCTAGTAATTATCGTAGATAGGGTATTTCAGAAGGATTAACAAGCTGCTGAACAAGTTCATGGGTCTTGGCAGCGCACCAAGTGTTATTGCCTTTTCTATACGCCATATGATTACCTCACGATTTACTCTAAAACAAATCAGAAAAATACTATGGTAAGCGTGATCATGCTGATACAGATGAGAGCTCTGGTAAGTGCAAAAAGGTGATGCTGAACCCTATGGACCGGCAGAAAGACTAAGCCGGAGAATATATTATAGGGATTGTAGTCAACTGAACGGGGATTTGAGTAAAAATCCAAAATAAATGAATGGGGATTTGCGTTAAAAATGCATTTACACGAATGGGGATTTGCGTTATACTCGGTTTGAAAGGACGGATTGATGTATGGAAAAACCGGTATTTAGAAGGAAAATCTATAGCGAGATTCTTGAATGGAAGGAAAATCGAAGTGATAAGTACGCATTGCTGATTAAGGGAGCGAGACGAGTCGGTAAATCGACTATAGCGGAAGAATTTGCTAAAAAAGAGTTTAAATCATACATCATGATTGATTTTGCCCATACCAGCAAGGCAATCAAGGACTTATTTGATGATACTTATGATCTGGATTTCTTCTTTTTACAGTTGCAGCAATTGACCGGAACAAGATTATTTGAGAAAGAATCTGTGATCATTTTTGATGAAGTCCAGTTGTTTCCCAAGGCAAGGCAGGCAATAAAGTATCTCGTAGCCGATGGCAGATATAAATACATTGAGACAGGGTCACTTATATCAATCAGGAAGAATACGAAGGATATTCTGATCCCAAGCGAAGAACATAAAATATCTATGTATCCGATGGATTTTGAGGAATTTTTGTGGGCAATCGGTGATGAGGTTTCTACCGGGACGATCAAAATGCTTATGGAAAAAAAGAGACCTGCGGGGAATTCTATTCACAGGAGTCTCATGCGGACATTTAGATTATATATGCTGATCGGAGGAATGCCTCAGGCCATAGAAACATATTTAGAACAGAATAATCTGCAGGCGGTAGATGAGATCAAAAGAGACATAGTAGATCTTTACGAAGAAGATTTTACAAAAATCGATCCTTCCGGTCTGGCGGGGGACATATATGATGCGATACCCGCAAACTTAAGCGGCAATGCTTCGAGGTATGTATTATCAAGCGCGAGAGAAGGCACACGTTCCGGACAGGTACGTGATCTGTTGCCGGATATGCTTTCTTCTTACACGGTCAATATAGCATATCACGCAAATAATCCCGGAGTTGGTATGGCGTTAGAGAAGGACGCAGGCAGATATAAATTGTTTACTTCCGATGTAGGTTTGTTTGTGACGCTTGCGTTCAGGGATAAGAATTATACAGAGAATACAATTTATAATAAGTTGCTTTCCGATAAACTTGAAGCCAATTTGGGCTATGTCTATGAAAATGTCGTTGCCCAGATGCTTGTTGCCAAAGGTAATAATCTGTTCTATTACACGATGGAAAGTGATTCATCAAATCATTTGTATGAGATAGATTTTCTGACTTCGGCGGGAAACAAGATTTGTCCTATAGAGGTGAAGTCGGGAAATTACAGAGGACATAAGTCGTTGGATGTGTTTTGTGATAAATTCAGGAGTCGTATATGCGAAAAATACGTTGTTCATACGAAAGATTATAAGAGGGAAAATGGTATTAGTTATATCCCGGTATACATGGTACCGTTTTTATAAAAGGTTGTGACATTATAGCATTGAAGAACTGTTATATTAGAATTGCATGTGTAAGCAAGAGGTGACGCAAGCGCTGAACACTGACAGAATTATAAAAGAACTTGACGCAAGAAAGCATGAGCTAAGTCAAGCGATAGCGCTGGTGCGGAAAGGCGTAAAGAAGGCCCGGGAGGGGAAACTCCGCATTTCTCATAGAAAAGGCTCGGCACAGTACTATTTGATAGCTGACAATGGTGATACCCGTGGCAAGTACATCAAAAAAGAGAACATTAAGCTTGTCAAAGAGTTGGCGCAGAAGGATTATTTAGAGAAGCTGATCAATAGGGCGGAAGCTGAATTGTCGCTCTTGGACAGTGTGATCGGTAAGCTTAAAGCATGTGATGCCACGCCGGAATCATTCTATTCTGAAATGCATAATGATCGAAAGAGCCTGATCTCGCCAATTCTTTTGGATGACGATGGCTATAGACTGCACAATCTTCAAATGCTGAATGCGGGGTACCATAATGGAACCCCGCTTTTTCATGCATTTTTCTTGTAAAAAGAAGAACGTTGCGAGATACTGAATTCAACATCTGCAGGTGTGAAAAATTAATTTGAAAAGGACGGTTTATTATATGGTCGGATTTGGAGAGCAACTCAGAAGCGCGAGGGAATCAAATGGATTGACGCAGAAAGCACTGGCTGAGCAATTATATGTTACAAGACAGACGGTCTCACGTTGGGAGTGCAGTGAGCGTTATCCTGACATTATTACATTAAAGAAAATATCCGAGATTTTGAGTGTTAGCCTTGACGACCTTTTATCCGGAAAGGAGATGACTAACGTGGTTGAAAAAAATCCTGTGGTGGAGAACAAAACAATTAATGCTATTACGAGTGTATTGTATGCACTTATAGCGATGTCTGTTTTTATGAAAATAGCTTTAGATATGGGCTTACTGTATATTCATGCTAATGAGAGGTTTGGAGGTTATTTTCCGCTTAGTGTTGAATTGGAGAGAATAATACTTTTGATTATTTTTTCTTACGGTATATATAGTGCTGTAAAAGATACATTGACGCCAAAGAGAATAGGAATAATTTTGCTTATTTATTTTGGGGCACATTTATTACTGGATGGCGGGATCAGGCTTTATAGTAGAATTCCGGATTATAGTCAGATGCTCAAACATGCAATGGATCCCGGCGGTGAAAAGTATGGTGTTGTTTCTAATAATCCCGGATCGTATTATATAATGATAATCAGAAATGTATTTAAAATTGTGTGGACGACTATCATACCTTGTGCTTTGGGGGCAATAGCATCATTAGGCTTCTTTATACGCGATGGGAAGCGTAAGTTGTGGGTGAATATGCTGACAATTGCTTCGGCGCTGATAATACTTGATACTGTGATCAGATTTATTAAAAGCTTTAGGATGGAGAAATTTTATACTATAAATAATTCTTTAGCATCTTATGATCATGCTATTGTAAATATAAACGCATTTATAGCTGACTTTTTACTTGGAATTGCATTATCTGTACTGATCATTTACCAGACATATACATTGTACAGAAAGAGAAGAACGGCGATGGACCTGGTAAATGAACCGTAGGGACGAAGAAATGGTTTTAGTTCATTAGACACACCGTGTCCGGTACGAAAAAACGGCATTCCTCGCTTTGTGTCGTGGTATTGTTCGGACTGATTTTTTAAACTTCAATTATCCAAGGGAAGGAGGAGAAAAATCATTGGACCAGAAAAAAGCAGGCAGATTTTTAAAAGAATTAAGACATGAAAAGCAAATGACACAAGAACAGCTTGCGCAGGTTTTTAATGTAAGCTCCAGATCCGTATCACGTTGGGAAACCGGAACCAATCTACCGGATATTTCGTTACTGGTTGAGATTGCGGATTTCTATGATGTGGATGTCAGAGAAATAATTGAAGGAGAAAGAAAAAGCGAGATGATGGATAAAGAAGTAAGAGATGTCGCCACTAAGATGGCTGACTATGCTAATGAGGAAAAAGGCAGTCTTTTAAGGAAGATGCAGATAATTAGTTTCGTCGGTGTGTTGGTTTTATTGGTAGCTATTTTTCTGCAGACATTTCATAAAAGCTTGGACGAGATAAATAAAGGTATCTTGTTTGTTTCGTTTATAGCGCTTGTGATCATGGCGATTTTAACGCTTTATGTGACAGGTCTTTTGGAAAAGATCACTAAGAATAAACGACTCGTTAAATGGATAAAGTTCGTTACAATAGTCGGAGTGATCGCAGCTTTTTGGCGAGCGATCGTAATGACATTTATTGTTGGAATTCTTATGCTGATGGTATCAAGCGCGAAGGTAGAAGTATATGATGACGTGTCTGCCTACAACGATTATATGAACTTTTCTAACGGGGCCTATGAAAAAGGCGTTGATACTCAGTGGACGAAGTGGGGTATGGACGAGACCATTTGGCCAAAAGAAATATCTAAGGAAATGAACGTTACAGACTTTAAGATGGTCTATTACAACCCGTGGGATGCGCAGTATTTGGGTTATATGGTCGTGGAATATTCCGAGGATGCTTATGCTGAAGAAGTAAAGAGGTTAAAAGAGTATGAGTCTACGGAATATATCGGATACTATTGTGTGGAAGAAGAAAAAACATATGAGCTTCTTGCGGTAAACGCCGATCCATATCAGGGATTTATTTATGCTCTGACTGACGGAAAAGGCAAAATAATCTATGGTGAGCAGATATTCTGTAACTATTTCATGGACCTTGAATATGATAAGTACATTCCAAAAGAGTATTTGCTCGATGGCTTTAATGCCACACAGGAATCAGAGTATTACCGAGAAAAACGTAAAGCGCTGGAAGGATGAATTGGAATCGGCTGGATAATCTTTACTTTTTATTCCTTAAAGTCCAATAATCTTTACTTTTTTAGCGCGCCGCGGTAAAATAAGTAAAGATTATTGGAGGTGAGACAAATATGATTTCGTATGAGGGTCTTGAAAAAGCCTTAAAGAAAAAAGGCATAGGAAAGACTGAGCTCTCTACGGAACTTGGGCTATCCACACGAACGGTCGCCAAGATAGCTAAGGGAGAGAAGCTTTCCAAGCGAAGTATACAGAAGATTGCTGAATATCTCGGCGAATCGCCTGATGTGATCATGAGAGATATTTCAGACAACAGCATTCTTCAGGTTCTTCGTGATGAAAAAGAAATGAGATTGTCCGGTGGCCTTTATCATGAGCTCCAGGTCAGGATGACATATAATTCAAATCATATTGAGGGAAGCAAGCTTTCGGAAGATCAGACAAGATTGATTTTTGAAACCAATACTCTTGATGTGAGAGATGGGATTCCTGTGGATGATGTTCTGGAAACGGTTCATCATTTTAGGGCGATAGATTATGTGATAGATATTGCAGAGGATGAGCTAACTGAAGATATCATCAAACAACTGCATTTTGTTTTAAAGCATGATACCAAGGATTCGACTCTGGGATGGTTTGCGGTAGGTGATTACAAAAAGCGTGCGAATGTCGTTGGTGGCAGAGAAACATCAAAGCCATCTGAGGTGCATAAGCACATGAAGGCTTTGATTGATAAATATAATGCCAAGGAAAAGGTCACGTTTGAAGATATCGTAGCATTTCATGCAGAGTTCGAATTAATCCATCCCTTCCAGGATGGAAACGGGCGTGTCGGAAGACTTGTTGCATTAAAAGAATGTCTTCATCACAATGTGATACCTTTCATCATTGAAGATACAAAGAAGAACTATTATTACAGAGGACTTTCCGAATGGAAAAATGAGAAGGGCTGGCTTATTGATACCTGTCTCGATGGACAGGACACTTTTGTAAAGCTACTGGATATGCTTGAAATACCGCGAACAGTTTTTTGACGATTTGCTCAAAATTCTCAGATGAGATAAAATAAGATACTTGGTGGGGAAAAGAGAAAAAGGAAAGAGGTAACTAAATATGAGTAAAATTTCTAAGAGCAGAGATGCGCAGATCGTATTTCAGTCTTTTTACTGCGCACTTGCGGTGATTGCATGTGTGGGGAGCGTTGGGTTTTTTAACATGCAATTTGAAGGGGACTTCTATATCTTCTTCACCAACATCAGTAACTATCTATGTGCTGGCATTATGCTTGCCGAGCTTATTCAGACCCTGAGGAAAAAAGGCGATGGATATGTGACACTTAAGCCGGGGCTTCGCGTGATAAGTATGCTTGGAATCATACTGACATTTTTGGTTTTCAATATCTTGCTGGCCGGAGATGCGGGAAGAGATCCTGCGCTTAATTATAAAGTTGAATGTATTTTGTGCCATGTCGTTTTGCCTATTATGTATACAGCTGATTGGGTATTGTTCTATGAGCATGGAACAATGAACTGGAAAATGCCACTTCTGTCATCGCTGTTCCCGCTTACATATGTGGGATATGTATTCGCACACGCGGCACTCAGAAACTTTGACAGCAGCATAATGAATCACACAGGAACAAATCCGCTCATCTATCCGTACTTTTTCTTAAATCCGGAGAGAGTCGGAATACAGGGTGTGATCACTTGGGTTCTTGTACTACTGGTATTCTTCATTGTATTGGGATTTATCTTTATGCTGATAGATCATGTGCTTGGAAGAAAAAAGCAAGCTGTGGTGCTGAAGCAAGCTTGCTAAATTAAATGAGAGAACAAATGATAAAACGGGCGAAACGCTGAAATGGCGCTCCGCCCGCTTTTTTATTTAAAAGAAAATATCGAATGAATAAAAGTTAGCGCGTGCTAACTTTTTGTAGTATTATAGAATCACGTTTTTATAAAAATATGAGAGGGTTTATATTTCATGTACAAAATCGAGAAGAACACTGTTCAAGAAACACTGATAATACCTTTGATAGGAAGAAAAGTGTGCTCCGAACATTTCCCTGAGCTATTTAATGATCCCGAGGCTGAGCGCATATGCTCAATGATCGATTACGATTTTGAAGAAAAGTGCAAGAAGATGGAGACCAAGACAGGACTTCACGGAGCGCTTGAGGTTGCCCAGAGACAATATGGTCTTGCATGGGAGGTAAAAGACTATTTGAAAAAACATCCAAGTGCAGCGGTAGTCAATCTCGGATGCGGTCTCGACGATACATTATAATTCCAGTGGCCAAAACTGCTCCATCCATCAGCCGAATATCTAAATATCTCACTTAAATTTCTAAGGACAATGCTTTGATGTTGTTACTTGGAATAACAAGTTATGCGCTGTTATTTTACCAGACCCGGACATTGTACAGAAAGCGCAAAGTTGCTATGGATATTAGTAATGAAAGGGTTCACGAAGCATAGGAATATAATAAAGCCCGCATCATTTGCGGGCTTTTGCTTGTAGATCACTATGTGGTCGGATTACTCAAAACTGCTAGCTATACTCATTTGATTCAGATTACATATTTTTTCAAAGATACTTGGTCTTTCTCGGCGGATTTTTTCATCGTGCTCACGTATTGTTTTCCAAATAAGCTTGGGAGTCTTGTATTGACTGTATGTTCCGATAAGGCATTTATCCTTTACTAATGAGAATAGATAATCGAGATCTCTATCTGTGTAAGTAGGGACAAGAGAATAGCCTTGGCTGACTCTAAGATAATCATCTCCATTAAATTCAAATGATTTTTGCCACCATGCAGTATATGAGTTCCATCCTTTTTCGCCCCGTTTATTATCAGTTACTTGTGGAGCTTTGTATTTAGTCTTATAAAAGATGGATTGCCTATTTTGACGGAAGGAACCGGAAGAGAAGGATTTATAAGATGCATCGAATCCTGCGTTATGAACGTCGGCTTTTGTAAGTTTACATTCGCAATAGCCATGATATGCATTTATAATAGAATGAAGATGAGAGAAGAAAATGCTGAGACTTAGATAACCTAGGAGGACACACAATGATAAAAGTATATTGCTATTCAAAATGTTCCACCTGCAAAAAAGCCTTGAAATGGCTTGATGACAATGGCGTTAAATACGAAAACATCGACATAAAAGAGAACCATCCCGACAAAAAGACGCTCAAAGATCTTAACGCAAAAAGCGGCCTTCCGCTGAAGAAGTTCTTCAACACAAGCGGAATGCTCTACAGAGAAATGGAACTTTCCAAGAAGCTTCCGAACATGAGCGACGACGAGATGCTGGATATCCTTGCATCAGACGGAATGCTCGTTAAGAGACCCTTGCTCATAAAAGACAAAACCGTGCTCGCAGGCTTCAAGGAAGATGAGTGGAAAAAAGCAGTGTTGTAATGATGGAGGGTAAAGCGCATGGCAGCAAAACTTCTGTACCAAGGACACGCAAGCGTAAGGATTGTCACCGAAGAAGGCAAAGTAATATACCTTGATCCATTCATGGGAGACGGCTATGATCTTCCCGCGGATCTCATCCTTATGACGCATAATCACTACGATCACACTCAGGATAAGATGATAAAAAAGAAAAATCCGGTCTGCACTTTGATCAAATGGAAAGATGCGCTTAAACGCGGAGAATATCAGACATTTGACCTTGGATATGTCACTGTCGAGGCTGTGGAAGCCGGATACAACAAGAATCATAAGGCATCGGATTGTGTTGGATTTATACTCACTTTCGCAGACGGAGTTAAGGTTTATTTTTCCGGAGACACTTCGACTACGCCGTCAATGCCTGATCTGGGCAAAAGAAATCTCGACTACGCTTTCATCTGTTGCGACGGAGTTTTCAACATGGATGTCACCGAGGCATCAGAATGTGCCAAAGTCATCAACGCTAAACATACAATCCCTTACCACATGGAGCCCGTAAAAGATAAGACCGGATTCGATAAAGACGCGGCAGATAAATTCGACGGCCCCGGCAAGCTGATTGTTCGCCCGGGTGAAGAGATAGAGCTTAAATAAGCGCGCTGAAAGGAGAAGCAATGAACGATATAGAAGCAATCCTTGCAAGACATTCAGTCAGAAACTATTTGGAAAAAAGAATCGAACCCGAAAAGGTTAGGTTGATAAAAGAAAAAGTTGATGAGCTCAACAAGGAAGGGAATCTTCATCTGCAGTTCATCGAAGATGCGGGAGATGCGTACAACAGGCTCCTCAACAAGGCTATGGGACTGGCTTCCGCGCCGAGCGTTATAGCCTGCGTTGGAAAAGATGCAAAAGATTTAGAGCAAAGAGTCGGATACTACGGCGAGAAGCTCGTTCTTTTTGCACAGACCCTTGGACTTAACACCTGCTGGGCAGGAACCTTCAACCGCAAGAAGATTGCAGCTGAGGTTTTGGATGGTGAGCGACTTGTGATATCCATCGCGATCGGATACGGCAAGAATCAAGGCAATCCTCATAAGTCAAAAGACATTTCGCAGTTATGCGAAGCGCCCGGCAGCAGACCTGAGTGGTTCGACAAAGGGATGGAGATGGCTCTTTTGGCGCCCACTGCGATCAATCAGCAGAGATTCCTTGTCAAACTAAAAGACGACGAAACGATAGAATTCGTCGACAAAGGCGGCCCCTTCAGCAAAGTGGATCTTGGAATTGTAAGACGCCATTTTGAAATCGGGGCGGGGAAAACACAGCCGGCTGCAAAAAATTAAATTTCACAAAACCTAATTGACAAATACCCTAAGGGGGTATATATTAATCTCAAAAGATTGGTATACCCCTCTAGGGTATTTTTATATCATAAAAGATGTACTGTTCGGTAGGAGGAAGATATGGCAAGGAAGAAGGAAAATGCTCAAGACATGCACGATACAGAAGAGATGAACACAAGCTGCCCGCACTGCTCTGGTAAGCATAAAGACAGAGAAGATAAAGAGAAAAAAGATCTCATAAACAGGCTTAAGCGAATTGAAGGGCAGGTTCGGGGCGTAGAAGGAATGCTTGAAAACGATGCATATTGCACGGATATTCTGGTGCAGGTGTCAGCGATAACAAGCGCGCTCAACAGCTTTAATAAGGTGCTTCTTGCCAATCACATGAAGTCTTGCGTTGCGGATAATATCCGAAATGGTAACGACGAGATCATAGACGAGCTTGTTGTTACATTGCAGAAGCTTATGAAGTAAGCATCGTTCATTATTTGCATGTGTACGAGCAGAACTACGTATATCGCGAATAAGAAATGAAGGTAAAAGAAATGGAACAATACAACGTAACAGGTATGAGCTGTGCTGCATGCCAGGCCAGAGTTGAAAAGGCGGTGAGCGCGATCGACGGAGTCGAGAGCTGCGCGGTAAGCCTTCTCACAAACTCGATGGGCGTTGAAGGCAGCGCATCCAGCGAAGAAATAATTAAAGCGGTAGAGGCCGCAGGATACGGAGCAAGCCTTAAGAAATCATCCAAGGCAGCAGGCGGTAGCGCCGCGCAGGAAGCGGAAGATTCTCTGAAAGACACAGAAACTCTCAAGTTAAAAAAGAGGTTGATCGCTTCGGTAGTTCTTTTGATTCCACTTATGTACGTATCGATGGGACACATGCTGTGGAACTGGCCGCTGCCCGGGTTCCTTGACGGAAACCATGTCGCGATGGGCTTGTACGAGCTTCTGATAGCGGGCCTTATCATGGTCATAAATCAGAAATTCTTTATAAGCGGTTTCAAAGGGCTTCTCCACAGATCGCCCAACATGGACACGCTCGTTGCACTCGGAGCCACAGCTTCTTTTGCGTACAGCGTATATGCGCTTTTTGCGATGACAGGCGCCGTGCTCGCAAACGACACCGACAAGATCATGTACTTCATGGATCAGTTCTACTTTGAATCCGCGGCGACAATACTCACACTTATCACAGTCGGAAAGACGCTTGAAGCTAAGTCCAAAGGCAAGACCACCGATGCGCTCAAGTCGCTCATGAAGATAGCACCCAAGACAGCTGTTCTTCTAAAAGACGGCGTGGAAAAAGAGGTTCCGATCGAGGAAGTTTCAGTCGGAGATAGATTCGTTGTAAGACCCGGAGACAGCATACCCGTGGACGGTATCGTGACTGAGGGCGAGAGCGCCGTGAACGAATCCGCACTTACGGGTGAGAGCATTCCCGTGGAAAAACAAGTCGGAGACAAGGTTTCCGCCGCAACAATAAATACCTCGGGATATATGGTCTGCGAAGCAACCAGAGTCGGAGAAGACACAACGCTTGCGGGAATCATCCGCATGGTGAGCGACGCGGCAGCGACTAAGGCGCCGATTGCCAAGATCGCCGACAGAGTATCCGGCGTTTTTGTCCCTGTTGTAATCGCCATCGCAATTGTCACATTTATCGTCTGGCTCCTTGTCGGACAGACTTTCGGTTATGCGATCGCCAGAGCGGTATCCGTTCTTGTCATCAGCTGCCCCTGCGCGCTTGGACTTGCCACACCCGTAGCCATTATGGTCGGAAACGGAGTCGGTGCAAGAGCCGGCATTCTGTATAAAACCGCTGCAGCTCAGGAACTTGCGGGCAAAATAAATATCGTCGCGCTCGATAAAACGGGAACGATAACCACAGGAATCATGCGCGTTACGGATATTATACCGGTTGCAGGTCACAGCAAAGAAGAACTACTTAGCACAGCTTTTTCACTTGAAGCAAAGAGCGAACATCCGATTTCAAAGGCAATCGCAACATGCGCTGAAGAGCAGGGAATCAAGCTTGAGGAGACAAAAGAGTTTGAGGCTTTGTCCGGAAACGGTCTTCGAGCAAAGTTTGGCGACAACGTGATCGCGGGCGGAAACGCTAAGTTTATCGCGGGAATCGCAGGTGACGCCGTCGTTTCACATAAGAGCACAATGGATGAGCTCGCAAAGCAGGGCAAGACACAGGTTCTTTTTACCAAGAACAATGAACTGCTCGGAATAATTGCTGTCGCAGATGCGATAAAAGAGGATTCGGCCGCGGCGATTTCGCAGCTGAAAGAAATGGGTCTTCACGTTGTCATGCTCACCGGCGATAACAAGATAACAGCCAAGGCAATCGCGGATCAGGCCGGCGTTGACGAAGTTGTCGCGGAAGTGATGCCCGACGGAAAAGAGTCCGTGGTAAAAGAGCTTATGGCAAAAGGCAAAGTCGCCATGGTCGGAGACGGAATTAACGATGCGCCTGCGCTCACACGTGCGGACATCGGAATCGCGATCGGCGCGGGAACGGACATTGCGATAGATGCAGCGGACGTCGTGCTTATGAAGGGAAGCCTTCTCGATGTTGCGGCAGCAATCAGGATCTCAAGAGCAACACTTAAGAACATAAAGGAAAATCTATTCTGGGCATTCTTTTACAACGTTATAGGAATCCCGCTTGCGGCAGGCTGCTACGTTGCGGCTTTCGGCTGGACATTAAATCCGATGTTCGGCGCGGCGGCAATGGGACTCTCAAGTTTTTGCGTGGTATCGAATGCGCTGAGGCTGAATCTAATAAAGGTATATAAAAACAAAAAGGAGAACAATCAAATGAATATCACAGTTAACGGAATGATGTGCCAGCACTGCGAAGCACACGTAAAAAAAGCACTTGAGGCAATCGACGGAATCACAAGTGCGACAGCATCTCACGAAAAGAACCTTGTAACTATAGAAACCACCAAGGATATCGACGAAGCGCTTATCAAGGCGGCTGTCGAGGAAGCAGGATATGAATATGGCGGAAAAGCTTGAGAAGCAAAATGGACCACAAACCCCGTCCCCTAGGACCATCGCATTTCACAAACCGAATTTTGAAGAAGCTGCGGAGCTTTCCAAGATATATGCGCTGAGAAACAACAAGACCTGCGACAGCACGGTGCTTGATACGTATATTTGGAAGGGCCTGTACAATACGGAAATCTATCTGGAAGACGGCGCTGCGCTCATTCTTATGAAGGATGAAAAAGGATATTTTGCGGCGATGCCATATTGCTCGGACGAAGATCTCCCAAAGTATTTTGAGCTATTAAGACAGTACTTCCACGAGGAATTAAAGAGCCCGTTAAGGATTGACCTTGCGGACGAAGATGCGCTGAAAGTTTTGGGATTATTTGATGACCCCGAATATGCCGTCGAGGAAGAAACCGACCTTAAAGACTATCTCTACGATGCCGAGGAACTCAGAACCCTTGCGGGAAAGAAGTTCCAGAAGAAAAGAAATCTCGTAAACAAATTCATGAAAGAATATGAGGGCAGATGGGAATACAAGACCATGTGCTGCGTCGACGAATATTTCCTTGAAGAGTTCATGAAAAAATGGGTAGAGAATAGGATAGCGGAAGGCGCAGAGAGCGAAGATACGCTAATTGCGGAAAAAAACGGAATTGTCGATGTTCTCAGAAACTGCGACAAAGTTACGTTCAGAGTAGGCGGAATTTTTATCGACGAAATGCTTGAAGCCTTCACCATCGGCTCCTACAACAGCAGAGAAAAGATGGCGGTTATCAGCGTTGAGAAAGGCAACTCCGAGATTCCCGGAATCTATCAGGTCATCAATCAACAGTTTCTTTTAAACGCGTTTGAAGACGCCGAGCTTGTCAACAGAGAAGATGACATGGGTCTCGAGGGTCTTAGGCAAGCCAAGGAGAGCTACAACCAGATTGGCTACGCCAGGAAATACAGAGTATGTGAGAAGAGCATTTAAGGGAATCCGATAATAAACGAGTATTCGCAAAACCGGATGAGTATAGAACACATGATAAAAGAGTATTCACAGAAAGATATTTTGGAAAAAGAGAATACGAGAGAGCTTTACGAAGAGTCTTTTGACGATCCGAAGGAGTTTGTCGACTACTACTATGAAGACAAATGCAGCGACAACAGGATGATAGTGAGCGAGGAAAACGGTGAAGTGATTTCGATGCTTCACCTCAATCCGTACACGGTTAATCTGTGCGGAAAACTTGTTCCGTCTTACTACGTCGTTGCCGTCGCGACCAAAGAAAGCAGGCGACGCGAGCGGCAGATGGCGAAGGTGTTTGAAAAGACATTTGAGCTCTTAAAGAAAGAGCACATTCCTTTCGTATTTCTTTTGCCTGTGGACGAGTCCATCTATTCCTGGATGGGCTTTGAAAAGGTGTGCGATTTTACCTTGAATAGAATCTCCGACTACGAAGAAATCAAGAAAAACTACGATATCTACTGCGTCAGAGACGATGACTACATCCGCAGAATGAATAAGGAAGATGAACTTCGCGCGCTCGACAAAGGCGAAGTTCTCCCCGATAAGCCCGTGATCATGGCGAAGATCACCGACCTCGAGGCGTTCGCCGCCGCAGTGGGCGCGGGCTCCGGCACTTCCGCGGGCAATGGCTCCGGTATTTCTGCGGGAACGCGCCCCGGAACCACCGTTGGAAAGGGCTCTGACACCGGCACAGGGAAATGGTCCGGCACGGAAGCGGGCTTTGCGACCGAGAAAGAAGCCCTGGCGTGGATGAGGGATAGAAGAATGTATTTTTGTGAGGAAGTATAAGGGATTATGAAAAAATATGATATAACCGATATGTATTCTTTTTTGCCCAAAAAAGAATTGGGATTAGATAATGTAAAAAAGATTTTTTTGAAGAGTGCTTCGAATGCATTGAATGAAATAGATGGATATACGGTGATAGGATACGATGAAGTTTCAGGTTATCCTGAAAATGTGGTGCTTTTGTCGCAGGAATTAATATCTGAAAAGAAGAAAGTAGCAATTATAAAAAAGGAAGATGTAGTGACAGCTATTGTTGGATATCGCGAAATAGGTAGAGATGGATAATTTATAAAACAATTCTTTCTCAGGATTTTGCAACTTGGGCATGCGAAATACGATTTTCTTCAAATTTGCATGCCTAATTTGGCGATTTTATCGGTATTACAATTGAAATTTGGGTATAAGCAGAGGTTTGTAAGCATGCGCTTTGAGGTTTTTCATGAAAGCGCATGCTTTTTCTATGGTTTCGATGCATGCATTTTTGCAAAAATAGTTGATTTGCGTGCCGATAAACGATATTGCGCTCATTTTCGAGGCGATGGGAGGTGCAAATCGACTTGCCGAGGATGCATGGCATTTTTCAGGAGAAAAATGATACAACGAGCGGTATGGATATAACAAAAAATGACAACTGAAAAATCGAAATATAAGAGGCTGCGGTTTCCATGTACTACTATCATTACTCTTAGGTGGGTTTCATAAACAAATGAGAGGTGGATATAATGGAAATAGCACACAGAAAAGTCAACAAGCGGATACGATTCGTGGATGCACAGGGCAATCCGCTTTCTAACAAGAATATAGGCATCAGGCAGACGAACCACAAGTTTTTGTTTGGCTGCGGAGCCTTTGATTTTATTCCATACGTACTTAAGGAAGAAGATGAATACAAGCAGATAACGGACAGCTGGCTGGAGATTTTTAACTACGGCACGCTGCCTTTTTACTGGGGACAATATGAGACCGAGGAAGGCAAGCCCAATAAGGACGCGCTCATGAAGGCGGCCAAGTATCTTCAGAGCAAGGGCGCTAAGGTCAAAGGGCATCCGCTTTGCTGGCACACAGCCTGTGCGGATTGGCTCATGAAATACGACAACAAGACGATCATGCAGAAGCAGCTTGAGAGAATAGACAGAGAAGTTGTAGGCTTCAAGGGCGTCATCGACATGTGGGATGTTATCAACGAAGTCGTGATCATGCCGATTTTCGATAAGTACGACAATGCGATCACAAGGATCTGCAAGGAAAAAGGCAGAGTCGGCCTGATAAAAGAGGTTTTTGAAAGAGCTCACGCCGACAATCCCGATGCAGTTCTTTTGCTCAACGATTTCAATACTTCAACAAGCTACGAGATACTTATCGACGGCTGCCTCAACGCCGGAGTTCCGATAAGCGCCATCGGAATCCAGTCCCATCAGCATCAGGGATACTGGGGAAAAGAGAAATTGGAGGAGGTTCTTGAGAGATACTCCCATTTCGGACTTCCGATTCATTTTACGGAGAACACTTTGATCTCGGGCGATATCATGCCGGCGCACATAGTCGATCTGAACGACTGGCAGGTTGACGAATGGCCTTCGACCCCCGAGGGAGAAGAAAGACAGGCAAAAGAAATAGAGGAGATGTATAGAATTCTCTTTTCACATCCTCTTGTTGAAGCCGTGACAACATGGGATTACAGAGACGGCGCATGGCTCAAGGCTCCGAGCGGATATATCAGACTTGATAATTCCAAGAAGCCTTCGTTTGAGATGCTCAAAAAGCTTGTAAAAGAAGAATGGTGGACGGACGAGACAGTCACAACCGATGAAAACGGTTATGCTATCGTGAATGCATTTAAGGGTGACTACAAGATCGGCTGCGATGGCGTCGAAGTTGAAAAACAGTTCGTTGACGACAATGAAGAGGTAGTAACTTTAAAATGAGTAATAAAACGCATAAATCCGCAGTGATCAACATGACCGAGGGAAATCCGGTCTCTTTGATAATAAAATTTTCAATTCCGATGCTTATCGGAAATCTTTTTCAGCAGCTTTACAATTTGGTGGATGCGATCATCGTAGGCCAATTTGTCGGCGCGAAAGCGCTTGGTGCGGTTGGTGCTACGGGCTCCGTGACGTTTCTTTTCTTTGCGCTCTGCAACGGAATCGGAAACGGCGGAGGCATCATCACTTCGCAGTTTTTCGGAAAAGGCGATGACGACGATGTAAAGAGCTGTATCGCCAATACGGGATATATCATGGTGGTTTTCCCGACGATCGTAGGCATTATCGCATTTCTTTTGTCAGGGAAAATACTAAGGCTTCTTGAGACACCGGCAGACATAATGGCCGATTCCGCGGCATATCTTAAGATAATGTGCGTCGGTCTTGTTTTTGTGTCGCTTTATAACTACGCATCTTCCATGCTTCGTGCACTCGGAGATTCAAAAACACCGCTTTATTTCCTTATCTTTTCCTGCGTTCTCAACGCCTCAATGGACGTGCTGCTTGTGTGCGGCTTCCATATGGGCGTTGTCGGCGCAGGCGTAGCGACTGTGGTAGCGCAGTTTGCTTCGGGAATAGGATGCCTTATATACGCAATAAATAGAAATGAATTTTTTCATCTTAAGGGAAAAGACCTTGCGTTTAAACCGTACATTGTCTCCAGAGTTTTAAAGCTCGGAATACCGCTCTCACTGCAATTCTCAATGATCGCGATCTCTTGCATGGCGCTTCAGAGAGTGGTTAATTCCTTCGGACCTGTTGCCGTAGCGGCATTTACAGCAACCAGCAGAATAGAGCAGATAATCCACCTTCCTTATCAGACGCTCAGTGCAGCCCTTGCTACTTTTACAGGCCAGAACTACGGCGCGCGTAAGTACGATCGAATCACGGTCGGATTTAAGAAGTGCGTAATGATGATGGCAATCTTTTCTGTTGCAATGCTGCCTGTAATGCAGCTGTTCGGAAAATATATAATAAGAATTTTTGTCGCAGATTCAGCCGTTATAAATATGGGCGCAAGAGCACTGCAGATAACCAGTATCTTTTATATCATGCTAGGAACGATCTACATCGTAAGAGGTGTGCTTAACGGTCTTGGAGATTCTGTATTTGCGCTGATAAACGGAATCGTCGAAGTAATCGGAAGATTCATTGTACCCATACCCCTTACGGGAATCGCTGCGATCGGCGTCTGGGGCATCTGGTGGTCAGTCGGAATCGTGTGGTCAATGGCAGGTATCAGCGCCTGGATGCGGTACTTACAATATAAAAAGAAAGTAATCCCCGAAGGCGGAGTTGCTATTCCATTTTGATGTTCCGAAAAATTTATGATAGACTACTTTTAAAATGTAGTTAGCAATAGCTAACAAAAGAGAGGAGTCTATTTATGAAAAGCAAAGTTATATCAGTAACATGCGCTGCCATTATGGCATTTACACTTATAGGATGCGGAAACCAAGCTGAGAGCAATTCTGCAGCCAATAATGCAACAGAGACAGGCGCTGCGGCAACCGAAGAAACACAGGCCGCAGAAGCTACAACCGAAGAGGTAAAGGTCGAAGGAACTTTCGTTAAGATGAACATTCCTTACGGTGACTTTTTTGCAGCCGAGTTTGAAGGCGGAGACGGAGTTGACGCCGTTTCAAGCGCGACGATGAACAAGGCTGCAAACGAGAAGCTCACAGGTGGTACATATCACCTTGAAGACAACAGTAAGATCCTTGGTGTCAGCTTCCCGGTTCTTATTCCCGAAGGAGTTACACTTGATGAAAGCCTCAAGGTAGCCGATGAAGCAGATCTATATGCAGCTGCAGATTATTCTTACGCCGAGCTTTCCGAAACTCCCGCAAACTACAAGGAAGTTTCTGTAGATGATTCAGGAAAATATTCATTTGGAAAAACGCAGGGCGATGCTGAAGATTTCGATTCAAAAGAGGCAAACATAAATACGGCAACATTCTGGGGCGACTATGAGATCGACCTTGATGAATCACTTGCCGAGAAGACCGTATTCGCAGCAAGCATTCACACAACTGACGGCAAGACTTATGCAATGCGTTCTCTTGAAAACGTATGGAGAGGTTTTGAGATCGCTTTTGCGACAACAGATAAGTACGAAGAGCCTCACGGCAACACCGTTGTATACGAGCCTTACGCGGATCTTCCCGGAAAGACGGTCGATGAGATTATTCTCTACACAACAGAAGGTGTGAAAAAGACAAGCGTAAATCTCTATCTTCCTTTGAAATTCGATAATGAGATCAAGGTAGCCGATGCAACCGTAAAGAGCGGCAAAACAACTGTTTCGCTCACCGGTTTCCCTGAGGATTACGAGCTTGAATATGCGGTTGAGGGTGACAGCAAGGACATCACCTGCGATGGAAAAGAGATTACATGGAAAGATGCACTTGCAGGAAAATACACACTTACAGTAAGTGACAAGTCCGGAGTTTATGCTCCTTACACAGCAGATTTCGTCCTTTCAACAGATAAGGCAGTTGCCGATGCGTCCGACGACGGAGTTAAAAAAGCTGACGGCGCATCTGATGAAGAGTTTGCCGCATACCTTAAAAACATCGAGAAGTACGAAGTTAACGGAGAAGAAGTTTCCGGTGCAGGTCGTCACGGTGCCAAGATCATCAAAGAAGACGGAACAGCTGATAAGACTCTTTCAAAAGTTTTTGATAAAGAAGGAAACTTCAAGGTTGTTGTAAAATCAGCCGGATATCCCGATGTGAAGCTTGATGTGGAAATCACTGAGGTTGCTCCCGCAGAAGAAGAGCACAAATAATCAGATTCATATTAAGATCAAGAAAGGAACAATATTGCCATGGTAATTTTCATATCTTTATTAACGGCTGTATTGTTTGTCCTTTTATTTGAAAAACCGCTTAAAAAGAATCCAATACCGTTTTATGTGATCTCGGCGATCCTATCCCTTGCGACAATAATCATACAGGCACAGGGGATAGTTCCCGGCGGTTTTGTGGGCGAATACATATTTCCTATGTTCAGTAAAGCAGGGCTTGGAACATCCTTTTTTGTTTTGGTGATGTACGCATCAACATTTAAAAACGGTTCCGAGCCGATTAAGCTTTTAATGCCCCTAAGAGGACAACTGTCAATAATAGCTTCAATCCTGACTTTGGGACATGTCTTTTCAATCTCGGGAATTTTTTCCCCGGAAAAGACACTGCTATACATCCTGTCAGTCATAATGTTTATCATCATGATCCCGCTTTTCGTTACATCTTTTATTCTGATCAGAAAAAAGATGAATCCCAAGGCGTGGAAAAACTTGCAGCGCTTTGCGTATATCTTTTACGCATTCATCTACTGCCACATCTTGCTCTTATATACAAGAGGCGCACTCAGAGGCGATGCAAGGTCAACACTCAATATCTTTACGTACTCGATCATATTCCTTTGGTACTTTATCTGCAGACCAATGAAGGCCTATAGTACAAAGCACAAGGATTTTGATTTCGACAGATGCAGATACATCTCGCTCATCGCGGTCGTTTTCATTTCTCTCGGAATATACGGTGGACTAAAAAGCACTGCGGCTAACGCTTCAAACTTGGCAAAGAATGTGATCGTTGAAAGCGCCGATGAACCTGCACAAGGCGAAGGTTCCGAAACTTCCGCGGATGAGGATGGGGCAAAAGAGATTTCTCAGGCCGTGACCGATGGAGTATACAGCGCCACATGCTTTGGATATGCCGGAGACATAACCGTCGAGATAAAAGTTGAGAACGGAGAAGTTGTTGATATCACACTTCCAAGCTATGAAGATGAGGATGATTACAAGCACTTTTCCGAAGACGTGATAGAGAAGCTAAAGCAAGAACCTTTGGGGGACGTAGACACTGTTAGCGGAGCGACTTTTTCTACGCAGGCGGTTATAGATGCGTATAACGACGCACTTAAGCAAGCGGGAATTAAGTGAGGTATAATTGATATAGGTTTCATAATTCAAAACAAGAAAATGACGTAAGTCATGGAGCATTTCGTATATCATATAGGTTTCTAAGTGAGGAGGCACATCATGGCAGCTTTAAAAGAAAGAAAAGTAGCGGTAGTAGGTTGTGGATTTGTCGGATCGGCATCAGCATTTGCACTTATGGAAAGCGGCTTGTTTTCTGAAATGGTGCTGATTGATGTGAATAAAGAAAAGGCAGAAGGCGAGGCACTAGATATAAGTCACGGCCTTCCTTTTGCTAAGCCCATGCAGATATATGCAGGTGATTATAAAGACGTCGCCGATGCGGCAGTTATTGTCGTGACTGCGGGCGCAGGCCAGAAACCCGGCGAGACAAGACTTGATCTTGTAAAAAAGAATATCGGAATCTTCAAATCCATCATTCCCGAAATTGCAAAATATAACACGGATGGAATACTTCTTATCGTTGCAAATCCCGTGGACATACTTACATATGCTGCGGCGAAACTCAGCGGATTCCCCGAAAACAGAGTATTCGGCTCGGGTACAGTTCTTGATACCGCGAGACTTAAATATCTTCTCGGACAGCACCTTAGCATCGACAGCAGATCCGTTCATGCCTGCATCATAGGAGAGCACGGAGACAGCGAGATCGCGGCGTGGAGCAGTGCCAACGTATCCGGAATCCCGCTCAATGATTTCTGCGAGATGAGAGGACATTTCGAGCATGAGAAATCAATGAAAGAGATCGCTGAAAACGTCAAGAACAGCGCGTACAAGATCATAGAGAAAAAGGGTGCGACCTATTACGGAATAGCTATGAGCGTAAGGCGTATCTGCGAAGCGATAATCAGAGATGAGAAATCTATACTTCCCGTATCAAGTATTCAGCACGGCGAGTTCGGAATAGAAGACATTGCACTCAGCATGCCCGCGATCGTAGGAAGAAGCGGCGTTGAGGGTGCGGTTCCAATCAGACTGAGCGACGAGGAAAATAAAGCGCTTAAGGCGTCAGCGGATACGCTTAAGGAAGTTCTGAAAGAAGCGTTTTAATCTTTTTGAGATTATTTATCATTAAGCCACAAACCATGCCCATTTCGTTGACATGAAAAAACGGCTATAATAGAATGATTTAGTTAGCGGAAGCTAACAATTGGTGTTTTTTAGATTGAAAGGAGTAAGCAAATATGGGAAAGCTTGCAATTGAAAAAGTAATAGGAAGAGAAATCCTTGATTCAAGAGGAAATCCTACCGTTGAGGCGGAAGTTATTCTTGCTGACGGAACAGTAGCAACAGGAACAGCTCCCAGCGGAGCATCAACAGGTGAGTTCGAGGCACTTGAGCTTAGAGACGGCGACAAGTCACGTTACCTTGGAAAGGGCGTTACAAAGGCCGTAGACAATATCAACACTGTTATCAACGATGTCATCAAAGGTATCGATGCATCTGATACATATGCAGTAGACGCAGCCATGATCAAGGCTGACGGAACAAAAGATAAGTCTAAACTCGGCGCAAATGCAATCCTTGCGGTTTCAATTGCAACTGCAAGAGCAGCAGCTAAGTCACTTGGAATCCCGCTTTACAGATTCCTTGGCGGCGTATCCGGAAACAGACTTCCCGTTCCTATGATGAATATTCTCAACGGCGGAGCACACGCTGACAGCGCCGTTGATACACAGGAATTCATGATCATGCCCGTCGGAGCACCTTCATTCAAGGAAGCTCTTCGTTGGTGCGCTGAGGTCTTCCACAACCTCAAGAAACTCATCAAAGACATGGGCGACGTAACAGCAGTTGGTGACGAGGGTGGTTTTGCTCCCAACCAGCTTAAGAGCGACGAGGATGCGATCGAGAAGATCCTTGAGGCTATCAAGGCAGCAGGCTTTGAGCCCGGAAAAGACTTCATGATCGCTATGGACGCTGCTTCATCAGAGTGGAAGAGCGAAAAAGGAAAAGGCTTCTACAAGCAGCCTAAGTCAGGAAAAGAGTTCACATCAGATGAGCTTATCGCTCACTGGGAGAGCCTCGTAGATAAGTATCCCATCATCTCCATCGAAGACGGACTTGATGAGGAGGACTGGGAAGGCTGGCAGAAGATGACAGCTAAGATTGGTCACAAGGTTCAGCTTGTAGGTGACGATCTTTTCGTTACAAATACAGAGCGTCTTAGCAAGGGTATCTCTCTCGGAGCAGGTAACTCAATCCTTATCAAAGAAAGACTGATAAACAGTGGCTTTTATGATTTAGCCACAGCCTATCAGTCTATGCACGTCAACTATTGAAAGCGCCGTATACCGAACGGTTCGTACGGTGCTGTGAGAGGACGGGAGCTAATCACTCCCTCCTACTCGATTTATTTCCGAATACGGAGGAAGTTGTAGTGTATGTCGTGTTAATATGTGGGCGTCATTAATAAATCCGGGCACCCGTGTTAAGTTACTTTATGCCTGTGCGAGCTGTCTTCCGAGATCTTCGCACTTAGAGATTCCGTCTTCGTCGGGAGCGCTGTTTACGATAAGACCCTCACCGCCGATTATTGTAGCGCCTGCAGCTGTAAGTCTGTCCTGCCAATCGCGCATCCACTGACCGTCGCCCCAGCCGTATGAACCAAAGAGAGCGATCTTCTTGCCGCTTGCGAAACCTTCGTACTCAGCCATGAAAGGCTCAACTGTTCCTTCCTCAAGAACTTCAGCGCCCATAGCGGGGCATCCGAATGCGATAACAGACTCCTTTGCTGCGTCTGCTACGCTGATAGCGTCAAATGTAAGAACCTCAGCCTCACCGCCTGCAGCATTGATTCCGTTTGCTACAGCATCAGCCATTGCCTGAGTATTTCCGCTTCCTGTCCAAAAGATTACTTTTACTTTACTCATCTGATTATGTCCTTTCTTAGAAATTAAGTAAAAAATAGAGGTTATCCCCTTGAAAAATAAGTTAGCAAATGCTAACATAATAATCAATACAGATAGCTGATAATTATTATCATAAAAGAATATCAGAGTGATCAAGGCCCGATGTAAAGCGGGTTATATTTTTGGATGCTGGTTAGCGTATGCTAACGCTGCCGCATTCATTAAAACGGGAGGAATTGTAGTGGGAGACCAAGTGCTTATAAAGTTATGCTCTCCGACTTTGGCAGGAATCAAGACAGGCAATCTTTTTACTATTGATTGTGACGACATAGAATTATTCAATCATGAAGTCAGAGGATTTAATATCAGGCTCGCAGACAAGGGCCTTCGCATGATCCCGATCAAGTACTGGAACGGACATGTACTTATATATCTTTACAGACCATCTTTTTTAAAAAGAGATTTTTCCGACAAAGAGGTCTGCAAAGTACTGAAAGAAAAAGGATATTCATATAACAATTCGGATCTTTGCGTGGCGGAGCTTTCCAAGCATCTTAGGAAAGATTCGAAATTTCCTCATGAGATAGGTCTTTTCCTTGGATATCCCGTAAAAGACGTTGTGGGATTCATGAACGATTCCAGAAAAGGCGTGCAGTACACAGGCTTTTGGAAGGTCTACGCAGATAAGGATTCGGCGCTTGCAACGTTTGACAGGTACAAAAGGGTAACGGAGATTTACAGCATGGCACACGAAAACGGCGCTTCATTAGAGCAACTTACTGTTGCGGGTTGAAAGGGGACATATGAGTAAAAAGCAGATAATCGGCGTTCTGAGAGAACGAGGATTCAGAGTTACCAAACAAAGAGAGATTATGGCAGATGTAATTGCGGAAAATGACGGAGCATCCTGCAAGGACATTTGCTGCATCGTAAAGTCCAAAGACAGATCGATCGGAACGGCTACTGTCTATCGAATGATCAAGACTTTGGAGGATCTGGGGATCATCGAAAGGATCGATATGATCAAGCTGCACTGAGCAGCGGTATTTATTTAGAGTGAGGAAGTTATGAAAAAATGAAAGCAATAAATATTAACCCCATTGTTCTTATATTAGTCAATATCATCGCACCGACCATGTATATGTTTATAAGCGGAAGATACCTTCAATTGTTTTTGCTGATATTTGCATCCGTACTCATGATCGTGATGGGAAGATATAAGAGATTACTGGGATTTTGGCTGGTGTACGCCCTTATGATGGGAACCTACACACTGACCATGCATATGGGAGATTTACAATACATAGGATTATTTCTCATAGTGATCGTTCAGTGCATTCCGTGTATCGCACTTGCATCAATCCTGGTAAGCAAATACAATTCCGCGCAGCTTCTTTCTGCGCTTGAGACCATGCATGTTCCAAGAGTTCTGGTGGTGGCGGTGACAATTACCATCAAATACATTCCCACATTTAAAAGAGAATTCTCATACATCACGGAATCGATGAGACTTAGAGGAATCGGATTCACCTGGAAAAAACCTGTTAAAAGCTTCCAGTACTTTATCGTGCCACAGCTCTTTAGATGCGCAGCTTTGGCGGAAGAAGTAACGGCCGCGGGTCTTGTAAAAGGAATAGATGCGCCTTTGAGAAGATCGTCTTACTTTGAAGAAAAATTCACCTTTGCGGATGCGACGGTTCTTGTTGTATTTGTTGTGGGACTTGTCGGAGGCTTTGTATGGAAACAAATGTAAAAAAAGAAAATGTGATAAAAGCAGATAACTTATGCTTTAGCTACGAGGAATCAAATGAAGGCATAAGTGACGTTAATTTTGAGATAGACGAAGGAGAGATAGTTCTTTTAACAGGTAACAGCGGAAGCGGAAAATCAACGCTTTTAAAGTGCTTAAACGGCCTTATTCCGGCGGTTACCGAAGGGGAACTTAAAGGTCTTTTGTCAATTGAAGGTGAGAAGTATTCGGATCTTAAGATGTACCGCCTCAATCAGATGATAGGTTCGGTATTCCAGAATCCGCGCTCTCAGTTTTTTACCGACAATACGACGGCGGAGCTTGTTTTCCCGATGGAGAACTACGGCTTTACCAAAGAGGAAATGCAGGAGAGACTTGAGAGTCTGAAAAAGACATTCGGTCTCGATGAGTTAATGGACAGAAATATCTTTTCTCTTTCAAGCGGAGAGCGTCAGCTCATTGCCCTGGCATCTGCGGTCACGATGAAGCAGAAGGTTCTTTTGTTTGATGAACCGAGTGCGAACCTTGATTACGGCAACGCCATGAAGCTCGGACGCATATTAAAAAGACTTCGCGATAAAGGCTATACGATAATTGTCGCCGACCACAGATTCTACTATCTGGGCGGAATGATCGACAAAGTTCTTTTCATGGACGAAGGAAAGCTACATCTTTGCAACAGCGAAGATGAATTCAAAAACGGCGATTACAACACTCGCAGCTTTGATCTTTTCTCTATTGATATTCCTTTTAGAGAAAAAGAAAATGCGGGGGAAGTGGTCGCAAGTCTCGAAAACGTGAAGTACAAAGATATTTTGAATGACGTCAATCTTAAGCTCAATAAGGGCGAGATAACCGTTATTGTCGGAGACAACGGCGCCGGAAAAACCACTATTGCAAAGGCGCTCTGCGGAAGCATCAAACCTGACAGCGGGAAAGTCGACACGAAAGGACTTCCTTTCTTTATCATGCAGGATCCCGATTATCAGCTGTTTGGAACGTCCGTAAAAAACGAGCTTGAGCTTGTTAAAAATGATTCTGCGGCGATAGATCATTGTCTTGAGTATCTTGGTTTATCCAAGTATAAGTACAAGCATCCGTTTGACTTAAGCGGCGGACAGAAGCAGAGACTTCAGATTGGAATGGCGATGCTCTGCGACAGAGACCTGATCATCTTTGATGAGCCTACGAGCGGACTTGATGTTTACTCGATGCTAAATGTCTCAAAGGAGATAAACAGGCTGCGTGACAAAGCGGGGGTTCTTGTCATATCGCATGACTACGAATTCATCAGGCATATAGCGAACAGGATCGTATATCTCAAGGACGGGGTTATTGAAAAAGATTTTATTTTGGATGAGCAGGGCTTGTCCGATTTAAATAACATTTTTAAGGAAATGCAGGAGGATAAAAACGTATGAAAATGTTGAAAATTAAGGATGTGGTGATGGTAGCGCTTTTAACGGCGATCTACTTTGTTGTCTACATGGTTAGCAATAATTCTCGTATTTGCTCTTTCATTTGCAGGAATCTATTTGGGACACCTCATTCTCAGAAAGCACTTCGAGAAGAAGGAAGCTCAGGCAGCGTGATGGGCACGGGAGACTGTGGCTTCGCGGAATGATCCTGTGGGACAGGATTAACGGTCAATTTTTAGATATGATAAAATATGGTGGGAGGCAGAAGCTTTCCACCATTTTTTTGTGAGGTGAAAAATATATGTGGCAGATTATTTTGATTCCTTTTTTGGGAACTGCGCTCGGAGCGGCGACGGTATTTCTTTTTAAAAAAGCAATCGGGGAAAAGATGCAGCGAGCACTTACAGGATTTGCATCGGGGGTGATGGTTGCGGCTTCTTTTTTCAGCCTTATTCTACCCGCACTCGATCAGACGGCGGACATGGGAAGACTGGGGTTCATACCGGTCTGCATAGGCTTTGGCGTGGGCATGCTGTTTCTTTTGGTGCTTGATATAGTTATTCCGCATATGCATCTGGATAAATTGGAGGAAGGCCCAAAGAGCGGCCTTAAGAGAACGACCAAGCTTGTGCTTGCCGTTACACTGCACAATATTCCCGAAGGAATGGCGGTTGGTATTGTATGCGCCGGATGGATGAGCGGAAATAGCGCGATAACTTTTACAGGAGCGCTGGCACTTGCGCTCGGTATAGCCATTCAGAATTTCCCTGAGGGAGCGATTGTTTCAATGCCGCTTTTGGGAGAAGGAGTTCCGAAGGGAAGAACCTTTTTGTACGGCGTTCTTTCGGGAATCGTTGAACCGATCGGAGCGCTTCTTATTATCGCAGCTTCGTCATTACTTATTCCGACGATGCCGTATCTTCTTAGCTTTGCGGCAGGTGCGATGATCTACGTTGTGGTCGAGGAGCTTATTCCCGAGATGTCGGAAGGCGAACACTCAAATATCGGAACCGTTTGTTTTGCTTTAGGATTTATAGTGATGATGGCGCTCGATGTGGGACTTGGTTAAAGGAGATATTATGAATTACAAGACTATTGATATGACAAAATATGCAAGAAAAGAGCATTTTGACCACTTTAGGAGCATGGTCTATCCGTTCGTTACAATGACGGTGCAGGTGGATATATCCGATTGGATCGTAAGACTTAAAAAGGCTAAGTATCCTCTTTTTCTTTGCTTTCAATATGCTGTGAGCAGAGCTGCCAACGCAGTTCCCGAGTTTCGTCAGAGAATAAAGGGAGATGGCATAATCGAATATGATTATTGCAATCCGTCATATACGGTTGCGCTTCCCGACGAAACCTACAGGTATTGTCTTGTTAATACGGATCAGCCGCTTGAGGATTATCTGGCTGAAGCCAAAATTAAACAGGAAAAAGCTCTTCACGATGAGCATCTTGAAGAGGAGGGCGAGTCTGAGAGTCATCTTTATACTTCCGTTGTTCCGTGGCAGGATTTCACAGGCGGAACCATGCCTTATCCCAGCTCTGATTTCTCGGTTCCCAACGTTGTCTGGGGTAAGTATAAATCAGAGAAATATCTTGTTATGGAAGGTGGCAACATTGTAGAAAAAACAAAGACAACGATCCCTGTCGTTGTCTTTGTAAACCATGCCCTTATAGACGGGCTTCATATATTCAAGTTCTATTCCAATCTTGATGAGGAACTTGCTAAGATGCAGTTCCCTGTTATGATTTAAAGAATTTCATTTCTTCATTGAGCTGTACAGCGATATCTTTCAGGCCGTCGGCTGAGGTTGCAAGTGTTGTGACCGTAGCCGAAAGCTCCTGCATGGAAGCGCCGGTTTCTTCCGAAGAAGCGGCATTTTCTTCGGATATCGCCGAAAGAGCGCTCATTGTATCAACAACGGCATTCTTGGATGTGGCGCAAGTGTCCGCGCCCTCTGAGATAAGCTGAACACCGCCTACGGTGCTTCCTATATCATCAAGCATTCCGTTTACGGCTTCAAGAGTCTCGCCGATAGCAATCTGCTGCTCGTTATTGCCGTTCTTAACGTCTTCGGCTGCTGCAACAGCGGCTTTACTCTGTTCAAGAAGCGTACTCATCTCTTTCATGATATCATCAGCCATTGCCTTGGAATCGTCTGCAAGTTTACCGATCTCTTCAGCAACAACCGCAAATCCTTTTCCTGCTTCACCTGCTCTTGCAGCCTCGATGGAAGCATTAAGAGAAAGAAGGTTGGTCTGAGTTGCGATGGAAGTGATTCCTTCAACTTTTTCACTGATATTATCAACGGCTTCCTGAGTAGCCTGAATGGTATTGGCAATGTCGTCGATCTTGGCTGTCATCTCAACGGAAGAATCTTTGAGGAGTGTAAGCGATTTACTTGAAACCTCAGATGCTTCTTTCATCTTGCCTGCAAGTCCCGACAGATCGTCCGTAGATGTCTGAACGTTTCCGACAGCGTCGCCGATCTTACTTACGTTTTCTGTTGCGCTCTGGATCTCGTCAGCCTGCTGCGTAGCACCGGATGCGATCTCCTGAACAGCGTTGGATACGTCCTCTGCGGTCTGCGCGATCTGGTTGGCCATATCGGAAAGCTCATCGGATGACTTTCCTACGCCGATAGCGGATTCTTTTATATGGCTTACAATATCACTCAGAGTTCCTATAACGGAATTAGTTGCCTTGGAAATGGCACCGAATTCGTCTTTTCTTTTATCAAATTTATCAACCTTAACAAATCTTCCGTCAGCAAGTGCGCCGAGGGATTCGTTTACGGCTGCGATAGGCTCTGTAAAGCTCTTTGCTATGAGGAATGAGATCACTACAGCGATTGCAAGCAGGATGATTCCTAGGACAACAACGGTGAGTGCGGAACGTGTTGCCGAAGACATGATCTCGTAATTGGTCTCGGAAACCGCAACAACGAAGCCTGTAACAGGCTCTTTTACCCATGCCGTGTAGGTGAGCTTACCGTCTATCATGCTCTCGAACATGCCGTTCATAGCGGTCGAAGTCATGTATTCTTCTTCAGAGTGAACGATAGGCTCATCCTCGGGAGTAATCTCGAACTGAGAGTGAGCTGCGACTGTACCTGCTTTGTCGGTGATGTATCCGTTTTTAACGTTATCTGCAAGGAAGCCGTGAAGGACGCTGAGGTCAAAGCTTCGCTGCAAGGTTCCGATCATCTCGCCGTTTGAAGGATCGAAGACGGGAACGATGATAATGGCGATTCTGTTTCCCGCAGCTTTACTTATAACGATCTCAGAAACCGCAACGCTCTTGGTTGCCCAGCATTCCTGGAAATAAGCTCTGTCCGCGATATTTGTCGAATCCTTGCGGTCGGTTCTAATAAGCTGATCGCCGCTGGGGATCGAAAGAATCGCGTTCTTGTTTCCGTCATTGATGTTGGAATTGATCTCATCCATCTGACGAAGGATGATCTCTCTCTTTTCCTCGGCACCTTCCTGATCCCATGTCTTAACATAGTCGATCGTGCTCTGCGCCGACGCGCACGTCTGGAGCGCAACGAGGTTCTGATGTATGAGAGTTTCGAATTTACTTTCAACAAGTTTGGAATCTGAATTAAGAAGATCCAAAGCATCTGTCTTTGCTTTGCCTGTAGCGGTCTTATAGCTTACAAGCACCGCAAGTGCAAGAGGAACGATTACTACAATGAGCATTATCGCTACAAGTCTGGTCTTTATGCTGTCTTTAAAACTAATATCACTGCGCTTTTTTTGCTTACCAACATTAGATTTCGCCGCCATAAACACCTCCGTGAAGAACTGGATAGAAAAATGGACTGAATTGCTTTTATGAAATTGGAAGAACTGTTATCGTGGCTCTTTTTCTTAGGAAAAAGAGCTTGCCCTTGCGAGAGGGCTCATATTAAATTTTACATCGAAAATAGACTAAAAAGCGTGTGTTTATGAACATTTAATCAATATTTAATAGGAAATATATGAGCGGGGAATCGGGGGCGGGCACGCGGATTGAGGTCGGGTGGATTTATGCGTGTAGGGGAATCCGGCGGCGTGCACGCGGATCGGGGCAGAAACTCCCACCGCGTGTCTGAAATGCGGACTTCTTTCAAATAAACTTGCCACGAATACACGCAAATCAAGGTGGAATTTAAATCCGCGTGCCGAGGAATCCGACAGCGTACACGCGAAATGGGGTTGAGCGTTCATTTGCGTGCCGAGGAATCCGGAAGCGCACACGCGAATCGGGGCAGAAACTCCCACCGCGTGTCTGAAATGCGGACTTCTTTCAAATAAACTTGCCACGGATACACGCAAATCAAGGTGGAATTTAAATCCGCGTGCCGAGGAATCCAGAAGTGTACACGCGAAACGGGGCTAAGGAGTAATTTACGTGCCGAGGGATCCGGCAGCATACACGCGAAACAGGGCGGAAGCCGCCACCGCGTGTCCAACGCATCGGAAAACGGTGTAAATCAGCCACATAGCCCTTTGCGCCTGTCGGGGAAGAGGTTATAATAGAACAAACTATAAGTGAGGAAAAGAGTATGAACATACAAATATTCGGAACAAAAAAGTGTAACGACACCAAGAAAGCAGAGCGATTCTTTAAGGAGCGCGGCATCAAATTTCAATTTATAGACATGAAAGAAAAAGGAATGAGCAAGGGTGAACTCACATCAGTCGCAAGCGCTAACGGTGGAATCATGAACATGATAAATCCCGACGCAAAAGACAAAGATGCCGTTGCACTCATGCAGTATATTGCCGACGAAGACAAGCTCGAAAAGCTCCTTGAAAATCAGCAGATAATCAAGACACCTGTTGTCCGTAACGGCAAGCAGGCGACACTCGGCTACCAGCCCGATGTTTGGAAGAAGTGGGAGTAAAGTCGCGATCGTAAATAAAAAATACTTTGTGAATGGGGAGTAGCATGATCATAAAAAACGAGATACCGATACTTGAATACGACGACCACTCCAAGGAAGTGATCACACCAAATCACGATAGCGAAGAACTGAAGCTGCCGGAGAAGTGTCTTTTTGCCTTCCTCGGAGAGGTGGTTGATAAATACGCCAAAGAGCATGACGCGGAGATCGCTGAAGAATACATCACGGTTTCGCACAACGTGAATGTTTATATTTTGCATGAAAAAGATGAGGATATATGCCTGGTTCAACCGACGATAGGCGCACCGGCGGCAACTTCGCTGCTTGATTTTCTTGTTACCTGCGGATGCAAGAAAGTAATCGCGGTCGGTTCATGCGGAGTGCTTGCGGACATTCCCGAGAACGCTTTTCTTGTGCCGACAAAAGCGCTAAGAGCAGAAGGCACGTCTTATCAGTACTTGCCGGCTTCAAGGTACATCGAGCTAGATGAAGAGCCGGTAGCCGTGATCGAGAACTGCTTCAAAGAACATAAGCTTCCCTTCGTGACATGTACGACTTGGACCACCGATGGTTTTTTCAGAGAGACAAAAGACATGGTGAAATACCGTTTGAAAGAAGGCTGCTCCGTAGTTGAGATGGAGTGCTCCGCACTTGCTGCCTGCTGCAGGAAAAGAGGCGCCAAGTTCGGACAATTTCTTTTTACTGCGGATTCGCTTGCGAATGTACATGAGTACGACTCCAGAGATTTCGGATTTGATTCGCATGAGAAGGCTCTTTTGCTGGGATTGGATATACTAAGAAGTTACAAGTGACCGGCGCTAAAAAAGAAGTGGGAGTAATAAGATGGATTTTAAAAAGATAATGGAATCGGATGAATATGATTTCCTTAGGAAAAACGATAGATTGGGCAAGAGGATAATGCTTCTGGGCATTGGCGGAAGTCATGCGTATGGAACAAGCAATAAAAACAGCGATATCGATTTTAGAGGTGTTACATTGCAGAAGCCGTCGGATCTTTTGGGGCTCACACAGTTTGAACAATATGAAGATGACAAGACGGATACTGTAGTATACGGCTTCAATAAGATGGTAAAACTGCTGTTGGATTGCAATCCAAATACATGCGAGATTCTCGGGCTCGATGAAGATCAATACCTGATAAAGAGTGAACTTGGTCAAGAGCTTATAGATAATACCGGGTTGTTTTTGTCCAAAAGAGCAATAAAATCATTTGGAGGATATGCGGATTCTCAGCTTCGAAGACTTCAAAATGCCATAGCCAGAGATACACTTCCTCAGAGCGAAAGAGAGAAACACATATTAAAGTCTGTTATGCACGCGCTTGAAGATGTGAACAGAAGGTTTTACGGAAAAACCGATGGCGGTCTTAAGGTGTATATCGATAAAGCGGTGAATCCCGAGCTGGACACGGAAATATTTGTGGATGCGGATTATAAGCATTTTCCGCTGCGTGATTATGAAGATGTGTGGGGCGTTATGAGAAGCGTCGTGCGCGATTACGATAAGATCGGCAAGCGAAATAAGAAGAAGGACGACAACCATCTCAACAAGCATGCGATGCATCTGATCAGATTGTTCATGATGGCGATCGATATTCTTGAAAAGGGCGAGATCAGGACACACAGAGTTAATGATCTTGATCTGCTTCTTTCGATTCGAAGAGGTGATTACATGGAACCGAGCGGATCGTTCTCGGCTGCGTTTTTTGAGACGCTTGATGAATACGAGAGAAAGCTGGATGAAGCGGCTGCTAAAACGAAGCTTCCCGATAATCCTGACATGGAAAAGGTAGGAAAGTTTGTAGAGCGCATAAACAGATATGCTATAACAGAGGAAAAAGAATGAGAGATATTTTAAAAGAAATAAATGAGAAGTTGGATGAAATCGAGGCAAAAGAAAAGGTGAAGATATTACATGCTGTCGAATCCGGAAGCAGGGCATGGGGATTTGCTTCGCCTGACAGTGATTATGATGTGAGATTCGTTTATGTAAGAGAGCGTGATGACTATCTGTGCCTGAATGAACCAAGAGATGTCATTGAGTGGCAGCTCGATGAGGTTCTTGATATTAATGGCTGGGATCTGAAAAAAGCGCTTAAGCAGTTTGCCAAAGGAAATGCGACGCTCTTTGAGTGGAGCGGTTCGCCCATTGTTTATCGGACAACACCCGAGTGGGGCATAATTGCAGAAGTTGCCAAAAAGTATTTTTCTGAAAAATCAGCAGTGTATCATTATTACGGTACGGCGAACAGCACTTACCATGACTATCTTACCGGTGAAAAAGTCCGCTACAAAAAATATTTCTATGCATTAAGGCCGCTTCTTGCCGCTATGTATATTGAAGAAAACCACGTAGCGCCGCCGGTTCTTTTCGATGATCTACTAAAGCTCGATATCCCCGAAAAGCTCTGGCTTGCGATAGACGAGCTGCTTGAGATTAAGAAAAGAACTACCGAAAAAGAGGAAAATCCTCAGCTCCCGGTTATACAGGAGTTTATAGAAACTGAGGTCTCTAGGCAAAAAGAGATAGCGAACAGCCTAGCTGACGATCATAATAAGGATTGGTCGGCACTTGATGAGCTGTTTAGAAAGATCATAAATAAATAAGCTTTTACTTATTCTAAGGAGAACCGCAATGCGACCGACACGAACGAAAAAAGAAAATGCGATGAGGGAGAAGATAATCCCTGAATTATACGCTAATGAATACAACAAATTTATAGGGTTTGAGGTGCTGGAACTGAGCGCGACGTACAGCAAGGCGAGGATCAAGGCGGATACGAGGCTTCACAATACATACGGAAGTATCCACGGCGGAGCGCTGCTGTCATTTGTTGACGCGATGGCGGGTGCGACCGGAAGTATGAGCGGATACTATGTAACGACGGTTTCCGCGAACCTGAATTTCTTGCTCCCCGCGGTAAACACGGAGTACATCTACTGCGAGTGCATGAAACTCAAGACAGGCAAGCACATCCTGGTATTTGATATAAGAGTTACCGACGATAACGGAAATCTCCTGGACAGCGGAGAGTTCTCGTTCTTTGCAAGCAAGGTTCCGGTGCTGGGAGACAATCTGAAATTCTAGGTAGCGAGCAAAGCTGCCTAAAGCGCGTCGGGGGCATGATGGCCGCGCGACTCGCACATAGTATGAGGTGACATATATACCATGGAAATGATCATCAAGCATTTTTCCGAGCTCACCACCACCGAGCTCTATGAGATTTTAAAAACCAGATTCGAGATCTTCGTAACCGAGCAGGAGTGCCTGTATCAAGATCTTGACGATAAAGATCAGGACGCGATCCATGTCTTTTGCATGAATGAAAAAGGACGTGTGGCAGGGTGCCTCAGAGTCTTTTGGAATGACGAGGCAGCAGGCGTAGCGCAGATCGGAAGAGTGGCGACGCTTGAGCACGGCAAGGGAATCGGCGGAGAGATCCTTCATGCGGGTGTAGAAGTGGCAAGAGACAGGCTCGGCGCGAAAAAGATAACTCTTCATGCGCAGGAGTACGCCATCGGCTACTACGCAAAAGAGGGCTTCGAAGTCGTGTCCGACATCTTCATGGAAGACGGAATCCCGCACGTGACGATGGAACTTGAATTTACATGACGATAAATCCACCCATATCGGCAGAATAAAAAATTCCGATATGGGTAAAATTTTTGCTTGACTACGACGTAACGTAATAGTTTACGCTTTAATTACACGTGAAGGAGGTACGGCGATGAAAACAGTAAATGAGGTGAGTAAACTGGCGGGTGTGAGTATACGCACACTGCAGTATTACGATAAGATCGGGCTTCTTAGGCCAACAGAGTATACGGAAGCCGGCTACAGGCTGTATGACGATACGGCACTGGAGAGATTGCACCGGATCTTGCTGTTTCGTGAGCTGGAATTTCCGCTAAAAGACATAAAGGAAATAGTAAGCAGATCTGATTTTGACAAGAAAAAGGCACTGGATCAGCAGATTAAGCTCTTGGAACTTAAGAAGGAGCACATCGAAAATCTGCTCACCATGTGCCGCGACCTAAAAAGGAGAGGAGTGAAGAATTTGAGTTTTACAGCATTTGATTCGAGTAAGATCGAAGAATATTCAAGAATGGCGAAAGAGCAGTGGGGCAAGACTCCCGCATATAAAGAGTTTGAGGAAAAGAGCAAGAATCGCACCAAGGAAGATGAGAAAAACCTCATGGGCGAGCTTATGAAGATCTTCGAGGAGTTCGGTTCCATCAAGGAAAAAGAGCCTTCATCAAAAGAGGCACAGGCGCTGGCCAAGAAGCTTCAGGACTTTATAACCAAAAACATGTACACTTGCACAAAAGAGATCCTGTCAGGCCTTGGCAAGTGGTACGTATCAGGCGGCGAAGTAACCGACAACATCGAGAACGCCGGCGGCGCCGGAACCGCAGAGTTTGCCTCCAAAGCAATTCAGATATACTGCGGCAACTAAATGAGAATAACCCTACGGCAACTTTGGTAAAAGAAAAAAAGGGAGAGGATAGCAAAAGCTATCCCTCCCGATTTTCAGTCTAAGCGTTAATTTATCAGTTGTTCCCGGTTTATTTTCCCAGCTGAGCCATGATCGTATCATAATCTTTGTCTCCGGCGATATCTTCAAACTTTAAGGAATCGTCTTTGGCGATTGCCTTTTTGATCTCAGCTTCGGACATGTTTGCGTCAATCTCACTGTGGTACTCGGTTTTGGTTTCATAATCGTCTGATGAAGCAAGCTCTTCTTCCGAAGGTTCGCCGTTACCGTCGATATCATTAAAGTTATAGTCCAGTGTCCAATAGTCTGTGGCAAGTTTGCTGTCATCGTGTATGGACATGTAGGTGTTGTAATAGAGCGCACCGGCGTAATCGGCGTTCCCGTTATAGATAACATTGCCCTTTTTAGCATAGAGATAACCGGCATTGCCCATCGCACCGTAGCCCCACTGATTCATGAGACAAGAGGTGTGACCGTCCTTAAAGGTATAAAGAGAAACCCAGTAACCGGGGAGGCCGACAACCAACTCGGGAATGTCATCACCGTCAACATATATAAGGTCAAAAGCTACACGTGAAAGGTCAAAAGATGGATTATCGTAAGCACATTTGAATATCTTTGCAACCTGAGCGTAGGCTTCCTTGTAGCTTTCGTATTTTTCGTTCTTGTCATTATTAAGAAGCGCCTTCTTTGCTCCGCTGATAGTCAGATCTCCGCCCATTTCTTTGATCTCTCTTTCGCCGAAATCGGCAAAATAAGTAAAGGCTTCGTCTTCATCCGGTGTGGCAAGCTCTATGAAGAGTCTTTTACCATGGTCCGAGTCTCCGATAATTGCTATATCATTATTTCCGTCTGCATCAATATCAAAGAAACTGACAGCATCTATGGTTTTTGTTTTAACAACACTGTTGTTTTCGGCTGTAAAAATCGGTACAAATCTGCTGATATACTTTCCGTCTTTTACCATGACCATTTCTGCCTGTTCCTTGTCCTCGTAATAGGTTACAAAGTGAACGGGAGAATCATATTGCGGAAGCTCCACATCAAAGGTCTGCTCCGGAACACAGTAATCGTCCCACTGAATCTCGTTAGATTCAAAGACAAGGTCATCACCCGACTTGGTGAATTTTACGATCCTGTCGGCGTCGCTTCCGTAATATGAAGTAGACTCTATATTCACACTTTTTTCCTGACTCACCTTAAGACGAAGAGTGTATTTATCACCGGCTTTTTCGCCCGATATGCACTCAAAGCCGTTATGGCGAACATCACTGTCCCAAATTGCTCTGTAAAAAGAGTCGTTCTTTTCGATATACTCCCAATCGATATCATCATTACCCGGCATCAGATCCTTGCCGGTATGCCTTTTGATAAAATCTGCAAGATCTGATTTCTTTATAACACTGAGCTTCTCGTATTCAGTGAGCGAACTGCGATCAGTGGCCTTCAAATAGTCATTTATTTCTTCTTCGCTACAATCCTCGGAACTTATTCCGGCGCCGAGTTTAATAACCTTCTCCCAATCTATCTCTTCGGGAGAATTAAAACCGTCTTCCAAGAAGGCGTTATATTCACTTGTGTTAAAAAGATCCGTGAATTCGGAAAGTTCATCGTCTGTAAGCGCTTCACCGGGCTCGCTGCTTTCGGCCTCTTGTTGGTCCGAGTCGCCGTCGGAAGCTTCGCCCTGCGCACCGTCTTCGCTCTGCGCATTGACGCTACCGTTAGCAGATTCGGCGTTTGAACTACTGTCGGAAAGTTCAACCGAGCTACAGCCTGACATAATAAGCGTTGCCGCTATAATTGGTAAAAGAAATTTTGTTTTCATAATAGCCCCTCCTATAAGCGTTAACAACATAATAACATATAAGAGTGAAAGTTCAAAGGAAAATATGCGGTTTTAGATTGAAACGCATTCGGAGAAATGTTAAAATTATTACTACATTGTTACATGCGCACAGAAGGAAAGAGTAGAGAAATATGTCAGAGAACGAATTACATATCGATACCTTCAGATACACAGGTATCGTTAATGAGATCAAGAATACTGCGGCTTCCTGCAATTTATCGGCAAGGCCGCTTGAAAGCGTAAAAGCTTGGAATAACACGGACGTCGGCAAGAAGATGAAGCCAATTCTTGAGAGTGTTTATGCGACCGAAGAGCTTTATAAGAAGCAGTCTGCGGAAGCGCTCCCGGCGGCGCTTTTTGAGCTACGTGACAGTATATTGGCAACAGATAAGGCAGTAGCCGACAGTGTAAAAGTTGATAATAATAAAAATGGGGAATAAAAAATGAGCAGCATAGGAGAAATGGAGCGAGAGATACATGAGCTCGAGGAAAAGATAGAGAAATACAATGATATTATCAAGATACTTAAGGAAAAACGCGGTGAAATACAAAATGAAAGAGGCATCATAATCAATGATGCTTATACTCCGGAGAAAGCTTACGACATGACAAGATCTTCCACGTGGAGGGGAAAACGCGAGGAAGATGCTAAAGATCATCAGGATAAGATAAAAGAAAAGACAAAAAAGGGAATCACCGCTACAGGACAGCTTCTGGATGATATCGAGACAGCGATCCAAAATCTTCTGGATAAGATAGAAGCATGTAAAAGAAGGATCAGTTATCTCAGACACAAGATAGAAGAGCTGGAAAGACAGCAACAGGGGAATAACCAAGAGCAATAAGGAGAGAGTTTATAATGGGAAAGAGTTATGACGCCGAAGAAGTATCCGGCTTCATGAGTGACCTGTGCAGCTCACTTAACGGGTACAGAGCGGATGCAGACAAGCTTGAGAATGCTTACAATAAATATGCGGGTAACGATACATTTAGGGGAGCG
>NZ_FPCC01000058.1 GCF_900116875.1 Butyrivibrio sp. INlla21
CGGCGGATACCCACGACAATCTCCTTACAACCTGTCCCGAGTACAAGAAGTTCTGGGATGCGTCTGTCAGCGCCAGCTTATGGAAGATAAAGGAGGCATGATCTCATGTTTAAGATACTTCAAAGGATTATAGGTATTACCGGTAGATTTAAAGCAAGAATTCGAGCTTCATATATAACATCTTTTGTTAAGGGAGTTATGATGAAGGCTCCTTTGATACTTTGTTTTTTGGCCATCAGCTCTTTTATGCAAAATACAATGACCAAAGAAAAGTGCCTGTACTACGGCCTTGCTCTTGTGGTGTGCGTGGCGCTTCAGGCAGTGTTTGAGCACATTACCAATGTGCTGATGTCCGCAGCGGGATACATGGTTTTCGCAGATATGCGTTTGAATCTGGGAGATCACCTGCGTAAGCTCCCCATGGGTTATTTTACTGAGGGTAACATCGGAAAGATCAGCTCGGTTCTCTCAACGGATATGGTGTTCATCGAAGAGAACTGTATGGGTGTTCTTTCTGAGCTTGTGGCATTCATGATCTCTCAGGGACTTATGGTTGTGATGATGTTTGTCATGGATTACCGTATGGGACTCATGTCACTTGCTATCGTGGGCGCTTTCCTTATTGTTGGTAACTATATGCTCAGAACCTCAATGAAGCACTCCGTTGTCAAGCAGGAGGTCGCTGAGGATCTTACAAATGAAGTTATTGATTTTGCTGAGGGAATGGGAATTATCAAGACATACAACTTGCTTGGCGAGAAGTCAAAAAAACTTACGGAAGAATTCAAAACAAGCTGCGATAAGGCTATCGGCTTTGAGAAGGCCTACAGTCCGTGTGTGAGAACTCTTTACCTTACTTTTGGAATCGGAAGTTCAATAATGCTTGCTCTTTCCGGATATCTGTACAGCGAGGGAATCTTTACACCTGAATATATGGTTGGAATGGCATTCTTCCTTTTTGATCTCTTTACTGCCATCAAGGCATACTATGGTCACATGCCAAGGCTCACTGTTACAGCTGCCAGTCTTGACAGAATAGATGAGGTGTTTGCTGCCGAGGAACTTAAGGATCTTGGGAAAAAAGAGCTTCCGGCAACCGGAGATGTTGAGATTGAGTACGATAATGTAAGCTTTGGTTATACACAAAAAGATGTCCTTAAGGATGTTTCCTTTAAGATAAAAGCGGGCGAAATGACTGCGCTTGTCGGTCCTTCAGGCGGCGGTAAGTCAACTATCGCATCGCTCCTTGCAAGGTTCTGGGACATCAAAGACGGCCATATCCGCGTAAGGGGAGAGGACATAAGAGATGTATCACTCGGAAGCCTTATGGACAGCATCAGTATGGTATTCCAGAGAGTATATCTGTTCCAGGATACCGTTTACAACAATATTGCCATTGCAAGACCCGACGCTACCAGAGAGGAAGTTGAGGAAGCAGCCAAGAAGGCGAGATGTTATGACTTTATCATGCAGCTTCCCGACGGCTTTGACACCGTGATCGGTGAGGGCGGAGCTTCCCTTTCAGGCGGCGAGAAGCAGAGAATATCAATTGCAAGATGTATTCTTAAGGACACACCTATTGTAATCCTCGACGAGGCTACAGCCAGTGTCGACGCGGACAATGAGCGTGCCATCCAGGAGGCGATCTCCGAGCTGTGCAAGAACAAGACTCTTCTTGTAATTGCCCACAGACTCAAGACTATCGCCGACGCGGACCAGATTCTTGTTGTTTCCGACGGCAAGATCGTAGAGCGCGGCACACATGCCGAACTCATGGATAAGAATGGCACCTATGCCCACATGGTTTCACTGCAGGCTTCTTGATATTTATATGAATTAGTTTTAAGAGCATCGGAAACGGGATATTTTCCCGCTTCCGGTGCTTTTTTACTTGTATGCGCAGGCTTCGGTGCTTATAATGTTAAATTACAACAATGATCCGAGAGAAAGAGGATAACTATGGAAATAAGATATTGCGAAGAGAAACCTGATCTTGAAACATATTACGATCTCAGAGCTGCTGTGGATTTTAAGAATTTTTGTCCCGAGCAGTCTCAGAAGGCTTTGGATAAAAGAGATTACTTTGTAATAGCAAAAGACGGCTTTTATAAAAAGCTTGGTTTTGAAGCGCTTCCCGATGAAAATGCGGGCCCGGCGCTTAGGAAGCTGATCTATACATAATAATCAATTAGGACAGCTATGAAGGGGAGAGAAAATGAAGGTTGTAATTATCAGGCACGGTGTAGTTGATTATAAAATGAGTAGGCGGTGCAACTCCGAGGAATTCGATCAAGATGTAAAAAGATATGATGAAGCGCCGATTTTACCTATGGAATACCATGTTCCCACCGGAGATTATAAGTCTTATTATGTAAGCTCTTTATCCAGAACTCTTGCAACTGCCAGGGATATTTTCGGAGATAAAGAATACATTTCAACTGAGCTCCTTGATGAAGTTCCGCTATCTTCAAGTATAAAAACAAACAAGAGACTGCCTTTGGCATTTTGGAAAATTTCATCCAGACTTCAATGGCTTTTTAACAGTAAAAGGCCGAAAGAAGGCAAGAAAGATACTGTAATCAGAGCAAACAAGTTCATAGATGATCTCATTGAGAAGAACGAAGACTGCGCAGTAGTTTCTCGTGGCTTTTTTATGATCACTCTTTTATCCGAGATGAAAAAGAGAGGCTTCGCAGTTGAAGGAAAAAACGCAGGGTTTACAAATGGAGAATGTGTTATTGTTAGCATGATTTAAAGGACAGAGGGCATATTTTGTAGATTAAATGGATTATAAATAAGTAAGACTAACTATTAAAGAAAGTCAATAAAAATGTTTTAAAACAGAAATGTTTTAAATATAGCGACGATGACTTATGCATCGTATTCAGCAC
>NZ_FPCC01000002.1 GCF_900116875.1 Butyrivibrio sp. INlla21
GGCGGAGAAGTCGCCAAAGGAGCAGAAGTCGCAGGCGAAGCTACTGAGACCGTAGTAAACTCATTAGACGATATTGAGAGAGTAGCCGATAAGATCGATGATGTTGAAAGAGTTGTCGATAAGCTTGACGATGTAGAGAAAGTAGTAGATAAAGCAGGCGATGCCGCAGAGGTCACCTTAAAGAAGATAGACGACGCTGCAGAAGTTGCAGCAGGTGCTACGGATGATGTGGCAAAAATTGGTTCTGACGCGAATTATTATGTTGGTCCAAACGGTAAAGCCTTGCCTAGTCAATACAAAGATTGGATTGGAACAAATATACAAGCGGAAAATGTTAAGAAGGTAGAAAAGGCTGTCGATGGAACGAGCGACGTTACGAAAGTGGCCGGCGATACTGCGGAGGATGTTGCAAAAGCTACTGGAGATACTGCAGAAGATGTTACAAAGGCAGGAAAGTATGCAAAGAACTACAATCCGGAGGTAATATTGCCTAGCAAGCCGCATACAAATGGTACAGATGGACATTGGGAGACTATACTTGATGAAGTTGAAGCTATGAAGCAGAGTGGGGAATATGAAAAAATATATGTTAATAAAGGGCTGAGTAATGAGATACCTGATGCAAAGCCTAATAGAAGACCGGATATTATGGGAGTAAGACCAGATGGAACAATTGATCAGGTAGAAGTTCCGAGCAAAACAGATAATCCAAAAGATTTAATTGATAGGATGAAATCTAATCAGGAAATTATAGGGAAAGAAAGGGCTGGAACCATTAGAATCAGGAATATAGGCGGTGATTGATATGAAAGATATAAAAATTTCAATAACAATGTGGGGAGCAGAAAAAGGAAATTGGATAGAATTTTATACAGATATTAAAGAAATAATAGATAATTTAGGGTATGAGCACACTCACATTGGTATAAAAAATGGAAAGTTTTCTTCTGGAAAAATAATGACTGTAAAGCGTAAAGAAAAAGAAATTTTTGAAAGCATAAATGGAGGCGATTTGCCTTTGAGTTTTTCGTTATATTCTTTACCTAAGAATTATAAAGTAGCATCATTTGATTATGATTTTTTATGTGAAAGAAATGCTTCGTATATATCTGTTATTATTAAAGAGAATGATTATAATGCATCTATTGAGAAAACAATATTATCTGTATTAGAAAAGTATATTGACTTAGAATATGGCGAAGTATACTCGGTATTGGCATCTGAAATGCCATTGTTATATGCTGAGACAAGAGATACAAAGAATTTGAAAACATATAGTATGATAAAAATATTGAAAAATAGGAGCTGAAAAATATGGACACAAATTCAATTGACATTATCGGTAAAAGAGTTGATGGTGGAATTGATTTAGTTATCATAGTGCCTGATGTGCTTGAAGATTCTGAGGAATTACAATCTCAGTTGCTTGATAAGATTGAAAACTACTTGAATTATATTAAAGGGGCAGAGTTTAAAAAAGATTTTCCAGGTATCAGTTCTGATAATATTTTTATTAAGCTGAAATTACGAGTGGAGCCATCTGAAAGGCTATTGAAGTGGCTGGATGAAATCAAGAGGTGGGTTGAATCTAGCGGAGTAAAACTTTTAGTGTGAGTAGTAAGATTATGAAAGAAGGATTTGAACACGTTTTTTCGGATATTCAAGCGGATATGGTAGCTATATGCTTAGAATATGTTGAAGGAAAAGCAGATAAAATGTTTATTTATGGGTCATATGAATCAAATGCAATGACTTGTAATTATTTCTATATAGTAGATGGAGAATTATATAAAAAGAGTAAATTACCGGCGGGATATGATGTAAGTATAGATAGGCAAAAGGCATGCATGAAAATATTATTTGATGATATGGATAGGTTGATTTCGGCTTGCGCTGAATATGAAGCGGATATGCCAACAGAAATTAAGCTTGTATATGATGTTAAGAATAATAAGCTTAAAGCCGATTATCAATATGATGAGATTTTTTCGAATACAGATGAGAATGCAAATGATATATTTGAAAAGTGGTATCAAGAGATGCTAGAAGAACTTTAGGTTAAAAAGAAGTGATAATGAGCTAAAAAGCAATCTTCTGTTTGGGCAATTGGAGCCTATTCCTGGAAGATTGCTTTTCTTTTAATCTTTTTTATAAAACGTTGATTCATAGCCATCAGCTCGAAGGAGGCCGTTTGCCCAGGATGGAATTATAGCCATTTGTTTGCAGATATAATCAACGGATTTATCCATAGGGCACTCTATGATTACTTCGTCATGGACATGTGCGCAGATATTATATGCGGACAGGTTTTTCATGGAGTTGCAGAGAATATCGCGGCTAATGGCTTGGGATCCCATACATTTGCATATGAGAATCTGGTTTCAGGGCCTGTGATTACTTTACTATTTGACATATTATTTGTCCTCCATGTATTCTTTAAAATCTTCTGCGGCCAAGTTGAATTCAGGTCGCTTGTCGTTAATAGGTACTAAAACTGGTTTTCCTTTTGGTTTTGTTATGTAATTCCCGAGTACTTAAAAGAGTTGAAAAAGTTGCTGAAGAAGAAAAATTGTTAGATCAAGTAGATAATCCTCAGTTGGAGAATGCTATAAAGGAGTTATATAGAGGAAAATCATTTATAGGTGATGGGGGTACTGCCGATGTTATTAGGTTTGAGAAAGAAACTGGATTGATGTTGGGAAGAAATCATGGTTCCCATGTTCAAAAGGGAATTGATATGGCAAAGTATATAGAAAACAAGATTTTAACTCAAAATTTAAACTCATCGGATAGAGAATTGGCCACAAAACTAGTGGAAGAGCTTCATAATGCATTGGGAAGGTAAAAGATGGAATACATGAATTTATATAAGTCCTTCAAACAGGAAAATTCTGAAGGTCAATTGTTTTTTGAAACAAAAGAAAAAGAGAATCTAATTGATGAAACCGACGGTATGCATGTCGCCTTTGGTATGGTGGTGGTTCCTTATATTTTAGAAATTATAAAAAATGGTAAGGAGTCAGAAATAACAAAAGCATTTGCTTTTTTGGAAAAAATGGCATTATCCGAAGAAGTGAAGATATGTGAGGTGTTGGATTTTACTGTAATTGAGAAGATAGCTGATCAAGGTCATGAAATTCTCAATCAATGTAAAAACTACATGGGATTAAACACATTAAAACACTGTGAGGAAGTAGAGAAGTATTTTATGTGAAACGGCGCTTGAAGATTAATATGAAATACGAATTTATTGACGACAAAAACACGATGGTAATTACTACAAAAAACATTGTTAGTAAAGAAAAAAGTATAGTGTTGGTATCACATGATGAAGACGACGGAATGTGGGAGGTCCTAGAAGGCGAAGAGGTGAAAGAAGAGGACGCAATGATTATTTCACTATACGAAATGGTCAATATCGATCCGACTGTTAATCAGGTTGCTGATTTACCTTTGGGATGGATTGCTTACAGAGACATTGAACAAGATAAATGGATAAAACAGAAAAACTAAAGATTGATTCTGTGACATGATTCCAATATTTGTAGTTTAGGCATGTTTATGATGGTATTTGTCAATTTTACATGCCTGTTTTGCTGGATTTATCGGTATTTCAATTGCATTTCGGCTCATAACGGAAGTACGTGAGCATGCACTTCGAGGTAATTTACAGAAGTGCATGCTTTTTGTGCTTTCAGGAGTGAAGGGTATACATGTATTTCAGAGAAAACATTAGATTTACATGCCGCAAAACGGTATAGCGTATATTTTTTGGAACCGGACTTACGCCGGGAGATGCTTAGTGCAAAGCCTTATTTTAAGAATGGTTTCGCTCGACACGGGGCTTTATTTCGTATAAAATTTGAGAAGAAATGTTTTGCAAGGGAGCAGAGTATATCTGATGATTTCGTTATTGTCGATGGCGGCGGGAACCGTCGCAGGTCTTTTTATATCGGTGCTGAAAGCCGTGTTTTCCATGCTTTCATGGTTCTTGGGGCTTATTGCCAAGGGGTTTAAGTTTTTGTTTTGTCTTTTGCCCGTAACGGCTGTGTGCGTGGCACTTCTTTTTGTTCTCAATTTATTTATCCTTGTGACAGGTAATATCGGAAAGCTTATAAACGCTACGGAGAGTAGTGCTGCGAACGATAACGTCAAGCATGAGGCGGAGAAGCTTTTGTTTGTCGGCTTTAAGAACGTCGCCGATACTTACAATAATGTCAGACAGTGGTGGATGAGCGAGGTTTATCCGTACAAAGGAAGCATTGCTTACATTTTTCTGATGCTGTTTACGGTGATCATGTTGATTCGGTTTTATCTAAAGTAGATGAGACTGGAAAAGTAACAACATTTAGACTTGATGAAACTGGAAAAATAATTGGCGAATGGCCTTAAGGGAGAAATACATGAGAGATACAAGATGTTCTTCAAAATTTTTAGAAATTGTTTTGAAGGCGACTGTGCCGGATATTTCTGATATTAGAAGTGAAATTATTGATTTAGAAGAATGCGAACAGAAGGGGATTCAGCGATATCCAAAAAAAAATCTTGAAGTTATATATAGTTGTAAAGAGGATTTAATTGTTGATTTTAGAGATATTCTGGATGCACAGTATTCTATGGACCGTATTGATATAAGCTATGAAGAACTTTTCGATATGTTTTTAGAATATGCGGTTCAGCTCAATCTTGAGGATGTAGGTTATATTGTTTTTTTGAGATTCTTCTCATTAGGAATAATGCTTGAACTTGGCAAAGAGAAGTTAAAGCCATTAGTAGACAAGCTTGATAAAGATGAAATCGATGATATCTTATTAAGCTATCTTGCTGAAGGCTACGGACTAAAAAGATCATTCAGATCAACAAAGTTCTACAGAGAGTCACCGTATGAAAATGCAGCATCGATATGTGAAGTAGCTGTAACTGATAAAGCCAAAGCAAAAGAGATGCTAAAAGATTATATGAAAAATTACCTTAAGGCCCATTCAGACATGGGATGGCCTAAGGCTGCCAATGACTGGGCGGATTACAGAGGGTTATGGTCTTATGAAGCGGCAGCAATCTCAAAACTCTTTGGGATTGATGACAGTGAACTTAAGGATGATATGAATTATCCCTATGATCTTGCTCATTATAAGAATGGTGAGATTATTGCTCATAGTATAGAGATAATGAAGCCAGTTAAGGAAGAAATCAATCTTGATGTTGCAACAAATGGAATAACAAACAACAGAGAGCTTGAGGGTATTGTTCCTCCTATTTTCCAAGATAGGATAAACGAGCTTATCAGCGATTATAGTACTATTTCCGATAATGAGTTCTGGACTAAATACAATCTTAGGGAAGTTTGGTTTGAATGCGAAGAGTTTTCTGAAGATAGGAAGAAAGAAGAAATGCTTGGAATGCTGATTGTTTTTGAACTCGTGGAGCTCGGATATATTCTTCAGATTGACTGGAAAGAAGACTTTGAGGATTACGAAGGAGAACTAAAAAACTACTGGAACAAAGATAAAAAGATGAAAGTAGTAAGCTTCGTCCTTGATAACGATCAGCAGTATTATGCATTAGTTCCAACAGATTGCAATGTGAAATCGATTTATGAGATTCCTGTAAATGATATTTAATGAGAATGCTTTATTTGACACCATCAAGAATCCTCCTGAATGGTAGGAACTTGGTGGTGTTTGTTGATAATTGCAAAAAGAAGAGGTCTATGAATCAGCAGGCTATCTTCTGACAACGATAGGAACTATGGCCGTTGGAGGAGAATTCGGAGAAGCTTCAAAGGGCGGAGAAGTCGCCAAAGGAGCAGAAGTCGCAGGCGAGGCTACTGAGACCGTAGTTAATTCATTAGACGATATCGAGAGAGTAGCCGATAAGATCGATGATGTAGAAAGAGTTGTTGATAAGCTTGACGATGCTGAAAGAGTGGTTTAAAAAGTAGCCAATGAAACAGATGATATCGCAAAGTCTTGTGAAAATGTAAAAAAAGTTCTTGAAAATTGCCCGGAATTAGAAGGGACGATCAGAGAAAAATTGCTTTCAAAGATTCAAGATTCTAAACTGGAGAAGACTGCTAATGAGTTGTATCGACGTGGCGCTCAAGTTGGAGATGGCGGTACAGCGGCCAAGTTAGCTGAAGAATTTAGTACTGGTAATTCAAAACACTTAATTAAGGCTCAGGAGCGATTAAAAGGTTTAAACAAACTAATATCATCTGGAGAATTGGGGCTAAATGATTTGGACATTGCGGAAGCACTTAGGGATGATTTAGAATATGCAATCAATCTATTCAATTAAGGGGAGCAAATATGACACTTCAAAATTTTATTGAACAAACTATTCGTTTTTTTCCTGACATTGCGGGTGAGAAGGAAAAACACATTGAAGAATATGGTGAAATGCTGGCAACAATTTTCTTTGAAGAATCAATTATGCCAAGGGTGATTGACCTGTTAATGACCGATACTGAATATGAGAAGCTTAGGGATATTTTCTATTATTTTGAGGATGTTTCTATAAATGCAGATGAGAATCTTGATAATATTTTCTCTATAACTATTCTTGAAATGCTTGGAAATGACAGGGATATCCTTGAAATTGCTAAGAAGTATATGGGACCAGAAACCTCAAAGAAACAGAGACAAGCAGATATTGATTTAGGACGTTCGGTTTCATGAATGATTGTAGAAATGGGAGAGAGTATTAGGTTGAAAAAAATAAAAATTGTTTTACTAATTATAATGTCTATTACGTTAATTTCAGGAGCAATTTTATTTATTTTAAAGGGCGCTGATAAGAGGGAAAAAGAAAGGATACTTGAAAATGCAAATAAGAATGGATATATGATAGAATTTGCTGATGATAGCAGCCTTTTTATTGAAAAACAGAATGCGAAATTTTATTACAACGTAGATTTTTCCGGCGCTTTTTTTGATAAATGCGATATTTTAGTGGAAGAAAAAGATGTAAAGGTAAAAGAAGGCAACATAGTTATTACTATAAAGGATAAGGATAATAATTTTGTCAATGTAAGTATTCATGATTCAAGAATTTTGATAAAAGAAGATGGGACAGAAGAAGATCATTTTTATTCTACTTTTTTTACTAGTAATGATGAATTCGATGAATCTTCATTAGTGATATCAGAAGAAAAGGTAGATGATGAACAAAAATCAAAAGATGCATATAAGCATGTAATGGATTATCTGACGCCTGAAAATCTTAAGTATTATTACGAACAGGCAAAGGATATTTGCGATCATTTAAATGAAAAGTAGATATTTGAATTCTATGTAGATAAACATATTTGTTTAATGCAAGGATTGGCTTCCTATATGCCTGCATACAATGCCGCCGATAATTCCTATGATCACGCCGCTTATAACGCCTGAGATCCACAAGGCGGGAAGATACCAGACAATGAATTTTGTCTGTAATAAGATCATTGCGATCATTATCTGACCGATGTTGTGGGTGATACCGCCTGCAGCACTGACGCCTACAGGACTGAACTTATCACATCTTTTCAGAAGTATCATGATGAGAGTACTCAGGACTCCTCCGGCAAGTGAGAACCAAAGGCTCATCACTGTTCCGAATAGAAGCGATACAACCAGTATTCTGATGAGATTTATAAAGAGTGCACTTTTTTCTCCAAGCACATATAAAGCCACAACAACTACGATATTGGTAAGCCCCAGCTTCATTCCCGGCACCGCGAAGAACGCCGGTATCTGAAGTTCCACATAGCTAAGTATCATAGCGAGCGCTGCAAATATTCCGTATAAAGTTATCTTGCTTGTTTTTGTTCTTCTATCCATTTTTCCTACTTGAGCAATTTCTTTTATCCAACGACTGCGTCGTATTCCTCTTCAATTTCTTTTCCGCGAATTTCTATAACGACCTTGTTTGGCAGACATATGATCGATTGTCCTACTTTACTGATCTTGCCCATATTTACGCACAGCTTATCCGGGCAGGATGCGGATTCAAGAAAAGCCTCTCCGTTTTCGATAACAAGGACATTGCTTCCGCCGTGATAGCCGTCAATAACAAATCTTGTATCTTCATCCAATGAAAAAGACTTAACGTCTTTTCCGTCAACGCTTATAACAACCGTGCTTCCGCGTTCTTGCGATAACAACAAGATAAGCATAAGAAGGCCCGAGGCAATGAGCATACCTATGATCAGCAATATGTCGTTTTTGGTGAAATATCTTTTTATCATAAATATCGAATAACCTTTTTTCTGAAAGTCAGATTCAAATACAGTATATATACAATTTGATAAAGCTGTCAAAGTAGACGGAAAGCGCCTTTTCAATTTTTACTTGCAATTTGCCCGGGATTCTGTATAATAAATTTTCGTCGAAGTTCTTTCGACATATCTTGGATAATCATCCGAGAAATTTCCACTTTTTATTATTAAAATACTGCGGATGCGGTAGGTCTTTTTCTATGCCCTTTTTGCATGCGCAGGATCAGAAAGGAAGCATATGAAGTTAAGAGAAAAATGGGACAAACAAAACAATTCGGTCAAGCTATTGCTTAAGAAGCTTAAAAGACACGACACGAGAGTGGTGGCAGTGTCCGTAGTTATAGCGACCATCTTATGCGGAGGTTTGATCTACTTAAGTACGCCGGTTGTTACTGCGAACGCGCAGGAGAAATTCGAGGAATCCGAACGCGTGAACAAAGAAGATACCGGCAAGAAGCTTGATGAGCTTCATGATTATCTTTCTCAGATCGATGAAACTATATCCGACAACAGTGAGGATATAAAGTCTTTTTCCGAGAAGAACAAAGAAGATGACGGCAGTCGTGATGAATACAAGAACGTTGTAAACGAGAAGGCGGGAGCACTTTCCGGAAATCTTTCAACTATTCATCAGAATATAAGTGAGACAAAAACAAGACTTGAAACTCTTAAAGAGATGATCGATTCAGAGAATAAAGCAGACAAAGAAAAGATTGCTTCCGAGTTTGCTTTGGTCAACTCAGAGCTCGACAAGCTGACCAAGGATTACAACGACACCAAGGAAAAGACAACGGACCTCATGGACGAGATCAAGAAAGCCGTGAACAGCGGAAACGAGAATATTTCCAAGGAATCTATGGATCGATACAAAGAGCTTCTTGATAAGCTTACCGCTTTCAATAACGAAATGGATCAAAATAGCAAAGACCTTCTTTCAAAGAGCAATCTTAAATTTGATGAGCTGTACGGTAAGCTTTCGGGAATGATCTCAGACCTTGAAGAAGAGATGGGTAAAAGAAATGACGAAGTTATCGCTTCCAATGATAAAAAGATCAATGAGGCCATCGCTTCAAGCGACAAGAGGTTTACCGAGATAAATAACAACTTCGATCAGCAGTTCAACAGCTACGAGACCAAGATGACAACCGATATAAACGGGGTAAAAGAATATATCGATACGAAGGCGACTGCTGTAAACGAGAAGCTTGACCAGGTTTTTCAACGTGTGAGTAATGGAAAAAAGTTATTGGCATCCGCATTGCTCACAAAGGGAGTTAAGATAGGCGAGGATGCCACGTTTGCAGAGTTTGCCAAGGCTATTCAGAACATACCTCAGCAGATGGTTCTGGATTCCGGCGAAACGGCCGCTGAGATCGAGTATGAATATCATTATCACAAGAACGGCAAAGGCAAGACGGTTAACGCAAGTCTTGTAAGCGCAGCGGACAAAGGCGGTTGCTATAATACCGCGGTTTATCACAAGCACACGAGCAGCTGTTACAAAACACAGACCGTTTATATTATTTCTACCAAACAGAGTGTTACGGACAGAGGTTGGGTTAAAGACGATCCGGATGGCTCAGCAAATAACAGGTACAGATGCTCGTATTGCGGAGCAGAGTTTGTGGCTAACAGCCCAAGACATAGGGAAAAAGTTTATTCAATAGAAGAAGCCAAAAAAAGAGACGGAAAAATCGAGGATGTTGAGCAGACGACAGTTCTTTCCTGCGGTAAAAAAGACGGACAGCTCGAAGGCTACTGCGTAAGCTGCGGCTTTGCGCACGGACAGGTTGCTTCCGCACATCTTAAGTTCCAAGGAAAGAACGCCAAGTACAACACCAAGGTTGCTGCGATAAATACATCCAATGCGATCGCACCCGCATCTCTTTCGACAAGAATGGGAAAAAGCATGATGAGTCTTATCGGAATGGATTTTGGAAGCGGAGATGATGAGATTGCAGCAGGACCTGGAGCTTCAGATAGTGTAAAAGAGCTATCGTCCGGAAACAAAGGCGCAGATAGCGCTGAGACTGCAGCGATATCTGAAGTCATGGATCAGGCGACGTCCGGAGCATCCGGCTCTAACGCGGAAGTAACAACGTCAAGTACAGGGAATAATGAAGGGAATGTTGATATAAATATAAATGTAAATAATGATAATTTGGGTACAGGTATTCCTACTTCAGACGTTGTTACATCTCCGGATGCAGGTGATCATGGCGATATGCAAGATATTGATTCAGACGATCTTTCCGGGGAAACTTCGGAAGAATCGGCTCAAACCATTGACGATTCGGTAAAGGACAATTCAAAAATACAGTCCGAAGAGACGGAGCTTGCCGATGACGCGGGAGAAGGTCAATAACACGAGAATGCCAGAAATTATCGCTGTTTCGAGCTCCTTGACATTTCGATGACAGGTCAATAGAATAGATTTTGTTGTAGTGTTATTGCACAATTGAATTGTGCGGAATGGAGCAAAGAAATGACAAAGATAGATATTATTTCGGGCTTTCTCGGAGCAGGTAAGACAACTCTTATCAAGAAGCTTTTAAAGGAAGCACTGAACGGTACAAAAGTAGTTCTTATCGAGAATGAGTTCGGTGAGATCGGAATAGACGGCGGATTCTTAAAGGAGTCCGGAATCGAGATAACAGAGATGAATTCGGGATGTATCTGCTGCTCACTTGTAGGCGATTTCGAGACAAGCCTTAAGCAGGTTATGGAACAGTATTCACCTGAGAGAATCCTTATCGAGCCTTCGGGAGTAGGTAAGCTTTCAGATGTTATGAGAGCTATCCAGAATATTGCGGACACATCTGAGGAGATGGAACTTAACAGCGCGGTTACGGTTGTGGACGTATCCAAGGCTAAGGTTTATATCAAGAACTTCGGTGAGTTCTTCGTTAACCAGATTGAGAATGCCGGAACGATCATTCTTACAAGAACAGACAAGGCAGATCAGAAGAAGATCGAGCAGGCGGTTGAGCTTATTCGTGAGCACAATCCCAAGGCTACTATAATAACAACTCCTCTTAATGAGATTACGGGAAAAGAGATCCTTGATACATTCGAAGGTAACAATGACCTTGAGGCAGAGCTTCTTAAGCTTGTTATGGAAGAAGAGGAACATCATCACCACCATCATCATCACGGAAGTCACAAGACTGTAGCTGAGGATGGATCTGTAGTATACAGCGCACATCATGATCATGACGACGATGAGGATGAAGATGAGCATTGTTGCTGTCATCACCATCACCACGATGACGATGAGGATGAGCACGAGCATCACTGCTGCCACCATCACCACGATGACGACGAGGATGAGCATGAACACCACCACCATCACCACGATGATGACGAAGACGAGCACGAGCATCACTGCTGCCACCATCACCACGATGATGACGATGAGGATGAGCACGAGCATCACTGCTGCCACCATCACCACGATGATGACGAGGATGAGCATGAACATCACCACCACCATCATCATGACGCTGCAGATGTATTTACAAGCTGGGGCATGGAAACTCCTCTTAAATATACCAAGGAAGAGATCGAAGGCATGCTTGATAAGCTTGAGGATGAAGAGACCTTCGGTATCGTTCTTCGTACAAAGGGTGTTGTTCCTTCTACAGACGGAACATGGATTGAGTTTGATTATGTTCCCGGAGAAGCTGATGTCAGAACAGGATCAGCCGATGTTACAGGTAAGTTCTGCGTAATCGGATCACAGCTTAATGAAGCTAATCTTGAGAAGATGTTCCGCAGATTATGATATTAAGGAGAAAGAAAGTGAAACCCGTATATATTATCAATGGTTTTCTTGACAGCGGAAAAACAGACTTTTTCCGATATACGATCAATCAGCCCTATTTCAGGACAAGAGGTAAGACACTTCTTATCGTATGTGAAGAGGGCGAGAACGAATATGAGGAAGCTCTTCTTAAGTCCACCAATACCGTTATCGAGATGATCGAGGATGAAGAGGACTTTACTCCCGATGCCCTGATCGCTCTTGATGCCAAGTACAATCCGGAGCGTATTCTTATTGAGTACAACGGTATGTGGAATTTCAAGAATATGAGACTTCCCATTATGTGGAAGCTTGAGCAGCAGATCACGGTAATCGACGCTTCCAGCTTTGAACTGTACTTTAGCAATATGAAATCTCTTTTGGCTGAGCAGCTTCGTAATTCCGATCTGATATTATTCAATCGCTGCGACGGAATTGAAGACCTTGCTTCTTATAAGAGAAACGTTAAGGCCATAAATCAAAAGGCAGACATCATATTTGAAGACAGAAACGGAGAGGTAGATGTAACTCTCGATGAGGATCTTCCTTTTGATCTTAACAGTGATCCTATCGAGCTTAATAACTACGGCTACGGCATGTTTTATCTTGACGGACTTGAGCACGTAGACAGATACGAGGGCAAGAACGTTAAGTTTAAAGGCATGGTTCTTATTCCGCCGGAATTCCCCAAGGGAAGATTTGTTCCCGGCAGAATGGCTATGACATGCTGCGCTGAAGATATGCAGTTTTTGGGCTTTGCATGTGACTATGACAAGACCGATGAACTGCAGGAGAAGGATTGGGTCCTTGTTACAGCCAAAGTGGTTAAGGAGTTCGTGCCCGAGTATAACGGTGAAGGCCCTGTGCTTAAGGCTATTTCAGTAGAAAAGACAACAGCACCTGAGTATCCTGTTATTGATTTTTCCAATCCTCAGCAGTGATCGGGCATAGGAATTTGCTTTTAAATAAAAAAGAACATGATATAAGCGAGGGGGATTATGTTCAACTATCTGCCGCTTCAGTGGCTATTCTTATTTTATGCATATTGTTTCTTTGGTTGGTGTTTCGAATCAACCTATGTTTCAATATTACAAAAACATCCGGTGAACAGGGGCTTTATGAGAGGCCCCTTTTTGCCATTGTACGGAAGCGGCGGGATAATGATGCTTATCGTATCCAAGCCCTTCTACAATAATATTTTGCTCGTATATATCGCGGGCTGTGTCGGTGCCACTGTCCTTGAATACGTGACGGGAGTTACGATGGAGAGTCTTTTTAAGGTGAGGTATTGGGACTATTCTCATAAATTCCTTAATTACAAGGGACATATCTGCCTTGAGTCCACGCTTTTTTGGGGTGTACTGACCGTTGTGTTTACGCATTTCTTGCAGATACCTATTGAGCAAGCTCTTTTATCCATACCCTACAATATCCTTTCTATCGTGACCATGATCCTTACTGTATATATAAGCTGCGATTTCATGGTGGCATTCAAGATCGCTCTCGACCTCAGAGATGTTCTTATCTATATGGAAAAGGCTAAGGGTGAGATGCAGAGAATGCAGAAGAGACTTGATGTTATCATTGCCTTCAAGGGAGAAGAGGTTATGGAAGGTATTGAGGATGTCAAAGACGGTATCAAGGACGGTATTATCAATACTGCCTCAGGTATCAGTGAGAAGGCAGCAGGTATCGGTGATATGGCGCTTAATATCGGAAACGGTATAACAGACGGAATATCCGAGAGGCTTGATGCGCTCAGTGACGTACTCGAGAATTCTTTTGACAAGGTAAAAGAAAAGATCTCGGAATCAGCGGAATATATGGATAATTTCCGAGATGAGATTACGGAGCTCTATGCTAAATATCGTATTATAAAAGAGAGAATGACTCCGAAGCCGATCAAGAACTTCTACGACTGGTACAGAAACCGTACTATCTTAGGAAACCCTACGATGGTATCGGAGAAGTTTAAGAGCAGTCTTGAGGAAATGAGAGAGAGAGCCGAAAGACTTTCGAAAAGAAAATAAGAAAAAAGATAATAAAAAACCTCATGTCGGTGAGAAGACATGAGGTTTTGCTATTATCTAATATATTGTTCAAAGAACGATCAAGCCATCTTATTAACGGCAAGAGCGAGACGAGAAACTTTTCTAGAAGCAGTGTTCTTCTTGAAGATTCCCTTTGACTCAGCCTTATCGATAGCAGCTGTAGCAGAAAGAAGTGCCTTAGCAGCATCATCCTTGTTACCTGCCTCGATAGCAGCTCTAACCTTCTTGATTTCTGTCTTAACTGCAGACTTGATCATCTGATTTCTATCAGCTTTTTTCTGATTAACAAGTACTCTCTTCTTGGCGGATTTAATATTTGCCATAGTTACCTCCAATTTATTTTCTAATATTGTCAAGTTCGTGTGCGCATTAAGCCGGACACGGACAGTTAATGCTCATACGGTAAATAGTTTAGATGATATTACCAAAACTGTCAATAGATTTTTGTCCGGTGTCATGGTATCATATGAAGATGAAATCGCTCTGTCCCCCGAGAACAGGCGACGGGTGATTGTATTTTTATCATAGAAATGAGGTACTTTTGTGGACCAGAGTAAGATAAGAAATTTTTGTATTGTTGCGCATATCGATCACGGTAAGTCTACTCTTGCCGACAGAATGATCGAGAAGACCGGCGTTCTCACAATGAGAGAGATGACAAGCCAGGTTCTCGACAATATGGATATAGAGAGGGAGAGAGGTATCACGATCAAGTCTCAGGCCGTTCGTATGATCTACAAGGCCAAGGACGGAGAAGAGTATACCTTCAATATGATTGATACTCCCGGACATGTGGATTTCGGATATGAGGTTTCAAGAAGCCTTGCGGCTTGCGACGGAGCTATTCTTGTCGTAGACGCTACTCAGGGTGTAGAGGCGCAGACTCTTGCCAACGTGTATATGGCTCTCGATCACGATCTTGATGTATTTCCCGTTATCAACAAGATAGATCTTCCGAGCGCTCAGCCCGATGAGGTCAAGGAAGAGATTGAGGACGTGATCGGTATCGAGGCTCACGACGCTCCTCTTATTTCGGCTAAGAACGGAATCGGAATCGAAGAGGTTCTTGAAGCTGTCGTTCAGAAAATCCCTGCACCTACAGGAGATGCAAATAAGCCTCTTACAGCACTTATCTTCGACAGTATATATGATTCATACAGAGGCGTTATCGTATTTGTAAGAATACGAGACGGCGTTATCAAGAAGGGTATGAAGGTCCGCTTTATGGCTACAGGCGCAGAGGCCGAGGTTGTTGAAGTCGGTTACTTCGGTCCCGGAAGATTTATTCCAAGCGACGATCTTTCAGCAGGTGATGTAGGATACTTCACCGCATCGATCAAGAATATTCAGGATACAAGAGTCGGTGATACTGTTACCGATTCAGCAAATCCTTGCGCAGAGGCACTTCCCGGATACAAGAAGGTTATGCCCATGGTTTACTGCGGACTTTACCCTGCAGATTCCGCGCACTATTCAGATCTTAGAGATGCTCTTGAAAAGCTGCAGCTCAATGATGCTTCTCTTTTCTATGAGCCCGAGACTTCACAGGCACTCGGTTTTGGATTCCGCGCCGGTTTCCTCGGACTGCTTCACCTTGAAGTTATCCAGGAAAGACTTGAAAGAGAGTATGATCTTAACCTCGTAACCACAGCGCCCGGCGTTGTTTACAAGGTTCACAAGAATGACGGAACGGTATTTGACCTCACCAATCCTACGAATCTTCCGGATCCCACTGAGATCGACTATATGGAAGAGCCCATCGTAAGCGGCGAGATCATGGTTACCACGGAATATGTCGGTGCGATCATGCAGCTTTGCCAGGAACGACGCGGCAAATACTTAAGTACAGATTATATAGAGCAGACCAGAGCTATTCTTAAATACGAGCTTCCTCTTAATGAGATCATCTATGATTTCTTTGATGCGCTCAAATCAAGATCCAGAGGCTATGCTTCATTTGATTACGAGCTTAAGGGTTATGAGAGATCTGAGCTTGTTAAGCTTGATATCCTCATCAACAGAGAAGAGGTCGATGCTCTTTCGTTTATCGTTCACAAGGACGGGGCTTATGAGCGCGGTCGCAAGATGTGCGAAAGGCTTAAGGAAGAGATTCCGAGGCACTTATTCGAGATTCCGATCCAGGCTGCAGTCGGCGGCAAGATCATTGCAAGAGAAACCGTTAAGGCGTACAGAAAAGACGTTCTTGCCAAGTGCTACGGCGGTGATATCACCCGTAAAAAGAAGCTTCTCGAGAAGCAAAAAGAAGGTAAAAAGAAAATGCGCCAGATCGGTAACGTTGAAGTTCCGCAGGCAGCCTTCCTTAGCGTCTTAAAGCTCGACAGCGGGGACTGATTCCTTATACCAAAGCGCATCGGCGCCGGAGGTTTTCTACAATATGCATTCAAGCCAAGATTTGTCGATATATGTGCACATTCCTTTTTGTGCACGCAAATGTCTTTATTGCGATTTTTTATCTTTTACGGCGGAAAAGGATCTGATCAATAGGTATTTTGACGCCCTTTCCAAAGAAATCTGTTTATATGCGGATACATACAAGGATTATACGGTAAAGTCGGTGTTCTTCGGAGGAGGAACACCTTCCTTACCTGATACCGAGTATATCTGCGATATTCTTGATCAATTACATTCCAAATTTAAATTCAGTGAGGATGTCGAGATCACGATTGAGATGAATCCCGGAACAGCCTCTTTTGACAAGCTGATAAAATACAAGGCTGCCGGCATAAACAGGCTCAGCATAGGAGCACAGTCTTTTAATGACGATGAACTTAAGAAGCTCGGAAGGATACATGACTTTTCCACGTTTATTAAGACCTATGAGGATGCGGTGGAAGCGGGCTTTGAGAATATCAACATCGACCTGATGAGTGCTCTTCCGGGGCAGAGTCTTGAGACTTATCTTTCGACTTTGAAAAAGGCAGTTGAGCTTAAGCCTACGCATATTTCCGCTTACAGCCTTATTGTTGAGGAAGGCACACCCTTTTTTGACATGGAGCTTGATCTTCCGGATGAAGACACAGACCGCCTTATGTACCATGAGACCAAGAGAATCCTTGCAGAGAGCGGCTATCACAGATATGAGATTTCCAATTATGCATTGGGAGACGGTGAAAAGAACGAGTGCTATCACAACAAGGTTTACTGGGAACGCGGAAACTATCTCGGACTGGGGCTTGGCGCATCTTCGATGATAGAAAATGTGCGATTTAGCAATATCACTGATATAATGGAATATATCGGCAGACTTTCAGCCTCAGAGAGCGTCGTTTCGGAAAAAGAAGAGCTTTCTTTGGAATCTCAGATGGAGGAGTTCATGTTCTTGGGGCTTCGGCTTGTAAAGGGCGTTGACATGGATCTTTTTTACAGGCAGTTTGGGAAAAAGGCAGAGGATGTCTACGGAGATGTTATTGTAAAGTACAAGACACTCGGACTTATAGAGACAGACGGAAACAGATTAAGGCTTACCGAAAAGGGGCTTGATGTCAGCAATACGGTAATGGCGGAGTTCTGCTTTTGACAGGGTAAAAGAGCTTAAGCGGAGCCGAATATAATAAATCGGGGAAAAGGGGAATACGATGAATTACAATTTCTTTGCACTTATTTCAAGAATGAAATACATAGACAGATGGGCGCTTATGCGTAACACAAGGCAGGAGAATCTCTGCGAGCATTCAATGGAGGTTGCTATGATCGCGCATGCGCTTTGCACCATAGGAAATGTGCGTTACGGCAAGAATCTCGATGCCAATAAGGCCGCTCTTATCGGGCTTTATCACGATGCTTCGGAGATTATAACCGGAGATATGCCTACGCCCGTTAAATATTTTAATAAGGACTTGAAGAAAGCATATAAGGAAGTTGAAGCGATCGCAGATGATAAGCTTCTTGAAAAGCTTCCCGATGACTTAAGGCCATCTTTTGAAGCTATTTTCAAGGCGGATGATAATGACGATGAGCGTTATATGAGAAGACTTGTAAAAGCTGCGGACAAGCTGTCTGCGCTTATCAAATGTATGGCTGAGACAGGTGCGGGCAACAGCGAGTTCAGAACAGCAAAAGAGAGCACGGAGAAGACGATAAGGAGCCTTTATCAGGAGCTTCCCGAGGTTCTCGACTTTGTAAATGAGTTCCTGTCTTCATATGGCAATACTTTGGATGAACTTACTTGATTGTCATTGATTTTTTACCTGGTAGGAATGATAATTATATGTAAATAGAAGGATTTTTTTCGGAGGAGAAAGAAGGCATGCTTTTTATTAAGTGTGATGAGTTGAAACCGGGGATGAGGCTTGCAAGGCCGATTTACAGCAAGAAGGGAGCTCTTTTGTATGATAGGGCGCATGTTCTTAAGGATATGCAGAGTATCGAGAATATCAAGAACTTCGGTCTTATCGGCGTCTTTATCTTAGAGCCCGCGGAGCCTGTTCCGCCTATGACACAGGATGATATTGAATTTGAGAGGTTTCAGACGGTCATGTACCATGAGATCATGGATGAAATGGAGCATATCGTCAAGACCCATAAACAGGAGCATTTCCCGAATATTTGTGCTCAGATAATCAAGAGCTACGGTAACCTGAACAAGAAGATCACGTTCCAGCAGGCTCTTAGAAGTACAGAAGATTATATCTACAAGCATTCATTAAATGTAGGTATTTTAAGTGCCATGATATGCCATTCACTCGGCGTGTCGTTGTCAGACCAGAATGAAGCGGTTATGGCGGGAGTTATCCACGACATAGGAAAGCTTACACTTAACGCAGAGCTTCAGTCCAAGCTTAACTGTTCACAGGAGGAGCTTTCAGTTATCGATGCTCATGAAGTTGCGGGATATCCCATCATTGATGATGCATTTTCTTTCTTGCCGAATGTAAGGCGTGCTTGTAATCAGTCGAGAAAGATTCTCTATGATTATTGGCGCAATAATATAGTTGATACGAGCAAGGCTCTTATCTCTGCAAAGGTACTTGTTGTTGCGGGCGTTTTCGATAAGGAGACAGCCGTGAGAGTAGATGATGCGCCTATTTCAGAGGTGCTTGTCATCAGGAAGATGATGCAGAGAAGTGATGTTTTTGACCACAAGGTAGTAAAAGCGCTTGTTGATTCGCTCAACATTCTTTTCCCCGGCGTAAGTGTCGAGCTTAATACCGGCGAGAAGGCGCTTGTTATAAGAACCAACGAGGCTGATTTCTTAAGACCTACGGTGCTCAGCTTTAAGGATAATACAATTATCGACCTCTCCAATAGGGGCGCATATGGTAATCTCGAGATAGTAGATATCATGAAAACAATGGACAACCGCTATATCATGGATACTTCCAAGATGAAAGCTCTTGGATTCTCCGTTGATGAGCCTGAGTATGTCTGATTCAAAAGGGGTACTATGTCAAAGATTGAAGAGATCTTAAAAGAAGCAAAAGAAAGAGGGGCATCCGACGTACATATCACGGTCGGCCTTCCTCCCAAGATGAGACTTAACGGTAATCTTATCGCTATGGATAATTACGAAAAGATGATGCCGTCCGACACTCAGGAGATTGCTGAAGAGATCATGAATGAGAAACAGAGGCAGAAGCTTGAGGAGAACGGACAGCACGATATGTCTTTCTCAATCCCGGGAGTAGGTCGTTTCAGACTAAATCTCTTTAGACAAAGAGGTTCTGTCGCTATGGCTTTCAGAGTTGTTGCAACCAAGATCCCGACAGCCGAGAGCCTCGGAATACCTGAGACTGTAATAGATCTTTATAAGAAAAAAAGAGGACTCATACTTGTTACTGGACCGACCGGAAGCGGTAAGTCGACAACGCTCGCTTCCATTATCGATATGATAAACAACAACAGGGAAGCGCATGTAATAACGCTTGAAGACCCTATCGAGTTCACATACCAGCACAGACTCTCTATCGTTAACCAAAGAGAGATCGGAACGGATTCCAATTCGTACGCCAATGCGCTTAGAGCGGCACTTCGAGAGGATCCCGATGTCATTCTTGTCGGAGAGATGAGAGATCTTGAGACAATAAGCACGGCCATTACAGCTGCGGAGACCGGACATCTTGTGCTTTCTACCGTTCATACGATCGGAGCATCCAACACGGTCGACAGACTTATCGATGTATTCCCGTCTCATCAACAGCAGCAGATCAGGATTCAGCTTGCGGGAGTACTTGAAGCGGTTATTTCCCAGCAGCTTATTCCGTCGGCAGACGGCGTTTCAAGAAGCGCAGCGTTCGAAGTGCTTCATGTCAACAGCGCTGTGAGAAACCTCATCCGTGAAGGTAAGTCTCATCAGCTTATTACTTATATGCAGACGTACAGGAAGCAGGGCATGATCACAATGGACGACGCCATCCTTGATCTCTACAGAGCGCAGAAGATATCTCGCGAGATGGCGCTTCAGTTTGCTCAGGACCCCGAGACCATGCAGAACAAGATGCTGCGGTGATAGGTGGTGTGCCGCGGAAGTGTTCTTGGCGGCATGCACATATTGGCAAGATTTGAGCTTAGCACTAGGTGCTGGGCTCTTTTTTTATTGCTTTCCTGCAAGGAGCGGTCAACATCTGAATCAGGGAATGGCAGTGCTTTATCCCGCTCCTGCTTGGGCGTAGTTTATCAGCCGGAAAAGGATTGTCAATCCTTTTTCTCGGCTGATAATTCGTTGATCAAGCAGGAAAGGAATAATGTGGCAGGCCAAGGCCTGCCCGGTGTACCGCCTGGAGAGAAAAAAGAGCGCAGCGGCGGTACGAAAGTCTAGGAATGCACCGCCTGAGAAGAAAAACAAGCGTAGCAGCGGTAATTATTGCCGATTATATGCCGCTGGGAGGCAGTTTTGTTTTTGGTTCAGATATTTACAAATCCTCCAAGATTTGATACATTATTCTTCGTGATAATTCTTTAAGAAGGTCACTTCGTTCGAGGTGATTTTTCCCAAGATTGATTTTTAAAAGACAAAAGGCTTGAACAATTAAAAAGAGAAAAGAGGAAGTAAATGTTTAGTTCAATTACTTCGGGAGCCGTTAGGGGCATTGACTCTTACATTATGAAGGTTGAGGTCGATGTGTCGGATGGGCTGCCCGGATTCAATATGGTTGGCTTTATGAGCGGCGACGTGAAGGAGGCCGGCGCCAGAGTTAAGGTTGCGCTTAAGAACGTGGGATACAAGGTTCCGGTTGCAAAGATTACGGTCAACCTTTCACCTGCGGTTATAAGAAAAGAAGGAATTGTTGTGGACCTGCCTATTGCGGTTGGTATTTTGACAGCGACGGGAGATATCAAAGAGGAAGCGGTAAAAGGCATCCTATTTCTTGGCGAGATAGGTCTTGATGGCGACATTCGTCCGATAAAGGGAACGCTTCCCATAGTTACTAAGGCTAAGAGCAAGGGATACAAGACGATAATCCTGCCTACGAAGAATGCCAAAGAGGGCGCGGTAGTGCCCGGTATGAAGATTGTGGGAATCAGTTCGCTTCAGGAAGTTATAGCATATCTGTCTGCGAACGAGAAGGAGCGCGACGAGCTTATTCCACCGACGAAGGTTGATATAAAGAGTCTTTTCACCGAAAAAGATATCTACGATGACAAGCTTGATTTCTCCGATATTAACGGGCAAGCAGGAGCCAAAAGAGCTGCCGAGATAGCCGCGGCGGGCTTCCATCATCTTTTGCTGGTGGGGCCGCCGGGAACGGGAAAAAGCATGATAGCAAAGAGAATTCCTACTATTCTTCCGCCGTTGTCGGAAGATGAGAGCATGGAAGTTACAACAATTTATTCCGTTGCGGGAAGAATGCCCGATAACAAGGCGCTTATCACCAAAAGACCTTTCATGAGCACTCATCACATGGTGACGGAATCGGCGCTTGTAGGAGGTGGAGGACTTCCGAGGCCGGGGCTCATCTCTCTTGCGCACAGAGGAGTTCTTTTTCTTGATGAGATGCCTGAGTTTTCAAGGTCGCTTATTGATATGCTCAGGCAGCCCATGGAAGATAAGGTTGTAAATATAACAAGAAGCAAGGGGAATTATGCTTATCCCGCGGATTTCCAGCTTGTCGGCGCGATGAATCCCTGCCCGTGCGGCTATTATCCCGACAGGAACAAGTGTACCTGTCTTCCGCATGAGATTAAGAGATATCTATCACACATTTCGGGACCTATCCTGGACAGAATAGATATCGTGGTCGAAGTGCCAAAGGTAGATATTGCCGATCTTTCGGCAGGATACAAAAGAGCCGGTGAATCAAGCAAACAGATTCGCGAAAGAGTGATGAGAGCAAGAAAGATTCAGGAAGAGAGATTTGCGGGAACCGGGATTTCTTTTAACTCGCAGATGACTCCGAAGGAGATAGATAAATACTGTAAGCTGGGAAGCGTTGAGCAAGCGTTCATGGAGCATACGTTTTGTACGATGGAGCTAAGTGCCAGGGCATATCATAAAATTCTTAAGCTTGCGAGGACGATCGCTGATCTTGACGGCTCCGAAAGAATAGAAAAGATACATCTGATGGAGGCTTTTGGCTATAGAATGTCCGACGGACAATATTGGAACAGCAGAGAGGAAAGTGAATGACAGGAAAATTAACTGAGAATGATTACGCGCTTTGGTTATTTAACATACGAGGAATAGGAAATAAATCAATAGATAAACTCCTTTGCGGAGACAGAACCTGCAAGGAAATATACGGCATGGATAAAAAAGAGCTTTCGATGTTTTTAAGTGAAAAGCAAGTTGATTCACTTATAAAATCAAGAAATGTCTGGGATTTTGAAAAAGAAAGAAGAAAGCTTGAAAACAAAGGAATTAGATTTATTTCAAGAATAGATGATGAGTATCCCGAGAAACTAAAGAATATAGCAGACCCGCCGTTTGCGCTGTACGTGAAGGGAAGATTGCCCAATCCGGATAAGCCGGCTGTAGCCATTATCGGAGCCAGAATGTGCTCTGAGTACGGAAGGTATATGGCAAGGCAGATCGGAAGAGGACTTGCTTTTGCGGGAGTGCAGGTTATAAGCGGAATGGCAAGAGGAGTTGACGGGATCAGCCAAAAGGCGGCACTTCAGGCCGGAGGCGCATCCTATGCGATCGTCGGAAGCGGCGTGGATGTTTGCTATCCCGATGACAACAGAGATGTGTATGAGGAACTGTGCCTTAGCGGAGGAGTGATATCGGAGTATCCGCCGGGAACTGAGCCCAAAGCCAACTTTTTTCCTATGAGAAACAGGATAATCAGTGCGCTTTCGGATGTTGTTGTGGTTGTGGAAGCAAGGCGCAAATCCGGAACGCAGATCACGGTGGATACCGCGCTTGAACAGGGAAAAGAGGTTTTGGCATGCCCGGGAAGGCTGACGGATCGGTTGAGCGATGGTTGCAATTACTTGATAAGCCAGGGTGCCGGTGTAGTTATTGATGTAAATGATGTCATCGACAGGCTCTGGCATGTGAGGAGTCGCGCAGCATCGCAAAACAGAGCACTTCAAATGTCCACCGCAGATGCGCAGAACAAACCACTTCACATGCCTGTCGTGGCTGCTCAAACCGGATCGCAATCTCCGTCCCCCGGCTCCGAGCAGGTGCCTGCCGCTACTACGCAAGCCCCGTCCCCAGAGACTACTTTTGCAGAGCCGGAACCCGAAGAAGCCCTTGAAACCGCGATTCTTGAAAGCGTTGACGTAATTCCGATTTCTTCTTCCGGCATTATGGAGAAGATTTCGGAGAGAGGAATCGAGATTTCCGTTCCGGAACTCATGAAGAAACTTTTTGACATGAGCAATATGGGAAAACTCTCACAAAATGGGGTTTACTTCTTAAAAAGGGAGTTTTAAGCGGAAGAAAAGGAAACGTTCCCGGTAACGATACCGAAATTCCAAAAAGTCAATGTGCATTTTATATAAATCGATAATGAAATAATCATAGAATGTGCTTTATTGACAAAAAACCGTCCAGGTCATAAGCTAATTTTAGAGCAACCGTTTGCGCAATAACGTGCAAGCGGAATGTCAACTATGGAGGGTATAAAATGAAAAAGAAATTGGTTTCAGTTTTAATGACTGCCACTGTCTTGGCAACTCTTTTTACCGGATGCGGTAGCAAGAAGAGCGAGTTTGGCAGCGGTGAAGTTAAAGTGTGGGTGGCTGATAATGTAGTAGATTTTACAAACACTCAGATCGATGAGTTCAAAAAAGCTCATCCCGAATTTGAAGGATATACATTTAACGTCGAAGCTACCGGTGAAGGCGATGCAGCCGGCAACATGATCACAGACGTTAAGGCAGGTGCGGACGTATTTGTATTTGCTCAGGACCAGATCGCAAGACTTGTTTCTGCAGGAGCACTTGAGGAAGTTGAGCCTGAGAATGCCAAGAAGGTTAAGGCTGAGAACGATACAGGTGCTGTAGCAGCCGCAACTGTAGGTGACAAGCTTTATGCTTATCCCATCACATCAGATAACGGATATTTCCTTTACTATGACAAGAGTGTTGTAAAGGATCCTTCAACACTCGAAGGCATCGTTGCAGATTGTGAGGCAGCAGGAAAGAACTTCTACTTTGAGGCTAATTCAGGTTGGTATCAGACAGCATTCTTCTTCGGAACAGGTGCTGAGCTCTCATATGAGACAAACGATGAAGGTAACTTCACTAAGTGTAATGCTTCTTATGCATCACCCGAAGGTGTCGTAGCTCTTAAGGAGATCATTGAGCTTACTTCTTCAAAGGCTTTCAAGAACGGATCAGCCATCAGCAATGCAACTGACGTTGGTGCGATCGTTGACGGAACATGGGATGCAGAAGCAGTTAAAGAAGTATTCGGTGACAACTACGCATGCGCTAAGCTTCCTTCATTTGAGGGAGCAGACGGCAAGACATATCAGATGAGCGGATTCGGTGGATTCAAGCTTCTCGGTGTTAAGCCTCAGGAAGATGAGAACAAGCTCGCTGTATGTGATGCACTCGCAGAGTTCCTTTCAAGCGAAGAGGTTCAGCTTGCTAGATACGAAGCAGTTAACTGGGGACCTTCAAACCTTAAAGCTCAGCAGTCAGACGTTGTAAAGGCCGATGTAGCTCTTTCAGCACTTGCAGATCAGCTTCAGTACACAATTCCTCAGGGACAGTATCCCGGAGAGTATTGGGATCTTGCAAAGTCACTCGGAGATTCTGTAATCGCAGGTGAGATTTCAGCAGCATCAAGTGATGACGATCTCAACAAGGCTCTTTCAGATTTCCAGGCAACATGTGAGAGTTACGTTAAATAATTAAACGGATAAAAAGACTATGTGGGCTCGGATTCGTAATGTTTCCGAGCCTATATAATAATTTAGAGTCAGATTAGAGAAAAGGAGCTGAATATGGCACGGGGTACCAAGGAAAAGAAAAAGAACGCGCTTCTTTCAGGGTTTAGGGAGATAGGAGTTACTTTTAAAGAAGGAGATCTAAAGACCAAATTGTCATTCTTTATATTTGGCCTTGGTCCGCTTCTTAGGGGGCAGATTCTTATAGGAGCTGTGCTTTTGTTATGCGAGATTGCTTTTGTCGTATACATGGCAGGCTTTGGATGGGGATATATTTCCAAGATAAATACTCTCGGAACAACCCTGACACAGAAAGTAGGAAGAAAGACCGTATACGGAGACAACAGTTTCCTGATCCTGCTGTTCGGTGTCTTAAGTGTGTTTGCGGTTATCGCACTGATAATCGTATGGTATCTGAATGTAAAAGAGAATCGTAAAGAGGAGCTTTTGCTAAAAGAGGGAAAAACTCTTCCTACGAATAAAGCCGTCTTCATGTCTCTTTTGGATGAGAATTTTCATAAGACACTTCTCGCCATTCCGGTGACGGGAATTTTTGTGTTTACGGTGCTTCCCATAGCATTTATGATCCTCGTCGCATTTACCAACTACGACAAGAATCACCAGTCGCCGTCCAATCTTTTTACCTGGGTAGGACTGGATAACTTTAAGAATATCTTATCTTTCGGAAGTCAGGGAATGGGCTATACTTTCGTAAGAGTTTTGGCATGGACACTTGTGTGGGCATTTCTTGCTACGTTCGTTGACTATTTCCTCGGACTTGGAGTTGCAATGCTCATCAACAAAAAAGGCATTAAATTCAAAAAACTGTGGAGAACGATCCTCGTACTTACGATAGCCGTTCCGCAGTTCGTATCTCTTTTGTATATCATGAGATTGTTTGCGCCCGACGGACTTATAAACGGATACCTCATAAAATGGGGTGTCATAAACAGTTACATCCCGTTCTGGGCAGATCCGATGCTTGCAAGGATAACTATCCTTGTAGTCAATATCTGGATCGGTATTCCTTACATGATGCTTATCACAACGGGTATTCTCATGAATATCCCCGAGGACCTCTATGAGAGCGCAAGGATAGACGGAGCCAGTGGCTGGCAGATGTTTAAGAGCATCACGCTTCCGTACATGATGTTTGTAACGGGTCCTTATCTTCTTACCCAGTTTACGGGTAACCTAAATAACTTTAACGTAATCTATCTTCTCACTCAGGGAAGACCGCAGTCCATGAGCCTTAAGGGCAACGCGGGAAATACGGATCTTCTTGTTACATGGCTTTATAAGATGACCGTAAACGAGACCAATTACAAGATGGCAGCCGTAATCGGTATCATGGTATTTATCGTTACCGCCGTTGTTATGTTATCTGTTTACAACAGGCTTCCGTCTGTACGTGATGAGGAGGGATTCCAATAATGAAAAAGAAAAGAGCGATCGAAAATGCAGTGACCTATGTGGTCCTTATACTTATAAGTATTATCTGGCTGTTCCCGTTTGTTGGACTTGTGCTTCAGAGCTTTAGAAGCTATGCCACGGAATACGGCGGAATGGTTAATTATCTTGTGCCTAAGTCATTTTCGCTTGATAACTATAAATTCCTGTTTTCGGGAGAGACCAATTATGTAAGATGGTATGCAAATACGCTTATTATCGCGTTTTTTGTAGCCCTTTTCCAAACGCTGATCATTCTTTGCGTAAGCTATGCGCTTTCAAGAATGAGATTTACGGGACGTACATTCCTTATGAAATTCTGGCTTATACTCGGAATGTTCCCCGGCTTCCTTACAATGATCTGCCTGTACTTCCTTTTGAAGCAGTTCGGACTTACTCAGGAAGGCGCGGTTCCCGGACTTATTCTTGTATCGGTAGCAAGCTCCGGAATGCAGTATTATGTCTGCAAAGGATTTTTTGATACGATCCCGAAGGCGCTTGATGAAGCTGCCAGGATTGACGGAGCTACAAGAGCAAAGATCTTTGTTTCCATGATCCTTCCGATAATCAAGCCTATTATTATCTACACTGCATTGGTAGCTTTCATGGCTCCATGGTGTGATTATGTATTTGCTTCATATGTTGCTTTCGGTCACGATCCCAGCTACAACGTAGCTGTTGCGATGACAAGATGGGTGTGGACTAACGACTATCAGGGTTATTTCACAAGATTCTGCGCCGGCGGCGTGCTTATATCCATTCCCGTTACTTTACTGTTCATGTTCCTTCAGAAGTACTATGTTGAAGGTGTTACGGGCGGTGCTGTAAAGGGCTGATGTAACAGAGCCTACGCACATGCTTCGTCCCCCACGAGGTAAAAAAATGTCCGGTAAAAAGATTACAATTTCAGACATCGCCAAAGCACTTGGAATATCCAAGACAACTGTCTCCAGAGCCATATCGGGAAAAGGAAGGATAGGCTCCGGTACCAAGGACAGGGTGATGGATTATGTTGAAAAAAACAACTACGAGCCCAATATGATGGCAAAGGCGCTTGCGGGACAAAGGTATTCCGAGCGTCAACATACGCACAACCTTGCCGTTGTTTGGCCCGATGATTACAGTGCTATGGAGATACCTTTTTTCCAAAAGCTGATCGTCGGTATCGCGGAGATCGCGGCCAATTACGGCTATGACGTCATGCTCACAATGGCAGCTAACGACAACATCACAGGTTTGAAGAGGATAATTGAAAACCATAAGGTTGACGGAGCTATCCTTACAAGAACGCTGGTTGATGATGTTGCGTTGGTGTATCTTAAAGAGCGCGGAGTACCGTTTGTTGTGGTAGGAAGTACCGGTTATCAGGATATACTCTGGGTTGACAATGACAACTATGATGCCTGCGTTGAGCTGATTGAGTATATTTTGGGGAAAGGTCTCAAGAGACTTGCGCTTATCGGAGGCTCCAAGAACCATATAATAACCAGGACAAGGTTCAAGGCCTTTAAGGATGCTCATGAAAAGCATGATATTAAGATCGATGAGGGACTGGTATATCTTGATATCGAGAACACACAGAAGCTTGATGATGCGATAAAAGATATTTTATCCAAGGACGTCGAGGGCATTATCTGCATGGACGACGGATTTGTCGGAGAGGTTCTTACAAAGTGTGCTGAAGCCGGTGTTCGTATTCCGGAAGATATCAAGATAGCATCTTTTTACGACAGCACTTTTTTGGAAAATTCCAGGCCTCCCGTCACTGCGCTGCGATTTAACGACAGAAATCTTGGTGCGGTTACGGCTTCATCTCTCATAAGAAGTATTGAAGGAGAGACGGTTCCGAGTCAGAGGCTCAAAAATCACGAGATAATGTTGCGAAAGAGTACCGAGACAGAGTGACAAAAAGAGAAGGCAAATTAGCGTTAGTTTGATTTTATGATGAGGTTTGTTATATGCATATAGATAAAAACTCCAAGATTTCTTTTGACCCTGTAAGCCTTATGGTAGACGGAAAACGATGGTTCCCGATGATGGGAGAGATGCACTTTTCAAGGTGCCCCAAGAAGTATTGGGAGCAGGAGCTTCTCAAGATGAAAGCGGGCGGCATAGATATAGTTTCACTCTATGTTATCTGGATTCACCATGAGGAGATTCAAGGAGAATTTGATTTTACGAGCGACAGGTGTCTTAGGGATTTCCTTGAGACTGTCAAAAAGTGCGGCCTTTACAGCATCTTAAGGATCGGTCCTTGGGCGCACGGCGAAGCAAGAAACGGTGGCTTCCCAGACTGGCTCTTAAAGGACGGAGAAGAAAACGGCTACGAAGTAAGAACCGACAATACAAGATATCTTGAGCATGTAAGAGCCTTTTACGAAAAGACCTATGAACAGGCGAAAGGTCTTTTTATCAAGGACAACGGTCCCGTTATCGGTATCCAGATAGAAAACGAATACGGCCACTGCGGCGGTAAGACCGGCGAAGAAGGCGAGCAGCATATGAAGACTCTTAAGGCTATGGCTTTGGAGATCGGTTTTGATGCGCCTTTATATACGGCAACAGGCTGGGGCGGCGCCGTTACAGGTGGAATGGTGCCTGTTATGGGAGGTTACTGCGAGGCTCCGTGGGATCAGAGACTTACTGAGATTGAGCCGAGTGGCAACTATATTTTTACAAGAGAGAGAAACGATCACAATATAGGATCCGACTACGGACTTGGCGTAGGTATCACGTTTGATCAGGATAAATTCCCGTTCCTTACGGCTGAGCTTGGAGGCGGACTTCAGGTTACTCATCACAGAAGACCCATTGCCACGGGGCTTGATACAGCAGCGATGACAATGACCAAGATAGGATGCGGAGCCAATCTTCTGGGATATTACATGTACCACGGCGGAACCAATCCAAAGGGTAAGCTCACGACTCTTCAGGAAACCAGAGAGACAGGCTATCCCAACGATCTTCCCGCATATTCATATGATTTTAACGCGCCTCTTCGCGAGTACGGACAGATGGAGGACGCTTACAAGGAAGTAAGGATGATCGCAAGCTTCATTCATGATTTTGGTGACGATCTCTGCGATATGCCTTACACGGAGCAGCCCGGCAATCCTCTTAAGCCCGGCAATCTGACTGACCTCAGAACTTCCGTAAGATACAAAAAGAGAAAAGATTCCAAGGGTAATACCTATAACAGCGGATATCTTTTTGTAAATAATTATCAAAGACGCTATAAGATGGCACTTCACAAAGATATCGCTCCGACTGCATACAAAGAGGACGGAACCGAGCTTGCTTCTTTTGCCAAAAGAGATATCGCAGACGGTGACTTTTTCTTTTACCCGTTTGGTATGCCTATAGGCGATAGTGCGCTTATTACGATAGATGCCACTCCCATGTGCATAATAAACGATGTCGACGGCAAAGGACATAAAGCATATGTCTTTTACACCGATACTGACAGAGAAGTTTCTTTTGACATTGAAGGAGATGCCAAAGGAAATAAGATAATTGTTCTTACAAGAGGCGAAGCACTTGCATCGTCCAAAGTTGTTATAGGTAAAAAAGAGCACCTTGTGATCTCGGAGGGTATGCCCGTTACCGGAAATGACGGCAAAGTGCAGCTTTATTTTGATGTGGCAAAAGGCGAAAACAAAAAGCCTTCGTTTAGAGTATATCCCGAGCTTAAAAAGGAGCCCGCTAATTTTACATGCAGCAAAAAAAGCGATGCCGGCAGTACATTTACGGACGGTGATGCATTTGCGATATATGAGTGCAAGGAATCGTTTGGAAATGACGCAGAAGCTTCTTTTGAGTTCGAAAACGGAAAAGGCATAATAAAGATCAGCGGTAAAATGCCGCATATGAACGAACTTTTCATGCACATAGCTTATGCGGGAGACAGCGCGGTCATCAAGAAAGACGGCGAGATAATAGCCGATAATTTCTACACCGGACAAAAGTGGGAAGTTGGGCTCGACAGATTCATGGGCGCCAACGGCTGCGCAGCATTTGAGATCGATATTAAGCCCCTTAACAAGGACGATAAGATCTATCTGCAAGATTGGCCCAAGATGAATGCAAACGGCGACTTTGCAAATAGGCTTGAAAGTATAGATTTATTTGCTCAATATCGTATCAATATTGACTAAAAAGAAGTATAATATTGGTAACGTATTTTAGTGACGGAATGCTTTTAGTGTCGAGGACCAAGCATGCATTATAACTATTACTTTGATATATGCGCCTTGTGTACTTTAGCAACGATCGCAATTACCTCTCTGTCCAGACGGCGAGTACCCGCTTACAGACAGAGGGCATACTCGTTGCTTTTTTTTGCTGTCTTGGCTTCTACGCTTTCCGAATGTATAGAATCGACGCTTCAGATTCACCCGTTCGATGCCCCATGGTACAATCCGCTTGAGATGGTATGCGGATCCGTATATTTCATTGCGCATTTGGGATCGGGTATCTGTTATCTTTTGTATATAATGTCAGTCCTTGATATTTTCTTTGATATAAGGACGTTAAAAGGCTTTTTCGGACTTTATTTCGGGTTCATGCTCGGAATACTTCTTGTTGTCATTAACTGGTTTCATCCTATTCTTTTCCATTACACCAAAGAGGGTCTGTATCAAAGAGACAACCTTATCATAATGTTCTATTTCATTGCGTTTTATTACATGGGTGTTGGTATCCTGCTGGTACTCAAATATGACAAGCTTATGAGATTAAAGACCAAGGTGATAGTTCTTGCCTACGTCGGACTTTCTCTTTTCGGAGTCTTTTTCCAATACTTTAATCCCAAAATTCTTATCGAGAATTTCTATAGCGCGATCAGTGTTGCGCTTGTATTCATAACGCTTCAAAATCCCGGAGAGCTTGTTGATGAGAATCTTAATATTCTCAACAGGAAAGCCTTTTTTGAGGGAATAGATCTTAAGATAAAAAGAAATATCCCGTATTATACGGTTTTTGTTTCGATCGACAACGTTAGAGCGCTCAGCTCGGAGATCGGATATTCGCAGGCTCAGGCGGTGCTTAAAAAGATTGCCGATTACCTTAAACGTGCCGGAAGAAAAGAACTTAGGATCACAACTTACACCTACAGATATTCCGATTATGTCTTTGCGATAATGGTTCACAGTGACAACGTTAAAAATGCGAAGGCGCTTGCAGAGAAACTTGCACAGAGAACAAAGAAGTCATTTGATGTATCCGGAATGACCATTAAGATCGACGGACACTGCTTTGTAATGAATTATCCGGATCACTATAAGAGCGCGGCGGAGCTCATGGCCAAGGTTGATATGATCACGGAAGAGATAGAGGAGCTTAATGACATTGTGGTCGATGTGGATTCTTTGAATCACGGTGAAAAGATGCTTCTCAGAGACTATGATTATATGGCGAGAGAGAACCTTGATGCGAAGAAAGCAGTGGTCAAGTTCCAGCCTCTTATGTCCAAGATTTATAAGATAAACTACAACGCCGATGCGATCTGCTTTTTATATGACAAGGACGGAAAAGAGATTGATGTAAGAAGCCACATCCCCGATATAGGCACAACACAGACGATAATGGATACCGATGAGTACGTACTTCGCATGGCGGCGAGATCGCTTGCATTCTGGAACGGCGGAGACAAGAACGGAAAATACAGAGCGATCGTCGGAATGTGCCAGGGTGAGATATCAAGAAACGACTTTGTGAGAAGAGTTAAGAGGATTCTCAGAGAAGAAAAGGCCGAACCGTCATGGATAAGCCTTAAATTGTCAGAGACCTGCCTTACCACGATGAATACCATCGCGGAAAGAAATATCAGAATGCTCGGAGACCTTAAGGTCTCGATAATAGTCGACAGATTCGGAAGCGGATACGGTAATCTTTCCAGAATAATCTCGCTTCCCATATTGCAGGTAAATATCTCGCCTGAGGTTATCAGAAACGCGATCGGCTCAGAGCAGATGTATAAGCTTGCACAGGGCATCGTCAATCTTTTCCATGATATCAGCATCTTTGTATGCGCCTCGGATATAAGATCCAAGGAGGAAAAAGAGATGGCGGAGCGCCTCGGGTGCGATTTCCTTATCGGAGATTATCTGGGCGAGCCCATGAGCGACAGCTCTTATGTGAGATTTATCGATGATTATTTTGAAAAGGGATGACCATGGAAGAACTGCTAAGACCACATGATTTTAAAATATGTCTTAATATGGCCGCCATTGTGCTTGGCGTGATAACACTCATCATCCATTCATCGGAAGAGGATTATTACGGCAGACAAAGGCGTATATTTGGTATGCTCATCTTTTATGTGCTCTTTGCAAATATCGTCGGCGGACTTCATAACCTTTGGATTGCTTCAGATTGGGCCAAGACACTTATAAGCTACAATTTCAACTGCTTCCTTGCAGTACTTGAGAAGTCGTTCATGTATCTGATAGCGCTTGTTTCCATGTGCTATCTCATGACGCTGTTTAGAATAGAGGTTGATAAATGGTGGAAGGCCGTGATCATTTTTATTCCTTCGACCTGCTCTATCATTTCGACGTTTTCTGCGCTGTTTACCGGAAATGTCTTTTACTTTGATGAAAAAGGAGATATGCATTTTACAAGCTATTTCTCCGGCGCCGTTAATATTTCCACTGCTATTTATCTTGCTTTTGCGGCGTATCTGATCTACAGATTCTATAAGACTGTCAGCAGCGAGAAAGCTATAGTCCTTATTACCTATTATGCGATGATGGCTGCCGGAATTCCGCTTAAGATATTTTTCTGTTCTTATGCGGTGTTTGAGTTTAGTACATCGCTTGCGCTTTTGCTGTGCGTTTATACTTTCCAAAATCCAAGTGAGTTTATCGAAAGGACTTCCGGAACGGGAACAAGAAACGCGCTTAATTTCGCGGTATATACCAATCTTTTACAGAAGAAAAGATTTACCGTTTTCGGAATCAATATAGACAGACTTCCCGAGATAATAGGAAGTGAATCCGTTGAGGCGTCCTCCAATCTGCTGGGACAGATGGCGACATATCTTAAGAGAATATATCCCGATGCTTCGCTCTTTTATCCGGAAGAAGGAATGTTCATTCTGCTTCTTGAAGATATCAATCCCGAAGATGAAGTGATAGCGGGACTTGCGGAGCAGATAAGAAGAAGGTTTAAAGACCCGTGGAAACTTAAGGATGATGATATAAGATTTACGGAAAGTCCTTTTGCCATCGGCTTCCCCGATGAAGTCGGTGACATGGAGAAGTATACGGAAGTAAGAGATGAGATGAAAAAGATGCTGATACGCCAGAACAGAGAAGTTCTTCGCGTCTCGGATCTTAATCTTAAGTACGCAGAGCATGACAAAAAGATTGACGGTATAGTAAGAAGAGCCGTTGAAAACGGACTTTTGGAAGTTTATTATCAGCCGATTTATTCACCGCTTACAGGTAAGTTCGATACCTGCGAAGCGCTTGTAAGACTGCGCGATCATCAATTCGGATTTATTTCTCCCGCCATCTTTATTCCGATCGCAGAGAGAAACGGAACAGTCCTCGGTATAGACAGATTCGTACTAAGTTCGGTCTGCGAAATGCTTGCTGCGACCAATGTACTTGACCTTGGTATTAAATATGTAGAAGTCAATCTCTCTGTAGTTGACTGCATTCAGACCAACCTTGCGGACAGTGTCCTCAGTACTTTGAAGAAATATCGCATAGGTACCGATAAGATCAACTTTGAGATTACTGAGACCTGGGAAAAAGAGATCACGTCTGCAGTAGACGACAATGTCAAGAAGCTTACGAAAGCCGGAATAGCTTTTTCCATGGATGATTTCGGAAGCGGTTATTCCAACGTTTCAAGAATAGCGACTGTGCCCGTTAATCTCTTTAAACTTGATAAGAGCATTGTTCAGGCGGCGTTTGAATCGGAAGTATCATATATGGTAATGCTGAATATGATAAAGCTGATCAAGTCACTCGGAAAAGAGATCGTGGCAGAAGGTGTGGAAACAGGCGAGCAGGCCAAGCAGCTGATAAGACTTGGCTGCGATCATATACAAGGATTCTTTTATGCAAGGCCCATGCCTGAAGCACAGTTTATCGAATTCTTGCAGGAGCATAATTTCTCATGATTAAAAACATTGCAAAGGTTTGTTTATAAGTGTAAAATTTATGCTTGATTATACGATAAGGAAGGTTAGAAATGGCACTTATTAAAAAACCGGTTACCGGAATGAAGGATATACTCCCTTCAGAAATGAAACTTAGAGATTATTGCATAGGTATCATCAAAAAGACTTATGCTGAATTTGGATTTACATCTATAGAGACTCCCTGCGTAGAGTCACTTGCCAACCTCAACAGTAAGCAGGGCGGCGAGAACGAGAAACTCATCTTCAAAGTAATGAAGCGCGGAGAGAAACTCAATCTTGCAGAGGCCAAGGAAGAAAACGATCTTACGGATTCAGGTCTTCGTTACGACCTTACTGTTCCGCTCGTTCGTTTTTATGCCAATCACGCCAATGAACTTCCCGCACCTTTCAAGGCGCTTCAGATGGGAAATGTTTGGAGAGCCGACAGACCTCAGAAGGGCAGATATCGTCAGTTCATGCAGTGCGATATAGATATTTTGGGAGAAGCAAGTAATCTTGCAGAGATCGAGCTTATCCTTGCAACTACAACCACACTCGGAAGACTCGGTTTTAAGGATTTCAAGATCCGTATCAACGACAGAAGAATCCTTAAGGCTATGGCTGCTTACAGCGGATTTACCGAGGACCGGTACGACGATGTTTTCATTATCTTGGATAAGATGGACAAGATCGGTCTTGAAGGCGTTGAGGAAGAGCTTAAGAAGTATCTTTCCAAAGATGGAGACGAGTTCAGAGATACTAATAAAGAATACAAAATGATCGAGAAATACACTGAGCTCTTTAAGATCATCGAAGGTAAGAGCGGTGTAGAAGCTATCGGCATTCTCGCCGATAAACTCGGAGACTTCCTTGAGGAAGACGTAAGAGAAGGTCTGAAAGAGATAATTAACAGCGTAGAGGGTACCAAGGCTGCGCAGTTTGAAATGGTATTCGATCCCACACTTGTGCGCGGAATGAGCTATTATACCGGAACTATATTTGAAGTATCAATGCCTCAGTACGGCGGAAGCTGCGGCGGTGGCGGAAGATACGACAAGATGGTAGGTAAGTTCCTCGGACAGGATACACCCGCATGCGGATTCTCAATCGGATTTGAGCGTATCATCATGATCATGATGGATGAAGGCTTCAAGATTCCCGGTGAGAGTTCCAAAGTTGCTTTCCTTATTGAGAAAGGAATCCGCGGAGAGAAGCTTCAGGAGATCATCTCCAAGGCACAGAAGGATAGAGCTGCAGGTAAGCAGGTTCTTGTTGTCAGAATGAACAAGAACAAGAAATTCCAGAAGCAGCAGCTTACAGAGCAGGGATACGAAGAGTTTGAAGAGTTCTACAGCAATCCTATCGGATAAGGAGGATTCTATTTGAATATTCATGTTATCAGGGTCATCATACTGATCGTGCTGATTCTTTTATCTGCCTTTTTTTCATCGGCAGAAACAGCATTTATGACCGTGAACAGAGTCAAGATCAAAGCACTTCTTGACGAAGGCAATAAAAGAGCACAAAAGGTTCTCGATATATGTGAAGATACGCAGAAGATGCTTTCTGCCATTCTTATTGGCAATAACATTGTTAACTTAAGTGCTTCGGCGCTTATGACAGTGTTTGTGACAGATCTTTTCGGAAGCTTTGCCATAGGACTGGGAACGGGAATACTTACACTTATTGTTCTTATTTTAGGTGAGATCATTCCCAAGACGGTTGCCACCGCTTATGCGGAGAACATGGCACTTTGGTATGCCGGCAGCGTTATTTTTGTAATGGCCGTGATGAAGCCTTTTTCCTTTGTGATAAACGGCATAGCGACGGCGATACTTAAGCTCTTCAGAGTCGATACGACAAGCAGACAGTCCATGACCGAGAACGAGCTCAAGACTTACGTTGACGTAAGCCATGAGGACGGTGTCATTGAGAGCGGAGAGAAAGAGATCATCTACAACGTATTTGATTTCAGCGATGCTCTGGCAAAAGACATTATGATACCGAGAATTGATATGAGCTGTGTAAGCTCGGATGCTGATTACAGCGAAGTTATGAGAGCTTTTAAAGAGGATATGTACACCAGAATCCCCGTTTACGACGGAAGCGATCAGGACAATGTTATCGGACTTATAAATGTCAAAGACCTTCTTCTTATCAAGGATAAGGAGAATTTCAAGATAAAAGATCACCTCAGAAAAGCTTATTATACTTACGAGTATAAAAAGACTGCGGATCTTTTGATGGAGATGAGAGAAAAGACTCAGAACGTTGCTTTTGTATTGTCTGAGTACGGAACGACGGTAGGAATGATCACTCTTGAGGATCTCCTTGAAGAGATCGTAGGAGAGATCAGAGACGAGTACGATCTTGATGAAGCTGAGCTTATTAAAGACCTTGGCGGAAACAGATATCTTGTTGAAGGTAATATGAAGCTCACGGATATCAATGACGCACTTGGAACGGAGCTCTCTTCGGAGGATTACGATTCCATCGGCGGACTTATGATCGAGAATCTCGACAGGCTTCCCAGATACGGTGAAACCGCCACTTTGGATAACGGAATTACTCTTACGGCGCGCGGAATCAAGCGGAATCGTATCACCAAAGTTCTTCTTGTAGTAAATAAGCCCAAGGAAGAAGAAACGCTTTAATAATTACAAAATATATGATATACTAGGACGACGAAAAAACTCGAAAAACGTTTATTATACATTGCGTTTTCAAGTAGGAGGCATATTATGAAGCACGTAAAGTCATTGGTTACAAGAAATCTTAAAGAGTCTATGAAGAAGGGCGGATGCGGCGAGTGCCAGACATCATGCCAGTCAGCTTGCAAGACTTCCTGCACAGTAGGAAATCAGAGCTGCGAGCAGTTTAGCAAATAATTTGCAAAAGATTTATCGGGTAGACGTTTAACGGGCAGCGGCCTAGGTCGCTGCCCTATGTTTGCGCTTACCCTTTTAATGACTAGGAGATTTTATGATTCACGCATATAGGAACAACGGCTACAACATTGTTCTTGATGTAAACAGCGGATCGGTTCACGTTGTTGATGATGTAGTTTTTGATCTTGTTAAGGTCGTAGAGGAGAAGCTTAAGGGCAGATTCGGTACAGCGGAAGCACCCGAGGATGAAACGGAAGTTTCTGCGGAGCTTAAGGATTCTCTTTTTACAGATATATTGAAGGATACGGATATTTCATCAAGATATTCCGAGGATGATATTAAGGAAGCCATCGAAGAACTCTTGGAGCTCCGAGCTTCCCAGGTTCTTTATACAGACGATGTATATGAGAATTATGTGGATGATTTCCAGAACAGAGAGACGGTAGTTAAGGCGCTTTGCCTTAATGTTGCACATGATTGTAATCTTAGATGCAAATACTGTTTTGCCGATGAGGGCGAATATCATGGCAGAAAAGCTCTCATGAGTGAAGAAGTGGGTAAGGCTGCACTTGATTTCCTTGTTAAGAATTCGGGAAGTCGCAGAAACCTTGAAGTAGACTTCTTCGGCGGTGAACCTCTTCTTAACTGGGAAGTTGTCAAAAAGCTTGCTGAGTACGGAAGAAGCCTTGAGAAAGAACATAACAAGAACTTCCGCTTTACTATAACAACCAACGGTACACTTCTTAATGATGAGATACTCTCATACGTCAATAAAGAGATGGGCAATATAGTCCTTTCGATTGACGGAAGAAAAGAAGTTAACGATGCGATGCGTCCCAGACGCGGCGGACAGGGCAGCTATGATGATATAGTTCCCAAGTATCAAAAGGTTGCGGAGAGCAGACACCAGCTCAGATACTTTGTAAGAGGAACCTTTACTCATAACAACCTCGATTTTTCCGAGGATGTTAAGCACCTTGTAGAACTGGGCTTCAAGCAGATCTCGGTTGAGCCCGTTGTGGCTAAGCCCGAAGACTGGTATTCGTTTAAGGATGAGGATATTCCGGTTATCTGCGATGAGTATGACAAGCTTGCCAAGTATTATATTGAGAGACACAAGGAAGGAAAAGGCTTTAACTTCTTCCATTTCAATATAGATCTTGAGGGAGGCCCTTGCGTTGCCAAGAGATTGTCGGGCTGCGGATCGGGATGTGAATACCTTGGAGTTACTCCTTGGGGAGATCTTTATCCCTGTCATCAGTTCGTTGGTAACGAAGACTTTATCATGGGTAACGTATACGACGGTATCACAAGGAATGACATTCGCGATAAATTCAAGAAGAGCAATGTTTATTCAAGACCCGAGTGTGAAAAATGTTTTGCCAGATATTATTGCAGCGGCGGATGTGCTGCCAACGCATATAATTTCAACGGGGATATCAATGCAACATATAAGCACGGATGTGAGCTTCAGAGGAAGCGAATTGAGTGTGCGATTATGATAAAAGCGGCGTTGGCCGAATAATAGCAATTATTATATGGGAGGAATATTATAATGAAACGCTTAAAGTGGATTCCTGCGCTGATCATTATGTTAGCTCTTTTAGGGGGAATCGGTTATTCAGCAGTATTCGGACTCGGAGCAGATAAGTCAGGCTCATTGTCCAGTATCGATTTGGGACTCGATCTCGCAGGCGGCGTAAGTATCACGTATGAAGTAGACGGAGAAGAAAATCCGAGCAAAGAGGATATGGCAGATACTATCTACAAGCTCCAGCAGCGTGTAGATAATTACAGCACAGAGGCTCAGGTTTATCAGGAAGGTTCTAACAGAATCAACATCGAGATTCCCGGTGTGACAGATGCCAACACTATCCTTAAGGATCTCGGACAGCCCGGTAAGCTTTACTTCATTGCTCACCTTGATAAGGACGGCAATGAGAACTACACATATCATTCAGGTATTACAACCGACGAGGAAGGTAACATGACACTTGAAGAAGGTGTTATGCCCGGTTATCAGCTCAACAAGACAATTGAAGAGCTTGAGGCCGAAGGTTCTATCATCCTTAAGGGTGAAAATGTAGTAGTATCTGAGGTTAAGGCTCAGCAGGATCAGCACGGTGCATCAGAGCCCGTTGTTTCTCTTGAGTTTAACGAGGAAGGCAAGAAGGCATTTGCCGAGGCAACAACCAAGGCATTCAATAACAATAGAGATACTATCGGTATCTACTATGACGGAAGATTTATAAGCGTTCCCGCTGTTCAGGCTGCTCTTACAGACGGTAAGGCAATCATCACAGGTGAGAAGACATTTGAGGCAGCTCAGAATCTTGCTTCTATGATCCGTATCGGTGGACTTAAGCTTGAGCTTAAAGAGCTTCGTTCAAACGTAGTAGGTGCTCAGCTTGGATCTGAGGCTATCAATACATCACTTATTGCTGCAGCTGTAGGATTTGCGCTTATCGCAATCTTCATGATCGTATTCTTCAGAATACTTGGTCTTTCAGCTACGCTTGCACTTGGATTCTACAGCGGACTTATTGTATTCTTACTTTCCGCATTTGATATAACACTTACACTTCCCGGTATTGCCGGTATCATCCTTTCAATCGGTATGGCGGTTGATGCCAACGTTCTTGTGTTTGCAAGAATCAGAGAGGAGATTGCATCAGGTAAGGCTGTTGATGAAGCAAGAAAGAGCGGATATAACAAAGCGCTTTCTTCAATCCTTGACGGTAACATCACAACACTTATCGTAGCGATCGTTCTTAGAGCAGGCGGTACGGGACCTATCAAGGGATTTGCCGAGACACTTATGCTTGGTATCATCCTTTCAATGTTCACAGCACTTGTTGTAACAAGAGTTATTACCAACATCTTCTACGGTCTCGGACTTCAGAGCCCTGTTCTTTACGGTAAGGCTAAGCCCGTTAAGGTATTTGATTTCGTTGGAAAGAGAAAGCTCTTCTATGCGATCTCTTGCATCGTTATTGCTATCGGTATCGTATTCATGGCTGTTAACTCTTCACAGGGTAAGGGAGCATTTAACTACAGTCTTGATTTTGTAGGCGGTACATCAACAAACGTTACATTTGATAAAGAGTACACTGTTGCAGAGATTGAGAACGACATGATCCCTGCTATCAAAGAGGCAACAGGAGTTAAGGAAGTTCTTCATCAGAGAGTTTCCGGAACCAACCAGGTTATCTTCAAGAGCGCTACAATGGATATCGATCAGAGAAAAGCCGTTGAGAAGTTGTTTGAAGAGAAGTATGGTGTAAGTGCTGAGAATATCGCTGCTGAGACAATCAGCTCAACAATAAGCAGCGAGATGAGAGTAGATGCTGTTAAGTCACTTCTTATCGCACTTATCCTTATGCTTATCTACATCTGGTTCAGATTTAAGGATATCAAGTTCGGTGCAGCCGCTATCATAGCTCTTGCACACGATGCACTTATAGTAGTTGTTGCATATGCTATTTCAAGAATTTCCGTAGGTAACACATTCATCGCGGTTGTTCTTACCATCATTGGTTATTCGATCAACGATACTATCGTTACTTTCGACCGTATCCGTGAGAACTTGCACATTGCAACAGGTAAGAAGGAAATGGCTCAGCTTGTTAATAACAGTGTGTCACAGACTATCACACGAAGCTTGTTCACATCAGCTACAACCTTCTTTACAGTACTTGCGCTTTACATCTTTGGTGTAGCGGATATCAAGATGTTCGCTCTTCCTCTTATGGTAGGTGTAATCTGCGGTACATATTCATCAATCTTCATCGCTTCACCGATGTGGTTTGACCTTAAGACTAAGTTCAAGACATTCTTCGCTAAGAAGGATTGATAAGAATTATAATAAGCCGCCTGAGACTTGAAAAGTTTCAGGCGGTTTTTTCATATCAAACAGTGTTATACTGTTCATAATGAATTAAGTTTGAACAGGGGTATATTTCATGGCGAAATGGATGATTGCCAATAAGAAAGCGGATTTCGACGGATTGGCACGTGAATTTAATATAAGTAACATTACAGCGAGACTTATCGCGAACAGACTGATAAATTCTAAGGCAACGGAAAGCATCGATTGCACTTCCGAGACAGTAAACAACTATCTTAACGCAGGACCTTCGTTCCTGCACGATCCAAGACTAATGGCGGATATGGAGAAGGGCGCACAGATCATCCTTGATAAGATTAGGGAAGGCGCCAAGATAAGAGTTATCGGCGACTACGATGTCGACGGTATCTGTTCTTCATATATTCTTTTATCGGGGCTTTTGCTTTTTGGAGCAGATGCGGACTGTGTCCTTCCCGACAGGATCAAGGACGGATACGGACTCAGCGTCAAGCTTGTGGATGATGCTTTTGATGCGGGCGTTGACACGATAATCACTTGTGACAACGGAATTGCCGCTTCCGAGCAGATCGCACATGCCAAAGAAAAGGGAATGACCGTTGTTGTGACGGATCACCATGAAGTTCCGTTTGAAGAAAATGAAAACGGCGAAAAGACTCAGCTTCTCCCGCCCGCGGATGCTGTTATAGATCCAAAGAGAGCTGAGGGAGAGTATCCCTTTAAAGAGATATGCGGAGCTGTAGTTGCCTATAAATTTCTTCAGGTGCTTTCTGATATCAGTACCGATGCGAAAGTTACCGATGAGCAGAGAACAGACTTTTTTACCGAGATGATGATCTTTGCGGGAATAGCCACGGTCTGTGATGTTATGGAGCTTAAGGATGAGAACAGAGTTATAGTAAAGCAATCTCTTAAGCTTATTAAGGATACGCATAATGCGGGACTTCAGGCTCTTATCAATGTAAACGGACTTGATGCTTCAAGTCTGTCGGGATATCACTACGGCTTTATCATAGGGCCATGTCTTAACGCTACAGGCAGGCTCGACCTTGCGAACAGAGCGCTTTCTCTTTTTATGGAAAAAGACAGAGCAAAGGCTGCAGTTATAGCAGGCGACCTTAAGAGCCTCAATGACAGCCGCAAGGACAAGACCAAAAACGGAGTGGACGAAGCGGTTTCTATTGTACAGGAAGCTTCGGAGAAAAGCGGACTTCCAAAGGTTATAGTTCTATATATGCCCGATGTTCATGAATCTATTGCGGGAATTATTGCGGGGAGAATAAAAGAAAAGTACAACAGACCCACGATCATTCTGACCAAAGCTCTCGACGGAGGAGCAAAGGGCTCCGGAAGATCTGTTGAGAATTATGATATGTACGAGGGTCTTTCTGCGTGCAAGGAACTCTTTACCAAGTTTGGAGGACATAAGATGGCGGCGGGGTTATCTCTTCCCGTTGAGAATATAGATGTACTAAGAGAAAGGCTCAATGCGGATTGCAAGCTTGAGGAAAAGGATTTTGAGCCGATACTTCATCTTGATATGGTGATGCCTTTAAACGCGGCAAGTATGGATCTTGTAAAAGAGTTTAAGAAGCTCGAACCGTTTGGAACGGGCAATCCCAAGCCTTCTTTTGCACAGAAGGATGTGTCTTTATTATCGGGAAGAATACTCGGAAAGAACAAGAACTGCGGAAAGTACAGAGTTACCGACGGCGGCAAGATATACGACATGATGTATTTCGGGGATATGGAAAGATGGCACGATTTCCTAACTGAAAGATATGGACAGAGCATACTTGATGACTTGTATAATAATGGTAGAGAAGACGGTATGGTCAAGGTGAGCATAGCTTATCACCCCGATATCAATTCCTATATGGGAAGAGAGAGTCTGCAGATAATTATGGAGGATTTTACGTAAGGAGGCGCCTGCGGGCGCGGGTTCCGGCCTTTGAAAAAGACTCCGGAAAAAGAAAAAACCCCATAAACCACAAAAACACACGCGAAGCGTGTGTCTGCGGTTTCTTATGAGGGGGAGATAGTAAGTAAATGAATTACTTACTTCTTGATTATTATAATACCGTAAAAATATGAACAAAATGTGAAAAATCTATAAAAATTAGAATTAATCTTTTTTAACTAAAATAAGTATTAAAATAATTGGTTAAACAGAATAATTTTAATTAAAAACACGGAGGCTTTATTATGAAATTAAGTGAATTGATAAGTGATATTAAGTCACAGGTCACTGAGGGAAATTCATCACAAACCCTTGATCCATCAGTGGTTGAGATTAAAAATGTTGTTAATGACAACAGAAAAATCGAAGAAGGTTCACTTTTTATTTGCATAAAGGGAGCCAATTTCGACGGACATTCATGTGCCAAAGAAGCTTATGAAAAAAAAGCTGCTGCGATCGTCGCGGAACATGATGTTGAACTTCCGGAAAATTGTAAGATGGCGGTTGTCAGAGTGGACGATACAAGATATGCAATGGCGTTCATTTCGGCAGCATATTTCGGACATCCCGCGGATAAGCTCACAACTATAGGTATCACGGGAACCAAGGGTAAGACTACAACAACTTATCTGATTAAGAGTATGCTTGAGAACGCAGGACATAAGGTCGGACTTATCGGAACGATTGAAGTTATCATAGGCGATGAGCACATTCATGCAGAGAATACGACACCTGAGTCCTATAATCTTCAGGAATATATGGATAGAATGGTTAAAGCCGGCTGTGACAGTGTGGTTATGGAAGTATCTTCACAGGGACTTATGCTTCACAGAAGCCAGGGCTTTACCTTTGATATAGGCATCTTTACAAATATCGAGCCCGATCATATCGGACCCAACGAGCACAAGGACTTTGATGATTATCTTCACTGCAAGAGTCTCTTATTCAAGCAGTGTAAGATGGGAATATTAAACGGCGACGATCCGCATGTTGAGGATATTTTGAAGGATCATACATGTGAGGCCATGACCTACGGATTTTCCGAGGGAGTTGATATCAGAGCGATCAACCTTGCTTATATTCATAAGCCCGGCGAACTCGGAGTATTTTTTGACACGGAAGGCATCATAAATATGCATGCCGAAGTCAGAACTCCCGGTAAGTTCAGTGTGTACAACGCTCTTTGTGCGATCGCGGTTGCCAAGCATCTTGGCTGCAACGACGAGCAGATAGCGAAAGCGCTTAAAGAGGCTAAGGTTAAGGGCCGTATAGAGATGGTCAAGGTATCCGATGACTTCACTCTTATGATCGACTACGCGCACAACGCAATGGCGCTTAAGAGCCTTCTTTCTACACTCAAGGATTATCATCCCAACAGACTTATCAGTGTCTTTGGATGCGGCGGTAACAGAAGTAAGCTCCGTCGTTTCGAGATGGGTGAAGTGAGCGGTAAGTACGCGGACTTTACTATCATCACATCCGATAATCCGAGATTTGAGGAGCCTCTTGATATCATGAAGGACATTGAGACCGGAATGAACAAGACCGACGGTAAGTACATTATGATCGAGGACAGAAAAGAAGCGATCCGTTATGCGATAAACAACGGTGAGCACGGAGATATCATCGTGCTTGCGGGTAAGGGACATGAGGACTATCAGGAGATCAAGGGAGTTAAATATCCCATGGATGAAAGAGACCTCATTGCTGATATACTTAAAGAAAACAGTGATAAGTGATCTGGGTTTCGATCTCTTATCATACAGGATAAAAGGAGAGATTTTTTGACAGCATGTGAGTATGCAAACGTCATAATAGATATATCTCACGAGAAGGTCGACAGGCCTTTTCAGTACAGGGTTCCCGAAAGCTTACGAAGCAGTATCGACATCGGGGATCCTGTTTATGTGCCTTTCGGAAGGGGCAATACCAGAAGAAAGGGTTACGTAATTTCTTTTACCGACGAAGCGGATTGGGACCCTGCCAAGATCAAAGAAATAGAGGGGATCGTTAAAGACAACATCTCCGCGCAGGATATCTCGATAAGACTTGCCGCATGGATGAAGCATCACTACGGCTCGACCATGATAGCGGCGCTTCGAACGGTTCTTCCTTCTTCCAAGAAGCAAAACAGACAGGTTCATAAGTATGTTTCGCTTCGACTTCCTTTGAGAGAAGCAACGGAATACTACTATGAGTGTGTTCGAAAGAAGCAGTCCGCAAGAGAGAGGATAATAAAAGAGCTTCTCGATAATCCCGAAGACAGAATACCTTATGAGCTAATAACGGGTAAGCTCGGTGTTACGTCGGCTACACTTAAGGCTCTTTCCGATAAGGGAATCATCAAGATAGAGAGCGAGGAGTATTACAGAAATCCCATCGCGGCTTCTTCCGACAGATATGGGAAAAAGACCTTGAGCGATGAGCAGCAGGCTGTTGTAAGCTCTTTTTCCAAGGATTATGACGAGGGCAAAAGAGATACCTACCTGATCCACGGGATCACGGGTAGCGGAAAGACTGAAGTATATATCGCACTTATAGATGATGTGATCAAAAGAGGCAAGCAGGCGATAGTGCTCATTCCTGAGATCGCGCTCACATATCAGACTTTGATGCGCTTCTATCGGCATTTCGGAGACAGGGTATCCGTCGTGAATTCATCGATGTCTCCGGGAGAGAAATTCGATCAGATGGAGAGAGCAAGGACGGGCGATATAGATATAATCATAGGCCCGAGATCGGCTCTTTTTACCCCGTTTTCCAACCTCGGAATAATAATTATCGATGAGGAACATGAGACCACTTATAAGAGCGAAACAATGCCCAAATATCATGCGAGAGAAACTGCGATAGAGCTGGCAAGACTTGTACCGGACGGAGCAAGTGTTGTACTTGGCTCTGCGACGCCTTCTCTTGATTCTTATTACAAGGCTCATAACGGTCGGTACAAGCTCTTTGAGCTTAATAAAAGACTAACGGGCGGAACGCTTCCGATGGTTGAGATCGCGGATCTAAGAGAGGAGCTTCGAAAAGGCAATCGTTCTATCTTTTCAATAAGATTGCAGGAGCTTATCGAGGACAGGCTTTCAAGGAAAGAGCAGGTGATGCTCTTTATCAACAGGAGAGGCTACGCGGGCTTTGTCTCATGCAGGGCTTGCGGACATGTGTTTAAGTGTCCGCACTGTGATGTCGCACTATCCGAGCATAGGGGAGGACGCCTTGTCTGTCACTACTGCGGCTACGAGGAGCCTGCCAAGAAGATCTGTCCCAAGTGCGGCTCTAAGTTTGTATCTTCATTCAGAGCGGGTACGCAGCAGATAGAGGACGAGGTCAAAAAGTTCTGGCCCGATGCGAAAGTCCTCAGAATGGACGCGGATACGACGAGAACAAAAGGAAGCTATGAAAAGATATTGTCGGCTTTTGCCAACAAGGAAGCCGATGTTCTTGTGGGAACACAGATGATCGTAAAAGGGCATGATTTCCCCGATGTTACTTTGGTGGGAATCCTGGCAGCCGACATGTCGCTCTATGCCTCGGATTACAGGGCGAGTGAAAGAACTTTCCAGCTCCTTACACAGGCGGCGGGACGAGCGGGAAGAGGAGAAAAGCCCGGCAACGTCATTATCCAGAGCTATCAGCCTGAGCACTACAGCATAATCACTGCGTCCAAGCAGGATTACAAGGCTTTTTACGAAGAGGAGATCGCTTATAGAGATATATTAAGATACCCTCCGATCTCGCATATGATGTGCGTTCAGGTGCAGAGCGCAGGCGAAGAAAGAGGTATGCAGTTTGCAAACAGACTTCGGGCTCTTATGGAACAGCAAAAGATCAAAAACGCAGTGTTTATCGGACCTGCCTTTGCATCTGTCGGCAAGATAAACGATGTATTCAGGATAGCCGTGTACGTTAAACTCGATGACTACGAGATGCTCGTGGAACTTAAGGATGTTCTTGAGAAATTTGTAAGAGAACTTAATGATGCCGGAAAGATAAGGGATATTTCCGTGCAATTTGATTTTGATCCCGTAAATGGATATTAGTTTCCAAAACCCCCATATTTATCAAAAGTATTTGATAAGTGTGGGGGCAACGTTTTATAATAAGCAGGAACACAATATATAAATTAAAGGAGGCCATAATGGCACTTAGAACTATAAGAGAATTCGGCGATGAAGTACTTGCACGCCGTTGTAAAGAGGTAAAAGAGATCACACCAAGAATCAAAGAGCTTGTACAGGATATGATAGAAACTATGTATGAGGCTGACGGCGTGGGACTTGCCGCTCCTCAGGTCGGAGTACTTAAGAGAATTTTTGTTATCGATGTTTCACCCGAAGGGGATTCACCAATGGTATTCATCAATCCCGAGATTCTTGAGACTAGCGGAGAGCAGACAGGCTACGAAGGATGCCTTTCCGTTCCCGGTAAATCCGGAATCGTTACGAGACCCAATTACGTTAAAGCTAAGGCTACCAACCTCGACGGCGAGGAATTTGTGGTAGAAGGCGAGGAGCTTTTTGCCAGAGCCATCCTTCACGAGAACGATCACCTCGACGGACATATGTATGTGGAAAAGGTAGAAGGCGAGCTAATTAATAACGAGGATCTGATCGCACAGAATGAGGAAGCACAGGAATGAAGATAGTTTTTATGGGTACGCCCGATTTTGCGAGGGCAGCACTTGAGAAGATAATAGATGCGGGCCACGACGTTGTTCTTGTTGTGACACAACCCGATAAACCCAAGGGAAGAAGCGGCGAGCTTCAGATCTCGGATGTCAAGGATTGTGCGCTTAAGTACAACATCCCTGTATTTCAGCCCGTTAAGATAAAAGAAGCTGATAACGTTGCTTACCTTAAGAATATAGACGCTGATATCTATGTGGTTGCGGCCTTCGGCCAGATCTTGTCAAAAGAGATCCTGGATATCCCGAAATTCGGCTGCGTTAATATACACGCATCTCTTCTTCCGAAGTACAGAGGTGCCGCACCTATTCAGCAGTCGATCATTGACGGAGAAGAAAAGACCGGCGTGACCATCATGCAGATGGCAATAGGCATGGATACGGGAGATATTCTTATTCAGAGAGAAATCCCCATTGATGAAGAAGAGACCGGCGGCGGACTTTTCGATAAGCTTTCCGATCTTGGCGCGGAGCTCATAGTAGACGCTCTTCCCAAGATAGAGAGAGGCGAACTCACACCCGTTCCTCAGGACGAAGCTCTTGCCACCAAATGCGGCAAGCTTTCCAAGGATATGGGTAAGATTGATTTTAGCAAGGACGCCAAGACGATAAGGAATCTTGTAAGAGGCCTTAATCCCTGGCCTAGTGCATTTACGCACCTTGACGGCAAACTCCTTAAGATCTGGAAAGCACAGGTTCTTAATGAGTCTCAGGTAAAAGAACTTTCGAATGAGAAAGCTCTTTTGACAGGGGCAGAGCCCGGAACGGTCGTATTTACAGGGAAAGAAGCCTTTGTGGTTTCAACAGGAAAAGACTATCTTTCGGTAAACGAAGTACAGCTTGAAGGAAAGAAGCGTATGGCTGTTAAGGATTTCCTTCTCGGATATAAGCTGGAAGCCGGAAGCAAGCTTTTTTGACAATAAAGAATTAATGCGGTAAAGGAGATGAGTATATGTATTACGCAAGAGGATTTTATGGATACGGATTCGATCCATTGTATATTTTGGTTATTATCATGGGTATTCTGTGCATGGTTGCAAGCAGCAGAGTATCTTCCGTTTACAAGAAGTATGCGAGGATCAGAAGCAGGAGCAATATGACCGGAGCTCAGGTTGCCATGGAGATCCTTCGCAGAAACGGTATCACCGATGTGAGCGTAAGACATGTCTCAGGTAATCTTACCGATCATTTCGATCCGAGAACCAAAACGGTTAATTTATCGGATGCTACCTATGATTCACCGAGCGTTGCTGCTGTCGGAGTTGCGGCGCATGAGTGCGGACACGTCTGTCAGCATGAATTCGGATATCTGCCGCTAAAGATAAGAACAGCTATTGTTCCTGCGGCGAGTATCGGTTCCAAGGCGGGAATTCCGATTCTTATTTTGGGAATGCTCTTAAGCTTACCGTTTCTTATTAAGATTGGAATCTGGGTATTCTCACTTGCTGTTCTTTTCCAGGTTGTCACACTCCCCGTTGAGTTTGACGCTTCAAGAAGAGCTCTTGTGATGCTTGATGAATACGGTATCCTCGATCAGGAAGAGCTTTCACACTCCAAAAAAGTTCTTTCCGCTGCGGCAATGACCTACGTTGCAAGTGCCGCATCGGCAGTAGTACAGCTACTTAGACTCGTACTTCTTAACGGCAGAAGAAGAGACTGAAAGTTGTTTTAAACTTGAGGGATAAGGCTTGCGATGAATGATAGTAATGTAATAGGGGCGATACTTGGCACGGAGCGAACGAATCTTTCGCTTACGATCAGCAAAGTATGTGATGGCCTTTGTAGTGCATCTACATATAACAGATATGAAGGCGGCAAGATGCTGCCTGATAAGTTTATGCTGTCCGCGCTCCTTGAGCGAATGGGTAAAAATTCAAACAGAGTTTTATATACGGTAACCGATGAGGAACATAGACTTCTTGATATCAAAAAAAATCTTTTGGAGTCCATCGAGAATGAAGATTCCGAAAAGACAAGGCAATATCTTGAAGAGTATTCCTCTATTCCCAAAACAAGGAGCAAGAATATTCATAAGCAGCTTGAACTTGAGGTGCGTGGTGAACTGTGCCGAATGAGCGGTGATACGAAAGGTGCTTTGTCTTTTTACAAGGAAGCATTTGAGCTGACTTGCAAGAAAAAGCTTGACGATATAGACAATTCGCTTTATACGGTCAGAGAATTTGGACTGTTGTATAAGATTGCAAGTATCAGTGATCATAATCTGCTTTTTAAGCTTGGTTATTTCCTTAAAAAGCTGAATGATAATCATTATTTGAAGGTTGTTTATTATGGGGAACTGATCTCGGAGCTGGTAAGTGAATCCGAGAACAGATGGATGAAGCAGGTGCAGCTTGAGTATATTGAGAGCGCATTGCAATATAAGAGGCTTATCAAACAAAGTAAAGGTGTGGTAAGACTTTTGGAGCTTAAGAAAAAATACGCCGGAGAGCTTAGCGAGGAAGAAGAGACAATACTTAAATTTGACGATCTTCTCGGCTGGAATTGATGGGGAACAAGATGCTATGAGCGTATACAAAAAATCTAAGTTATTAAAATCACATAGAGTTGAAAAGGGTTTTTCCAGGGAAAAGCTTTCCGAAGGAATCTGTGATATCACTACGCTCAAGAGATATGAAAATGAGGGGATGCTCCCAAGCGAGGATAACTACAGGCTGCTTCAGGAGAAGATGGGCGGAAGACCCGAGCAGATCATAATGTCTTATGATATGGGGCTCTTTGTTGATGGTGACAGGTACGTTGAGTATGAGAATCTTTTGAATAATCAGAAGTATGATGAGCTTCGTATGAAGATGCAAATACTTAAAGAGGGGCTGAAAAATGTAGAATCTGTTGAAAAAGAGCAGTTCCTTGCCAGGCTGGAAACTCTTACTTATTATGACTATACAAAAGAGATGTTGGAGATCCAAGAAGGATTATTAAAAAAATCCGTGCCTGATTATAAGGATGGAGAGTTTTCCATAACTCGTTTATATAATGACACTGAGTTAAATCTTTTGAATGATATAGCCATAACGAATGATAAGATCGGTTGTACCGAAATGGCTGTAAAAATATTTGAAAAACTCGATGTTTATCTTGGACAGGCTGAAGATAATAAGGACAGCATGATAGCTGTGAAGATATATTTCAATTATGCGAATACTCTTGGCCTTAGCGGAGAATATGAGAAGTCTATAGAGATTTGTAAAAAAGGCATTGCATTGGAAAAGAAAAACTCTTGTCAGGAGCTACTATATGCATTGGTATTTAATATAGGCTGGCTATATGATCAAATATGGATGGACAATCATGACGAGAAATATAAGAAGGCTGCCAAAGAATATGTGGGATTATCGTTGGCACTGGCTAAGTATTTTGATGAGTCTCCGATCAACACACCAACGATAGAAGGATATTATAAAGAGAATTTTACCTAAGTTCTTTATATTACAAAATAAAAAACGCACCGTACATTACTAAGAATGTGTGGTGCGTTTTTTGATGTTTTTTCTCCCCCAAACTATTCTATGAAAAAACATTTATTCAAATAGCTCAACGATGAGCAATAAGAATACAAGCTAACTCATATTTTACCGGAGGAGGATAGATTCCTGCATCAGGCTCTTTGATTTTTGCTACGAGTCCAAGTACAAGTGTTGCAAGTAAAGCTGCTGAAACTAACATCTTTTTCATATCTTTTCTCCTTTCAGTTATTACTGATTAAGTATAATTATATTCATGATAATTCATATCAAAAGGGCGTATCGTGCAATAAAATTTGTACGAAATACGCCCTTTTAGTATAGGGGGGATAGTGGTAAGGTCTTCTTATAAAGATGGGTGAGAGGTAAGCCAAGCGGTGATTATAATGGGGGTTAAGTCATTGCTTGGACCCCTCATTTTTTTTGTGCCAAAATTTCAGACTTTCGGTCAAGTACCTGCAAATTTCTCGTATATATCTGATATGTGGTATAATTTGCATGGCAATTTTAAAAGAGGGTTGATTGAACATATCATGATGCAGGTTTATGTATTAGATGCATTAAAAGAATTTAGCGATAAAAGATTCGAAGAAGCTTTGAAATATGTGGATGAGGCGCAGAGAGAAAATATTCTGCGTTTTCATTTTGATGCGGATAAAAAGAGGTCTCTTGCGGGACTTCTTTTGTCTTATTATGCGATCTTTACAGGATTTGGACTAGCTCCGAAAGACATAACGTTTGACAAGAATAAATACGGAAAACCTTTTGTAAAAGACCGTGATGATATTTTTTATAATATCTCTCATTCGGGTAATTACGTAGTGTGCGCGATCGGCAGTAGCCCGGTGGGCATTGATGTTCAGGAGCATAAGAGCGCGGATTTAAACATTGCCGACAGATTTTTTTCCAAGGAAGAAAAAGAAGCTCTGGCTTTGGAGACAAGCGAGGATGCAAAGAGAAAGCTCTTTTATGATCTGTGGAGTCTCAAGGAAGCTTATATCAAGTGCATCGGTATAGGACTTTCCAAACCTTTGAATGAGTTTGGCATTATCAAGAAAAACGGTATTTATAAGTTGTACGAAGACGACGCTGAGCTTAATGATTATTATTTTAAAAAATACGATATCGCAGAGAATTACAGCCTTTGCGCGTGTTCAAAAGATGACTCTTTTCCCAAGAATTTCAGTCAGATCGGATATGATGGTATAATGGGTTTATATCATTAAAAAAAGAGAGTTGATTATATGAAACTGATTTTTATCAGGCATGGTGACCCTGACTATGCCAGAGACGGACTAACCGAAAAGGGAAAAGTTGAGGCCAAGGCGCTGGCCGATATGATAGAGCGCTACAATATTGACGATGTGTATCAGTCTCCGCTTGGAAGAGCGGTTGAAACAGCGGAATATTCGCTGAAGGTACTTGGAAAGAAGGTGACAACCTGCGAGTGGCTTCGTGAATTCCCTGCTCTTATAGATCCTAATCTCTCGGAAGAAGTCCGCAGAGCTTATTCTAAGGATCGCAAGATAAATCCGGAAACAGGAAAATATGAAAAGCGCGTTGTTTGGGACATCCTTCCATCCTACTATGGAAGCCATCCCGAGCTCTTTGACTACAACGGTTGGAGAGACGCAGAACTAATGAAATACAGCAATGCCGTCGAGGTCTATGACCGGGTTACTTCGGAGTTTTCAAAGCTCCTTGAGTCCTACGGCTATGTCAGAGACGGCTGTGCTTATAAGGTAAAAGAGGGAAATGACAAGACCATAGCTTTCTTTTGCCATTACGGTATCACGAGCGTTATGCTGTCATATCTGTGGCATATATCACCGATGGTTCCGCTTCAGTTCTTATGCATAGCACCGAGCGCGGTTACCGTAGTTGTTACCGAGGAAAGAGAAAAAGGAATCGCAACATTCCGAACAAGCAGGGTGGGAGACATCTCACACCTTAATCTAATAGGGGAGAAGCCTTCATTTTCAGCCAGATTCTGTGAAGTATTCGAGAATGAAGATGAAAGGCACTAATAATTATAATGGCAAATATCAGAGAGATCGTTTTAAATATACTAATCGAATACGACAAGGAAGGCAGTAAAAAGGCAGGTCTTATTAAAGATGTTCTTGAAAAGTACGACTATCTTGAAACCAGGGACAAGGCATTTATAAAGAGAGTCGCCGAAGGCTGCATAGAGAGAAACATACAGATTGATTATGTGCTCGATTCTTTTTCCAAAGTCGAAGTAAAAAAGATGCAGCCCTTTATCAGAAGCCTTATGAGAATGGGCGTTTACCAGATCATGTTCATGGACTTGGTTCCCGACAGTGCTGCATGCAACGAGGCGGTTAAACTCGCGCAAAAGCACAAATTTACGGGGCTTAAGGGCTTTGTAAACGGCGTCCTTCGAAATGTTTCAAGAAATAAAGATAATATAGAATATCCCGATAGAACTGAGGATGGCGGAGCTAATTATCTTTCGGTCCTTTATTCCGTACCTAAGTGGCTTTGTAAGATGTGGCTCAATGACTACGGCTTTGAGCGCACGGAGAATATATTGAAATTCTTCCTTGAGCCCAGACCCACGGTAATTCGTTGTGCCGGAACAGATATAGGAGACAGTGTTAATGGTCCCAAATTTGTTTCGGAGCTAAAAAAAGAGCTCGAGGATGCGGGAGTTGTTGTAAAAGAAAACCCGATCCTTCCCTATGCGCTCGAACTTGAAAAAACAGATAACATCAAATATCTTCCGGGATTTTCCGAAGGGAAATTCGCGGTTCAGGATGTAAGCTCAATGCTTGTTACAGAGATCGCTAATCCTTTAAAAGGCCAGACTGTTATCGATGTTTGCGCCGCACCCGGCGGAAAGAGCATGCATGCTGCACAGGCAGTGGGAGAGGAAGGAAAGGTCTTTTCACGAGACGTCTCTGCCGCAAAGAAAGAGCTAATTGCAGAAAACGCAGACAGACTTGGTCTAAATAACATCGCAATCGAGATAATAGATGCCAAGATTCATGATGAGAATATGAAAGAAAACGGCGATATTCTCTATCTTGACGTTCCCTGCTCCGGACTTGGAATCATCGGAAGAAAGAACGATATCAAGCAGAACATCAGGAAAGAAAAGCTCAGCGATCTTACCAAGCTTCAGTGGGATATCGTAAAGTCTTGCTGGGACTACGTTAAGGTAGGCGGAACTCTTATGTATTCTACCTGCACCGTCAACAAGGACGAGAACGAGAACATGGTCAAGAGAATCTGTGAAGAGTTTCCGTTTGAACCCGTTGATATAACAAGACAACTTCCTCAATATATTCTCGACAATGACAAATACAACATAAAAGATACAGCCAAGAAAGGCTATATTCAGCTTCTTCCCGGAGAATTCGGAACCGACGGATTCTTCATCGCAAAGCTTAAAAGAGTTGATAGATAATTATGAGTGAATATATATTAGGTCAAGACAACAAAACAGACATTAAATCCCTTAACCTTGATGAACTCACGGCTTTCATCAAGGATATCGGTGAGCCCGCATTTAGGGCGAAGCAGCTCTATGACTGGATGCATGTCAAGAGAGCAAGAAATTACGATGAGATGAAGAACATACCCAAGACACTTAAAGAGAAGCTTTCCGAGAAATGCAGCTACACAAGCCTTGAGGTGGTGCAGGTTCAGGAATCTCACATTGACGATACCAAGAAATTTCTTTTTGGCCTCTATGACGGCAACGTTATAGAGAGCGTTTTTATGAAGTACAAATTCGGAAACAGCGTGTGCATCTCTTCTCAGGTAGGATGCCGAATGGGCTGCAGATTCTGTGCTTCTACGATCGATGGCGTTGAGAGGAATCTTTTGCCCTCGGAGATGCTGGATCAGATCTATTCAATATCCGAATATCTCGGAGAAAAGATATCCCGAGTTGTTGTCATGGGTAGCGGAGAGCCGCTTGATAACTACGACAACCTTCTTAAATTCATAGAGCTTTTGTCAGATGAGCACGGAATGAACCTGGGGCAGCGTAACCTCACGGTTTCTACCTGCGGTATAGTTCCCAAAATCCTGGAACTTGCCGACAAGAAGCTTTCCATAAATCTGGCTCTTTCACTTCACGCTTCCAACAACGATAAGAGAAAAGAGCTTATGCCGATCGCCAATAAATACGAGATACATGAGGTACTCGATGCCTGCAAGACCTATTTTGACAAGACAGGAAGGCAGCTTACCTTTGAATATTCGCTTGTTTCGGGCGTCAATGACACCGATGAAGACGCAGCGGAATTATCGGAATTGTTAAGAGGAATAAATTGTGTTGTTAATCTTATTCCCGTTAACCCCATAAAAGAGCGAGATTACAGACCTACAGACCGTTCCGGGGCATTGGCATTTAAGAATAAACTTGAAAAAAATCGAATAAATGTTACTATAAGAAGAGAAATGGGCAGGGATATTGATGGAGCCTGTGGACAGCTAAGGAAGCGGTTTTTAGACGACGTGAAAAATTAATGGTGGGCACCGGTGCCCAGGTTGGAACGAGATATCAATTTTTGGTCTACGAATTTTCGTAGGCCTTTTTATTTATATATGTTTTTCTTAGTTAACTGTTTGTCGTCTACGTCCCTATTAATATTTTGGGCACACGGACGACAAATTTATATTTTATTATTTCCTCAACGACATTTTTATAAAAGGAGGGGATAATAAAATGGGCAGCATGAAGGTAAGGCCAGTAGTATCTAAGAAAAACAACTATCACATTTCGAAACACCGTTTCTACGAACTTAAGCACTATTGCTTGCAGTATGATGAGTGGATTGACGAACTTAGGGGACTTAATGATGGTGTAAAGTCAAGCTCAGTCATCACATTGGAAGATAGTCAGATAGCAAATAATGATGATCCGGTTTTAGACGTTGTTACAAAGAAATCTGAGCTTAAAGAAAAGATTGATATGATCATCAATTGCGCAAAGAAAGCAGACAAAGAACTATGGACTTATATAGTAAATGCTGTTACAAAAGACTTATCGTTTACAGAGCTTAAAATGCTTTATAGTATACCTCGTGGTAAAAATCAGTACTATGAAAGCTATAGGAGATTCTTCTTTATTCTCTCGCAAGAAAAACATGTGTTCTAGTAGAAGCTAAAAACACGATTTTAAGGAGGATTAGAAGATGACAAAACCTAAACATTATGAAGAGATCAAAAGATATATTAGCACAAACGACTATCATGAGTTTGTTAAATGGATTGGCTATATGGTAGCTTATCAGATTGAACACAAGGCTTATGCTAGATTCGTTGAGGGTAATTATATCTGTAAGATTGAAATCATTGGTAAAGATAGTGATGAAATCGAAGAGATCAAGAAAGAAATTGGTTTTTACTTTGATGAAGATTGAGCGCTACATGCGCTCTTTCTTTTTGTGTTATAATACCCTTAATTTAAGTTTTAAGGAGGGTTTTGATATGATGTTAGACATGGCATGTAAAAAAGCATTTGAAGGCGGTTTTAGCACGATTAAAGGGTATAATATCGACGGTAATGTAATAAATCTTGATTGTAACTGTGGTGATTCTACTTATTCCGCCAGAATTATATTTAAGGGTACGAACTATCATACGGATAGTGCATATGATAATGACGATGTTATGCTGTTTGCATCGGCGATTCAGAAGAATTTATAAGGGTTAGTATCTACGAAGGCGAAGGCTCTGCAGAAATGCAGGGTCTTTTTCTTCGCAATATTTACATATCCTCTTATAGGAGGTATGAGACTATGAAAGATATTGAGAAAATTATTGAATTATCTAGAAGATGTGCACCAACTATATTGGCGGGGGCAGCATTATGTATGATGCCGAGCGTATTTTTAGCAAAACAACAATTCGCACTTAATATGGCGAACAAGACTGTTGTAGAGCATGTTGATAACTATAGAGAAAAAGTTATTGAGTTTGCTCATGATGATCTTGATCGTGATATTAAGGAGAGGAGAAGAAATGCTATGAGAGTTCGGAAGAATGCAGATATCTACGATGCTTATATAGAGTGGATGCCGCAGGTAAATGAGGCTCAAATCTATGAGGCTTATAACGAATACAAAGAGCTCGGGATTTAATCCTGGGTTCTTATTTTTTCGCAAATAATACAACGCTTATAGTAGAAAAGGAGGAAATCGTTATGCCTAGTAAAGAAGAGTTAATAAAACTTATTGAGGAAATTGATAACTATCTTGGCAATGCAAAAGAGTTTTTTGATAAACACGAGGGTGAAAAAGTAAATATTGAAGATGTAGATAGAGTAACGGCCTTATGCGTATCAACAATCGATTTGCTTGCTAAGCAGTACAGACTTAAAAGGTTATTACTTAACGAGTATGGCGTTATGATTTTAACTAAGAATTGAGCGTTTCATGCGCTCTTTTCTTTTCGCATATATTACACAGGTGATTATAGAAAACATAGTATCTACGATGAAAGGAGAACATTTATGGAAACTGTAGATAACAGAACTTTTAAACAGAAGGTTCATGATTTCACGAGTAAAGCAAAAGGAAAGGTTGACACTTGCGTATATAATATAAAGCGCACAGTTAAGGATCATCCGATGGAGACATTTACTATAGCATGTCTTGCGGTTCCGGGAGTGCTTAGGGTAGTTAATTCAGCTATCAGAGCACATTCTCAGAATCAGGAGACGCGTTATAATGAGTGTGATATCTACGATCCAAGAACTGGCACACATTATTACACAAAGAGACCCCTATCTAATACTCAGAAACTGAATCTTGAAAATGAGTACAAAGCAGGAAGAAATAAAGGTGAAATTTTACGTGATATGAAGATGTTATAAAGTATATGAGCTTACGGAAACGTAGGCTCTATATTTTCGCAAAGTTTACACCTCTTATTATAGAAGGAGGTAGATAAGAATGAATATTATATTATTTTATTTAATTATTGGTATTGGGAGGCGATTAATTTTGCAAATAATAGCAAAACCAGAATATGTAAAAACTCGGATACGATGAGTTCGATACCGTAACTAATGGCGCGGTAGACAATAGAAATCAAGATATAGCCGAGTTTGCTATATATTCATGGAAAAGTATTATATTTCATATAATTGCCTGGCCGATAGTTGTAATGGTTGATATTGGAATGTCGATTTATTATCTATACCACATATTTAAGAAGGGTTAACAGCTCTTCTTATTTTTCGCAAATAGGCGTATCATATAACTATCATTTCTTAGGAGGATAGTTATATGGGTAAAGATTGGGATTATGCTAACTTGACACATGACGCAAAAGAAGCCGGTGGGCCGGGTAATTATATTGATAAGGTTCATAAAGATGGTCAAAAAGAAGGATTGCTCATAGGGTTATTAACAACGTTGACTGCTCTTTTTGCGCCTATAATAATTAAACATGTAAAAAAGACAAAAGAAGATAAAAAGATAGCTACTGAAAAGCTTTCTGAATATCTTGAGAGAGAAGATGAGGAGGAAAAAGATAATGAATAACACAATCCAGGAAATGAAGTGCCCTAGCTGTGGTGGACAGGTATATTTTGATACAGAGGGTCAGGAGTATGCGTTCTGCTCTCATTGCGGAACTCAGGTTTTTAAAGAAGATACACACTTTGACAAAAGGGTGGAACTTGAAAAGCATAAACTCGATACAAATAAAGAGATTGCTATTGAACAGGTAAAGCAGGATACGGTAAAGAAAAATACTGAGAATGTTTTATGGATTGTTTTTGCAGCAATTGTAGCTATTATATTTATTGCTTTTGCTGTATTTGGGTAATCTTCGCAAAAATTACACATCCTCTTATAGGAGAATCTATATTTATAAGAGGATGAACTTATGATGTATGTACTGATGAGTTTAATAATTTTATATGTAACTATGAACATAGTAGAGCTTAAGGAAGGGGCTGAGTAACATCAGCTCTTTCTTTTTTCGCATTTTTTACATTTCTTATAGTAGAAAGGATGGACAGCGAATGTACAAACTTGAATAAAAACTATAAGGAGGTAAAGCTTAAATGACAATACTAGCTGGAATTTTACTTATTGCTATTGGCACATTTTTAATTGCCGGGGGCGATAAGAAGTAACAGAAAGTAAGGTTATAGGGGTTACATCTCCTATAGCTTTTTCGCATAATTTACAAACTCTATTATAGAGGAACTAAATATTATGCACATTTATAGGAGGATAGAAAAAATGATTAAAGCAATTTTAAAGACAATTTGTTGGGCAATAGGAATAGCTATTATCCCGATATTACTTGTAATTATCGGAATAGCGCTTTCAATTATTGGTCCGGTTGTCGGAGTTCTTATGATCATATTCTTGCCACTTATTATAGCAGGAATAGCAATTGGTTACTCAGAAGCAAAGAAACACAAAGACTGAGCCGCACAGGCTCTTTCTTTTTGCACCATAAGAAAGGCGGGTGATTCCAATGGGATGTAAGGATGTTATATTAACCAAAACATAGAAAGGAGTTATCAAATGAGAGAGAAGACAAAAAGAGTAATACTAGATCATGGAGACGAGATATTCATAGTATCTACGCTGGTTCTAGTAACCGTTCTTACTACTATACTTATAACCGCTACCGGAAAAGTTATGGTTTTAGAACTTGACGGGATATCAGATCAAAGGACTGATCAGGAGGGCAATACTGAAGAAAGGCATATTGATGGTGGGAGACTCAAATTCTACGCTGAATAACTCAGCAGAAAGGAGTCTAAACAATGAATAAAACCGTGTATGCAAGTATTGTTAAAGATATTTTAGAGCAGGATGGTTATGAAGTAATATTGACACCTGACACTAAAAATAACTCTGCATGTATCTCTCTTACTATAAAGAATGATACCAACGTATCTCCGGTATTTAACGTTGGCGATAATGAAGAAATCGAACCGGAAGAGTTTGCGGAATTCATCAAGAAACACGCAACCGATAGTCTAGATGCAGATATCATTCGAGACGTTGTATGTAATAAAGATGAATTCTTGAAACGAAGTATTTATGTTTTGGTTAATCGAGAGCTTAATTCAAAGAGGCGAAGTATTGTAAGGGTTCCTGTATGCAACACATTAGAGAAGCATTTTAAACTTGATGTGTCGGACATAATAAAAAACGCATGTATCTCTCTTAATGAAATACATCTAAAACAATTGGGAATTGGGGTAGACGAATTAAATTCCGTGGCAAGCAATAATATGAAAAAGACAATGCCTGCAGTGATAAAGAATATTGGTGAGTTTATTCCCATGCTAGAACATGAGTCGGATTTATTTGTTCTTACTAACAGCGATAGTATCTACGGAGCAGGAGCTGTTTTGTATGAAGGAATCCAAGAGAAAATAGAACGTAAAGTGGGTAAGGACTTCTTGCTGTTACCATCATCAATTCATGAGTGGATAATAGTACCTCACGAGTATGGAGATATTGAAGTTATGACTAATATCATTCAAGAAATAAATAACACAACGATAAAGCCTGAAGAGTTATTGTCGGATAGACCTTATATTCTGAATGACAACAAATTAGTCGAGGCTTAATATTTCAGGAGCTCATGGTTTCACAGCCTTGAGCTCTTTTTGTATGTAATTCGCAAAAAATACATACACGATAATGAGAGGAGTAGAAATGCTTCTCTTATATTTTTTGAAACTAATGGATAAATGAAAGGAGAACACAGACAATCCTAAAGAAAAGCAACGCTATAACCAGGATATCTGTGCAATCAGGAAGGAATTGAAAAAGATTAGTAAGTGTAAATATTAAGGGAGGTTATACCGTATGGGATTAGAAGAAAAGATAAGAAATAATACAACCATAACAGATCGCCTCAAAAAGCTTAAATCATTCCACAATGGCAGTTATGGGGCAGATATTGACGAGGCTATAAAAGCCATTGAAGTGTTAGAGGAAATAATAGGAATAGAAAAGCACTGGGCGGCTTATGGAAATTCCGTAGAATCAATGATTGCTATAAGCGAAATGCTAACAGATAAACAAGATACAGAAGGTGAGCGACTTATAGATTTCGATGCTAAAGATGTTGATTTTAAATCAATAAGTGTTGAGAATAAGGTGTTCTTAGAATTGTTGACCAAACGATGTAACGAATTAGTTGCTTCTGGTGAACTACCAATAGAATATATGGAAGATTGGTTTAAGAAAGAGCTTGGGTTGCCGTGTTCACGTTCAGAGATTTTTAATGAGATAAGGAGGAAACTAGATGAAAATAATTAAATTACATGATGCTTTTACAGGAAGATTTATATACATTAACCCAGACCACATAGATGATTTTTATACTAAGGTTAGTGATGACTCTTCTAGTTTAGTTGGTCGATATACTGTTATAGCCACTACCTATCCTAAATCTTTTACGGTATTAGAAACACCAAATGACATAATCAAACTGATAAAAGGAGAGGAAGACCCTGCCGAGCTTGATAAGTTACATAGCCAGGTCTGTGAACTTCTTAATGATAGGAGGAGAGATGAGCAAACCAACAATTAACGATATGCGGTTATTCATCTTAGAAAAATATCCGGGCATGAGATGGCGCGAAAGGGTATTTAAGATGAAACCTCAGCAAGTAGCGGCAGTATATAGAAATATAAAGAACAAGGAAGCACTGGAGAATAAGGTTAAAGACTCCGGTGCTATTTTTATGCCTCAAACTGATGAATACCACCAAATTGATATGTTTGAATATTTACTTTCAATGAAAGGAGAGTCATGAACGAATTAGAGTTTGAAGCGATGATAAAAATACGATCAACTCTTGCGACTGGAGGCAAGACGCTGCAGGAATGATATTATGCAGGGCTCAGTGTCTTCCATGTAAGAGATGTATCGACATTGGAAGATGTGATGAAATTAAAGACTTGATTAAGAAATTAGAAAAGGAGAATAAGTAAATGTTTAGTGCGCAGACAGCTTTTTGGACAGTATTTATAGCATTTATTGCTAATAGCATACTTACGCTGCACAACTGTAAGGAAATTGAGAAGCTTAAAGATCAGCTAAATAAGGAGAAGAAAGATGGCGAGTAAATGTGATATGTGTAAGAACTATGTGATGATATTTTCCCCTATACTTAAGAAAAAGATCATGACATGTAAACTTACAAAAAGAAACGTAGGATGCAAAGGAAATTATAAGGAGAGGTGATTAATAATGGTTGATAAAGAGGTGTTAAAACGTGCATTTCCTCCAATCGATTGTGATTTAGAGGTGCCAGATTCAATTGAGTTTTATATTACAGATATAAAAAAGAAGATGACGATTTTTCAGGAGTATGAAGACGAATTTATATTTGAAAAGCTTGTAAAGTACTGTAATGACGAACTTTATACTCCAGAAGAGGAAATACGAATCCCTAAGCAATTACTTATCCGAGCTCTTACTTGTTTTAAAGCTGAACATAAAGAAGAATGGAATGTGCTAATGGGTATTAAGGAGGATAAAGAATGATTGACTTTGAGAAAATAGTTAAGTTTGGGGACTATTGTGAGACATGTAAACATAAGGCACTTCCTGAGGAGTTTGATCCTTGTTGGGAGTGCCTTTCACAATCTGTAAACACCTATGGAAAGCCTGTAAAGTACGAGGAGGATACTAAATGATTTGTCCGTTTAGAGTAGATATTGAATTTAAATTTGCTGAAATGGGTAATCATCCTCCGGTATGTGTATCACAAAAGGAGACATTCCCACCGTGTATGGAAAGTGAATGCCCGTTTTATGATGAGGACTATACATCATATGTTGGTAGTAGCTGCTGCACGAGAATAGGCAGTAGAGATGAATAATTGCAAATATTGAAAACGAAAAGGAGACAAAAATTATGAGTAAAGTAACAGGACCTGCAATCACAATGGATAAGAAGGTAAAAGGAGCAACTACAGGAGTTTATATTGATAAGTCTAAGCTTGCTAAGCTGTGCAAAAAGTTTAAGACTCAGCAGGAATTTGCACAGACAATCGGTAGATCTAATACTTGGTTTTTCAACTGTATGCAGAGAGGCACAATGGCTAAGGTGGATGCTCTTGCACTTAAAGCACTTTATAAGGTAGACCTTATTATTCCTGAGCCCATACCTGAAGTAAAAGAAGAAAAGCCTAAGGCTACTATTAAGTATAATCCTGATGGTAAATCTAACGAGGCAGGACTTCTTCTTATAGATAAGCTTGATGAGATTATCATCACGATGCATAAACTCGGAAATGTACAGATGCAGATATTAGAAGATTTGCAGAAGATTACTAAGGAGCTTACAAAATGAGTGATCGATTTAAAGAAATAGATTTAGAACTTAATATGCTTCAGCCGGACTATGGTTATATTAACATGATGCTTGGCATGTGCGCTAGTGGACAAGCTGGCGCACCGGCCGTATTAGATAAGAAAAGTGATACTATCTACGTACCTCTTATCACGGTAACTAATTATTTAGCACTGTTTGGGAAATTTTCGGAGGTAGAACAGAATGACTAAAAAATATACAGTAAGCAAAGGTACAAATGATGGTAATTTAGCATTTGCATGGCAATTATCTTGTAATGGAAAGCATGTCCAATGGTTTAGTGATGAATCCATAGCTAGAAAAACTTGTGACGAATTAACTTCTATAGAGTTGATAAAGGAGAATACTAAGACTGAAACAGTTACCGAATTTGCTGACAGGTGTCGAGAGTGCGGAAGAGAAAGGGTGCTTGACAAGATAAGAGCAAAGATAGAATTAGAAAAACTAGGTTATCCACCAAGCGCAGGATATTATAAAGCGATTATGAAGTGTTTGCAGATTATCGACAAATACAAAGCAGAAAGTGAGGATAAGAAATGATACAAATAGTAATCGGCAATAAATCTTTTTATGCTGATGGATACATTCCAAATTTAAAAGAGAAATCAATTCAGTTCTATCGGGAAAAGTCTGTTTTAGATTATATTCCACCGATTAAGATTAAAGATAATATGTTATCGGACTTTGGAAAAGAGATACTGGGAGTAGAAAGTGAGGAAACATAATACAGTTATGATGAATAGAGTAGAAATGGCAGAAGAAGTGACAAAAAGTGTTATTAATCACGCTAAAGATGTACGACCTGATGATCTACAGGCGTATTATATAATATCATATTTACCTATGGTCGTAGACTGCTTGGCGTCTATTGCTGATAGCCTTGAGAAGATTGCTAGTGAAAAGGAGGATAAATAATGGAAATAACAATATACACAAGGAAGGGTGAGTCTCATCGTTATATAAATGTCAATAAATTTGATGTTCATGACATAGGTCCAGGTCTTCTTACATTAGGGCATGATGATAGATATATCGAATACTACAGACTTGGAAGTATAGATAGGTGGACTATTGAGATGGAGGATAAATAATATGGGAATAAGCGATAACAATATAAGAATTTCATTTGACTATAAGTATCCAGATGAGGCAGCACTTGTAGTATATTCGACATCTGGCGGTGGATATTTTGGCGATCCTAGTGTAAACGTCAGGAAGGTCATTACTGGTGAGGATGCGGTTAAAGTGTATTCAATGCTCACAGGTAAGACTGTAGAGGATATCAGAAAGGACGCAGGGTATACGAAGTATGATTTTTCAAACTATGAAAAATAACTTTGATGAGGGGTTCATGGTAAAAAAGTTACCTGAAATACCAAAAGAGTACCAGCCTAACCCATTATACCGGAGTTTAGGAATAATATCACCGTCTTGCAGGATGATGCATTATAATGCTGAGTTCGAATTTGATGTTCTTCGGTATATGTGTTACAGACGAACAATGACAAAATATTGGTGGAAATATCTTTATAGGACTGTAAGAAAAAGGAGAAAAAATAATGGATAATGACTTATCAAAGTTTGAAACCAGGGTAAGTAATATGCCGAAAATCACCTGTGCAGCGTGTGGCAGTCCAAATGTTACAGGGTACTATAGTTCAGGAAAATGGATTATATCTTGTCCTGACTGCGGTGTCTTCATGGAACGTCCCGATGTTTCTGAAAAAACTGAACTTGAGAACGAGGTCGATATTTTAAATTCGTATGAAAAATTGCGATATCAGGTGAATAAGTCTAAGGAGGTATAAAAAATGACTATAGGTGAGTTTGCGAAAATTATTAAAGTGTATAATATTCCTGATGATGTTACAATGCTTAGCGATAGCGGATGGGAATGCTGGGCTACGGATATGGAAGGCATTTACTATAATGAACGTTCCAAAAAACTCGTATTTACTCAGACGGGTAATGAATATGAGAGATATTTTGACGATCCGGAATGGCGTTTGATTCATTCGGAGGAGGTGTAAATATGAGAAAAATTGATTTACTTGATCGAGCTGCCAAGGTAGATAACAAAATACTTGCTCTATCTAACAGCGGACGTAAGATGTATCCGGAAACACTTACATGTAAAGATTTGAAACGGCTTAACAAAGCATTTGATACTATATACGAATTGTTTGATAAATGTATGGTGGAGGAAAAAAATGAATAAAAACAAAATACGTGAAGCAATGCCGACGGTACTATTTATATCTGGTATCGCCGGTATTTTTGTGTCTGAAATTATGGCGGCGAGAGATACGCTGAAGGCTGAGAAAGTGCTTACAGGAGAAATAAAGGTCAAGATGGCTGATGACGATAGCCCAGAGCCTTATGCTGACAATGCTAAAGTAACGGTGTTGTGTACTACAAAGCCACAGTATGCAAAGGAAGTAGTTAAGGCTACGTGGAAATGCTACATACCAACTCTGGTATCTACGATTCTTACATGTACAGCTCTTATTGCATCCAATAGGCTAACTGCAAAGCAGGTTGCTCTACTTTCTTCTGCTGTGGCTTCGGGTGGAGCACTAGTTCAGAAATACAGAAAGCAGATAGTAGAGAGGTTTGGCGAAGAGCCTTTAAAAGAGATTGATAAGGCGGTGGCGCAGGCGACTTTAAAAGAATCAAATCCACCTTGTATATCTACTAGTGGCGCAGTTAGCTATTCAGAGTTTGACCCTAAAGACGGGGATGAGGAGTGTTTATTCTTTGACCCATTTACAAAAATTAAATTTAGATCAACAAAGCTTGCTGTCTTTGGGGCAAAGTACTATCTTAACCGCAATTTCGCTCTTGGCGGTAATGTTCCTCTTGAGATGTTCTATAACTTCCTTGGTATAGAGCTCCCGGAAGAATACAAGTACTGTGAATGGGACTGCGACATCTTGGCTGAAGATGGTTATGTGTGGATTGATATTGACTTTACAAAGTCTGATGAAGTAGATCCCGAAACTGGCGAGCAATACTACATCATTGAATACGGATTTGATCCTGGTGAATGCGAAGATAGCTATTATCCACTTGGTAATCCGATGGAAACGGAGGGTGAAAAAAATGAACTTTGAAGAACTTAGAGAGTTTGCGATGAAGATAAGAAACAGACTCTATGATGAACTGAATGGAAGTATTAGATTTGTTATCTACGAGTCAGAGAATAGTATCTCATTTAATATTTCTTTCAAGGATTTCACTCATCAGGCACTTATAAAGGATGTTGACGAGAAGATTTATAAGGGCGTATCTGTTGAGGAGATAGTTGACAATATCTTAAAGGCATACAAGGCTCAGGTACTTAAGTGTTTCTTTAAATCTGAATACAAAAAAAGAAGGGATACTAACAGACTACTTGGATGTTTAGAGGAGGTTAAGGTATGAGCTACTTACTTGAAGCGTTATTTGTTATCATCGGATTTATGGGCATATTTGCAGGGAAAGACATTCATGAGACGCTGGGCTGCTTTGCAGTCGCAGCTCTTTTTAATATCGCGGGAAATATTGCATCTAGGAGGAAGTGAGAATGAATGAAGATTTAAAGCCCATCTATGACTTTGAAAAAGACTGGGAATGTGTCAATCCGCCTAAAAGAGGAGGAAAAAAGCAGTCTGTAATTATATTTAATAATAAAGTTCATAAGTCTCTTTATAGAATAGTTGATATAGCAAATCAAACTATTACTTTTTCTGATGTTGCTAGGGTGCAGGCAATCAAAGACATCGATAAAATCCTAACTAAATCTGATGATGAAGATGAAAATAAAAAAAGATTTCTCTCATTGGCAAATATGATACTGGATGGGATTAAGCCAATATCAATGCCTTATGTACCTGAACATCTTACCTGCTTTATAGAGAATTTCCCTGGATTTGATAAAAACTACCCCGATACAGTAGGAATATTATATTTCAGGGAAGAGAAAGAAGACGGAAATATGCTTCAGGCTAAGAAGTTCTTTAAGATTAATCCTGTTGGGGCATCTAGTGCTAGATTTGAAGAGATTAGTCTCGAAACCTACAATCAGGTCAAATCTGATTTCTGCGAGAGGTGTGAAAAAGATGAGTCTAAGAAAAAGGAGGGTAATTAAATGGCTTGGATAATGGATCAGACAGGAAAACTGTCAGTAAATGCTAATATTTGCAGTTATATTTATATTGAATCTAAGACTAACACCATCAAAGCAGTTCTTAAACCTGGCTTAAATGGTGAGGGTCTAAAAGTTAATCTTGGTACATATCAGGACACTGATACTTGCAAAAAGGTTCTTGAGGCCATCTCATACGAAGCCCCTCGTAATGAGACTGTTATCTTACCTTTAGGTGTGGATGTAGACATATGGCTAGCTAATGAGGAAAGATATTTTTAATTCGCAGTTTTTACACGCTTTATAGTAGGAGACGAGAATATTTGAAAGGAGAATTATATTTATGGATAATGAAAAAGAGTTATTTGATGAAGTATATGAGAATGCACTTACAAACCTTGAAAATCTTGATCCTGGATCAGAGGATTATGAAAGGCAAGCAAAGGCTATATCAGACATGCTTAAAGCAAAAGCTGAGCATATGAAGGCGGAAGCTGACGTAAAGACTAAGAAAGGTCAGATTCTTACTAACATTGCACAGGTTGCAATAGGCGCTCTGACAGCCGGAGTTACGCTTTTCGGAATTCTGATGCAGAGGAAGACAAATAAGGATGTAATGCACTTCGAAGAAGAGGACGTTATTACCTCGAAAGCATTTGATAATAAACGAAACTTTAGATAAAGGTTCTCCTCCTAACTTAGGGGCTGTGGATGAATAATCCATGGTCTCTATTTTTTACGCAATTTAAACACTTCCTATAGTAGGAAAGGAGGATAGTGCTATGGGAAAAGTACACAAAGATATAAGACTCCAAATACGTAGAGAATATATGAATGGCTTAAAGGACTATGAGATCGCAAAAAAGCTAAACATAAATTTTGTAGACGTAATTAGAGTCTTAAATCCAAACTACTAATTAGCATTATATATCCAAACACTTAGAGAGTCTAGGAGCATATCTTAGGCTCTTTATTTTAGGGTCGCGAAAAAAACATACCCTATCATAGAGAACCACTGTGTTCTTGAGTTTGGTACGATGCCGCTTTTAGCGGTTATCTAGGGTTCGACTCCCTACAAGACACATGGTCTCTTTATTTTTTGTTTTGCAAAGCAAATTATATTTGAAAGGAGACAAATTAATGAAAGGAACTGGAAAAATCGGAAAGGCGATTGAATTCATTTCGAGCTTTTCGGAGAAGCATCAGAAGGAGATCAAACTTGGTCTCACTATCACAGGAGTAATACTTACAGGTATTACAGCAGCAAATGCTGGCATTAAAGCAAACGAAATTTTAAAAGAGCAGAAGAGAAGAGTCGAGGAACTAGAGGAAGATAGCGATTTAAACGAAGAGCAGTTTATGGAGGCTAAGAAAGAAGTAACTATTGATACTGTTAAGAAGATGGCACCGGTAGTTATCCCTCCTGTTGCAATTGGAGCAGCAACTATCTGGTCCGCGGTATCAGGTTATAAGTCAGCAACAAAACAGCTTGCGGCTATAACTGCAGCGTATAACCTTACAGAGAAGAAACTTATTGATTATCAAGATAAGGCTAAGGAACTTCTTGGCGATAAGAAGGCAACTGCAGTAACCGACGCAATAGCGGAGGATAAAGTTAAAAACAATCCTCCTACGGAAGGATCAGTATTCCACACAGGACACGGAAATGTACTTTGTCTTGACGACTATTCTGGAAGATATTTCTACTCAGACCCTGAATTTATCAGAAAATGCGTAAATGATCTTAATGAACAGCTTAGAGATGAGTATTATGTATCATTAAATGATTTCTATGGAATGCTTGGTCTCGCTGATATTAAGCTTGGTTCTGATATAGGCTTCTGTATGGAAGATGGAAATCTTAATGTATCATTCTCATTCACTGGTGCAACATTTGGTGATAGAGATAATATTCCTTGCCTTGTGCTTAATTATGACGTGTCGCCTAAGTATGGTTTCGGAGATTTCTCTGGGAGGTTTAATAGGTAATGGAAAGAGCGATAAAGTTCTTGAAGCAAAACGGCATTGAATCGTTTGAACAGGCGGGCATCCTAGTGGTGCCTGTCTCTTCAGTTGTAGAAATGTACAAAATGATATCTACGGTTAAATCCTTACTTAAAGAGTGTGGATACGAGAAATCGTGGCGTATAGACCCTTACTATTACGAAAATAAAAGTAAGGAAATAGCAGATTTTAAAAATATATTTGATGAGTAAAGGAGACAAAATATGAGTAATAACCAAATTACAAAAAGTGATATCTTGGCAGGCGGAATTATATTAGGATTCCTTGGAACTATCATCTACGCAATTGATGTATCGTCAAAGCTTAAGACTGTGGCATCTAAACTTGATAAATCGGTTAAAGAGCTTACATCTGATGTAGAGATCGAGATTCCTACAGAGCTTGTAAATAGGCAGGTTGAAAAAGCTGTTAGAGAAGAAGCTAAGTATCAGGTTGAGCGTGCAATGGCTGATGCTAGAAAAGATGTAGTTAAAAAGTATGCAACCGAAATCGAGAATGTTGTAGAAGATGAGTTTAAACTCCAGAAGGCTGATGTTGCTAAGACTCTTAAAAAAAAGATTGACGACATTGATATTCAGGAAATCAAGCGCCAAGTGAAGATTGAAGCTAGGGATGCTTGCGTTCAGAAACTCAAGAACGATATTGATGATCTTTCAGATAAGTACACAGAACAGATCGAGTCTATGACCAGTATCTACGAAACAGTAGCAAATAAGATTCAGTCAATAGGAGACTAATATTATGGGGGTTATTATATTTCTTTTATGGTATCTAACCATTGGATTTATCTATTGGCTTGATATAACAAATACAATTAAAGCTAATCCTACATATCAACAAGACTTGAATGCTATTTTGTCACGGATGCCTTGTTTACTATAGTAACCTGGCCAATGAGAATAATAAGAAGATTAATAAATTTTCTGGGAGGATGACAATGATTAAAATTATTAAGCGGGGGACAAAGGCTGTCACAACATGTGATGAGTGCGGATGCGAGTTTTCTTATGAGGAAGAGGATATAAACCATACAAGAGATGAGGAGATTATATTTGGCATACCATCTGTATATACCGGAAGGTATGTAATCTGCCCTCAATGTGCTAGAGGAGTAATGCTTGCAGCGTCAGCGACAAGAGATATTAATTAACCTCGCAAAAATTACACATCCTCTTATAGGAATAAACAAATTTGGATTTCTATAGGAGGGAATCGAATATGAGCAAAAAGCACAAAAATCAGAATGTTAATGTTGAAACTGTTAATGAGATCGAAGGTATGGAGGATAATGAAATGACAGAAAAGAAGAACATTATCGAGAGAGTTAAGGATTTTGGAAATAAGGTTCCGAAGCCTGTTAAGTTTATTGCAGGTGGCGTAGCAGCCGCAGCAGCAATAGCTGGAACAGCTTTGGTGGTTATCTCTAAGGTTCGTGGCAACGAAGATGATGAGGACTTTGATGACGTTGAAGACTTTGAAACAGAGGTTGATGAGGTAGAGACAGAAGCACCTGTTGAAGAGTGAGACTCATTTAGAGACACTTAATGAAAACTGAATATTGAAACCAAATATGAGAGCGTTTACATGCGCTCTTATATTTTTTGAAAGGAGACTATTTTAATGGGTAATCTAATTAACAAGTACAATGAGAAACTCGCGAACGACGAGAAGTTTAACAGAGCTATTATCTACGGTGGACTCCTTGTTCAGGGGATTTGCACAATAGCTATTATCACTGCTAGTTACTTTGGTGGTATGAGAAAAGGTGTTGATATTACTGACGCGCATTATGAAGAGTAAAGGAGGCATCTTATGAAAAATAAGGGATTTATCAAGATCATAGCAAAGGCTGTTATCACAGTAAGTTCTATGGTTGCAGTTAATGATTTTCTTGGATTTTATGCACCAACAAGATCAAGCCAAACTATTCATAGACTTGGTAATAACATAGCTGGCCTTTCTGTTGGATATTTAATTGGTAAAAAGGCAGCAGATTTTGCTGTTAATGCTGTAGAAGATGCAATTGATGCATATAACGGAGAGGAGAAGAAAGATGGCTGATGAGCAGAAAAAGGAAATACGTCCTGTAGCTCATGGAAGAATTAAAGAAAAGGGTCTCGGCGAGAAAGCTGCTGAGGCCTTTCTTTCTGAGGATACAAGGAACGTAAAGAATTATATTTTGTGGGATGTACTTATCCCGGGTATTAAGAATGCAGTAGCAGATGTGGTTATTGGCGGAATTGAGATGATGCTCTTTGGTTCTACTAGGGGTAGAAAGAGCAGCGGAAGTAGAGGTGGCAGTTATGTATCTTATTCGAGCTATTATGACTCTGATCGCTCTGTGGGTGGCCGTTCTAGAGTGGATCGTGGTGGTTCTTCTTCTAACTACGATTTCTCTAATATACTGCTTGACTCACGAGGCGAAGCAGAGGAAGTTATATCTTCGATGGAAGAACTCGTTAAGCGCTACGGCGAAGCGTCTGTGGCGGACCTTTGTCAGCTTGTTGGGGTAACATCTAAGTTTACTGATAATAGATGGGGTTGGACTGATTGCAGAGACTTCTCTTATAAAAGATCAGGTAGAGGTTATATCTTAGACTTTGCACGGCCTATCTATCTTGACTAAGTGACTTTTGAGGGAGGTCATATGGGCAAAACACAATTACCACATCACGATAAATTTAGTGATTATTCGCCAGAAGAAATAGCAAAAATAACAAAGAATGTTTGTGTTAAGCACAAATGTCCTTATGTGAAGTTTGTTCACTCTTCTGGTTATTTAAAAAAATCAAATTCCACATTTAAGCTGGCATGTGATAGATTCTGCGACTATTTATGTATAGCAGGTAAGTCAAGAGGTTGTATGCCAGATGAATGTACGCATTATAAAGATAAAAACGTTAAAAGAAGAATTAACCCGATGTCGGGAATATATGATTTTTGAAAGGAGACATAAGAAATGTCCGAATTAACTAACAAAGTGACTAGGGGAATCGGTAAAGTAAAGCTTTCAACCATTAAGCATTCTCCAGAATTACTTCTGGCAGCAGGCATTATTAGTGGCGCTGCTACAATCTTCTTTGCAGCTAAGGGGACGCTTAAAGCTGGAGAAGTAATTGACGCTCACAAAGAGAAAATGGATCAAATTCACGAAGCTACAGAAGTAGCAACAGTGGAAGAGTATTCTGCTAAGGATGCTCAGATTGATACTGTAAAGACTTATGTACAGACAGGTGCATCATTTGCTAAGATCTACGCTCCTGCAATTATATTTGGTGCTGTATCACTTACATGTATCCTCGCTTCTCACGGCATTATGAGGAAGAGAAACGTGGCACTTGCAGCGACTCTCGCAACAGTAAGAACAGCATTTGACGAGTATAGAGGAAGGGTTGTCCGTGACCTTGGAAAAGAAATGGATAACCACTTTCTCTATGATACCGTTGAAGAAGTGGTTGAAAAAGAGATTACTGACCCTGAGACTGGAAAGACCAAAAAGAAGAAAGAGAAGGTTCAGGTTCCTACAAAGACATCTATTTATTCAAGATTCTTTGATGAGGCTAACAAGAACTGGGAAAAAGATGGATACTCCAACTATTTCTTTATAAAGTCTCAGATTAATTACCTTCAGAATAATCTTATTCGTGACGGCTATCTATTCCTTAATGATGTTTATAAAGCACTTGGTTTCCCGATTTCTCAGGCTGGACAGACAGCTGGTTGGATTTATGACTTTGACAACAAGGAGAACACACAGTTCTTTATCGACGGATTTACTGCAAGCGATAATGATCTTTCTCAACCTGTTAGAGACCTTATGAATGGCTATAACAGAAATGTTCTTCTTAACTTTGTAAACATCAAAGACGACATCTTAACAGATCTTCCTAGAGTTAACAGTGAAGTAGCACCTATCTGATGATACTTAAACATCCATGCTAACAATATTGGAGGAAATTGATGAAAAAGTTTTTAAAGGGGGTCGCAGGCTTAACTGCGGCTCTTTTATTATGCCTAAATTTAGATATAGAAGCTTATGCAGAACAAATAGTTGAGCAGGGCGAATACAACAGACCCTGGTTTTATACTGAAGAAGATATAGCCGAGGAAATAAGACTTGGGGAAATGGAGCTCCTTGCTCAGCTTGTTCATGCGGAAGCTGGTAACCAATCACTTTATGGAAAAAGACTAGTAGCTTGCGTGGTAATAAACCGCGTTAAATCTGAAGATTTCCCTAACACAGTAGAGGAAGTTATATTTCAAGATGGTCAGTTCTCTGTTGTAAAAAATGGTGCTTTTGATGATGCCGCATACAACATGGAAGATACTGACTACGAAGCAGTAAGTCTTGAGTGGGATAACCAAACTAACGAAGACATATTATATTTCAACAATTCCAAGAATGTTAGTGGATCTGGAAAACCTTTTAAGGTCGGAGATCACTGGTTTAACAATTAAAAAACATAGTAAGGAGACATCTACAAATGATTGACACAGTAGTAAGACAGACATGTGATGTATGTGGAAAACATGAGTGCGTAGCTAATAGCGAAAACGTACCATCATGGACTATTCCATCAGAAGTTGGAGATCTTTGTCCTTCGTGTGCAAGAGCTTGGGAAGAGCATAAAGCGGATTTTCTTATAAGGATGAGGAAAGAAAACGGAAAGGATTTGGTATAAAAACATGAACCAGTCTTTTAAGAATGTACTTATATTTCTTACAGGAACTGCAGTGGGGTCAGTATCTACGTTCTTTGCTGTAAAAAAGATATTTGAACTTAAAGCAGACCTCGAAGTAGAGTCTGTAAGAGATGCATATAATAACCGTCTTGCCGAGATTGAGGAATTTAGATCATCTATGGATGGTGAGCTTGAGGGCCCAGAGACAATAGACGAAAAGGTTCACCTTGATGAGCATAAATCATCTATAGCAAGGCAACTTAACAATAAACCACCTCTTACGGATTATACAAAGTATTTTGTAGGAAGTAAGTCAAACGAAGAGCTTGATCTTAAAGAGGTGACTAGAGATCCTCACGACGAAATTGATGAGGATACTGATCCGGCTGAGCTCGAAGGTCCAGAAGATGATGAGCCTTATACCGATGAGGAAGATAAGGACGAAACACTTAATTACGAAGATCATGAGCTTAACGGTAAGCATAAGAAAGCAAAAGAAGATGGTAAGCCTCCTTATTTAATAGATAAAGGGGACTACGACCTTACATGCGATAACTACGATAAGATTTCCTTATTATATTACCTTCCTGACGATATTGTTGTTAACGAAGATAATGAAATTGAAGGTAATGTGAGAACACTTATTGGTAATCTTATAGCTGAGACTGGGTTTGATCAGGATGAAGAAGAAGTTATGTATGTAAGAAACGACATTCTATCATCTGATTTCGAGATTCAGAAAATATTTAGTGAGTACACTGGTGAATGAACTCGTGTTAACAGTTGTTTATATGGGTAATTAACTCGTGTATTTAAAAGAAAAATGAAGGGAAATAAACATATATGCATAGATAACAACTTTTATAAGGGTTTATGTAGCGTATAAACTACATGGACTCTTTAGTGTTGCTATCTATTTGCAAGAAAGGAGGAAAATGAAAGCTGATACTAACTATTTTGAGTATTTATGCTCTATGGCGCGTCTTTCCTCCCAAAGATATAGAAAGTATAGAGGACTTCTAAGGCATTTATACCAAGTTGAGTTTAGATATATACATCCCATGGACGAAAACAGGGTGTTTGATGCTATAGATCTTCGTCGAGAGTACTTTGATAGAGGTGACGTCGGAGATACTGCATCTGTTTTAGAGGTTTTACTTGCTTTTAGTCGCAGAATAGAGACTGAAATTATGTCTGACGACCCTGATAGGGATAGAATTGAGCGTTGGTTTTGGGTGATGCTTGAGAATTTAGGGTTGTTAGAGGATGGTATCTACGATTCTGAGGAAGAAATTAATAGAATTTTAGATATTTGGATGGACAGAAAGTTTACAAAAAAAGGACATGGAAATATATTTTCGACATCAAAAAGTGACACGGACTTAAGAGACGTGGAATTTTGGTGGCAAATGCAACGATATATGGTCGAAAAATACGGGAATTAATGTCGCTTTTGCGTTTTTATGTCGCTTTTTTTAGAAAAAAGACATCATTTAACCCGCATGGTTGAGCCATTATGTCACTTTGTCACTTTTTCCTTTCTTATTAGTTATAAAAATAAAAATAAATATAAATAATATATAGAGAATAAACTGTAGAAAAAAAAGTGGCAAAACGACATCGAGGTATGAAATTATATTTTGGAGGAAAATATGTTCGACTTTGTAAATATTAAATCAAAGAGAGACGATAAGAAGAAAACTATATCAGTTTATCCATCGTTTCTAGTCCGTAAGTCCAAAGACCTAATGACAAAAGGTAAATCTTTCTATGCAATTTGGGATGAAGAAGCAGGCCTTTGGTCAGAAGAAGAGACCAGGGCATGTGAACTCATAGATAGGGAGATAGATTTAAAGGCTGAAGAGCTAAAAGAAGCTAGACCTGATTATGATGTTCACACTATGAAGCTTCTTGATTACAAGTCAAGACAGTTTGCAGAATGGCAAAGTTACTGTAAAGCAATCCCGGACAACTTTAAGTTTCTGGATTCAGATGTAACTTTCATAAATGATAATGTTCGAAAGGAGGATTATAGATCCAAGCGTTTAGAGTACGCAATGGATAATGTAGATATTCCTAACTATGATGAACTGATGTCCACATTATATTCTGAAGAAGAAAGACAGAAGATTGAGTGGGCTATAGGAAGTGTTATAGCAGGAGACTCTAAAGATATTCAAAAGTTCTATGTATTCTATGGTGAGCCTGGAAGTGGTAAGTCAACAGTTCTTAAGATTATTAAGAAACTCTTTGAAGGATACTGCACAACATTTGATGCAAGAGCAATTGGTAATGCGAACTCTGCATTTGCGCTTGAGCCTTTTAAGAATAATCCTCTTATTGCTATCCAAGACGACGGAGACTTATCAAGGATAGATAGTAACGAAAGACTTAACTCTATTGCATCTCACGAGTATCTTGTTATTAACGAAAAACATAAGTCAACATATTCAGCAAGATTCAACACAATAATGTTTATAGGTACTAATAAGCCTGTAAGGATTACTGATGCTAAGAGTGGAATCATAAGAAGACTTATCGATATTTCACCAACAGGAATTACTCTTAAGAGAAAGAGATACGACGCCATAATGGATCAACTTGATTTTGAACTTAGTGGCATCGCTAACCATTGCTATGAAGTATATAAGGAACTTGGTAAAAGATATTACGATACATATAAGCCAATGAATATGATTGGTATTACCAACGACTTTTATAACTTTGTTGATGATAATCTTGATTTCTTTATAGAGCATAAAGACTATGTTCAGCTTAAGAGAGCTTGGCAGATGTATAAGGATTATGTTGTAGATGCAAACGTACAATATCCTTTCCAGAAGAAAGCGTTTAAGGAAGAGCTTAAGAATTACTTTGCTGAGTTCCATGAGAGAACAAATGGTGAAAGAAATGTGTATATAGGTTTCCAATTTGACATATTTGATTATAAGTTTGAAAAGGAACCTGAAGACACTACAACATATTCTCTTACTTTTGATGAGACAGAGAGTATCTTTGATAAATTATATCCTGATGCTCCTGCTCAGTATGCTAATAAAGATGGAAAGCCACTTAAGAAGTGGGAGAATGTAACAACAACACTTAAGGATATTGATACGCATAAGCTTCATTATGTTCTTATGGGCGGATATCCAATTATATGTATTGACTTTGATATTAAGAATGAGAAGGGCGAGAAAGACTTTGAACTTAATTTGGCAGCAGCTTCTAAATGGCCAGCTACATATGCAGAGCTTTCAAAGAGCGGCGGTGGTATTCACCTTTATTATATTTATGAGGGTGATGTATCCCAGCTTTCCCATATGCATGATGAAGATATTGAAGTCAAAGTATTTACCGGTAATAGTTCTCTAAGGAGAATGGTTACTAAATGCAATAATTTACCAATAGCTAAGATTAGCTCTGGGCTCAAATTGAAAGGAGACAAGCCTATGGTTAATTTAGAGGCGATGAAGAATGAGAAGCAGCTTAGAGCGCTCATAAAGAATTGCCTGCTTAAGAAGCATCATGGTGCAACCACACCAGAGGTTTATTATATTCATGATACACTTGAGAAGTGTTATAACCAAGGAATGCATTATGATGTAACAGACATGAGACCAGACATAACAGCGTTTGCTGCAAATAGTAATAATCAGTCACTACAATGTCTTAAACTTGTAGCCGATATGAAATTCAAGTCAGAGGAGCCTTCGGATTCAATAGATGATGAAGAGGCTCCTATTATATTTTACGATGTTGAGGTCTTCCCTAATCTGTTTATTATTTGCTGGAAGTACCAGGGTGATAATAAGACAGTTGTTAGGATGATTAATCCAACACCTGAAGATGTAGAAAAACTCTTTAGGTTTAGACTAGTTGGGTACAACAACCGTAGATATGACAATCATATTATCTATGCAAGAAGTCTTGGATATTCTAATGAGGAACTCTTTACATTATCAAGCAGAATTGTTGCAGGAGATAAGAAAGAAGAGAATAGGAACTGTTTCTTTGCAGAAGCATATAACCTTTCCTACACAGATATTTATGACTACTCATCTAAGAAGCAATCTTTAAAGAAGTGGGAGATTGAACTTGGTATCCACCATGTTGAGAATGAGTATGCTTGGGATCAGCCTGTAGATGAAAGTCACTGGGAAGAAATTGCTGATTATTGTTGTAATGACGTAATTGCAACTGAGAAAGTATTCAATGAAACAGAAGCAGACTTTAAAGCAAGACTTATTCTGGCTGAGCTTTCAGGACTTACTGCTAATGATACAACTAACAGCCACACAACAAGACTGATTGTTGGTAAAGATAAGAACCCTCAAGAGAAATTCATCTATACTGACCTTTCTAAGGAGTTTAAAGGATATCGATATGATTCTAAAGGAATTCCAAAAGAAGAGTATAAAGACGAGAGCCAGATTGTAAATGGTAAATCTATCTATATGGGTGAAGATCCTTCTGAAGGTGGTTATGTATATGCTGAGCCCGGAATGTATTTTAATGTTGCACTACTTGACATTGCATCTCTGCATCCGTCAAGTGCAATTATATTAAAAGTATTTGGTGAAGAGTATACAGCCAACTTTGCAATGATCAAGCAGATAAGAATTCATATCAAGCATAAGGAATACGACAAGGTAAGAGAGATGTTTGATGGAAAGCTTGCCAAGTACCTTACAAGCGATGAAGATGCTAAAGCCCTTTCATTCGCACTTAAGATTGCAATCAACTCTGTATACGGCCTTACAAGTGCTAAGTTCCCGAATAAGCTTCGTGATCCTAGAAATGTTGATAACATCGTTGCTAAGCGCGGAGCTCTCTTTATGATTACTCTTAAGAATGAAGTTCAGAAGAGAGGATTTACTGTAGCACATGTTAAGACAGACTCAATAAAGATTCCTAATGCAACACAAGAGATTATTGACTTTGTTATGGAGTTCGGCAAGAAGTACGGATACGACTTCGAGCATGAGGCTACATATGAGAAGATGTGTCTTGTTAACGATGCAGTTTATATTGCTAAGTATGCTGACGGCGACCATGAATTTGAACTCTCAACCGGAGAGAAGGTTATGACGCCATGGACTGCAACAGGAACTGAATTCCAGATACCTTATATTTTCAAGACAGTATTTGCAGATAAGCCTCTTCAGTTTAGAGATTACTGTGAGACGAAGTCAGTTACAAAGGGAGCATTATATTTGGATATGAATGAGAATCTTCCTGAAGACGAACATAACTATAAGTTTGTTGGAAGAGTTGGCGAGTTTGTTCCAATTACTCCTGGAGAAGGCGGCGGAATTCTTTACAGAGTTGCAGACGATAAGTACTATGCAGCAACAGGAACTAAAGGTTATAGATGGCTTGATTCTGAAACCGTTAAGGCAGCAGGATATGAGTCACATATTGACAAATCGTATTTTGACAAACTGGTCGATAATGCTGTAGATCATATCAAAGAATATGGAGACTTTGAATGGTTTGTATCTGACGATAAGACTATACCATTCGATGCAAGTAAAGGTATTACAGATGATAATAGAGTAGAGCTTCCATGGGATGAAAGTTTTACAGCTATGAATCCACCAGCATAAATGAAAGGAGACATTATATTATGCCTAGAAGAGGAAAACTTCAGATAGAAGGTGCAAGGATATTTTGGAAGAACTTTGCAGGAAAGGGCTCTCAGTTTAATTCTGAGGGCTCTCGTAATTTCTGCTTAGAGCTCGATAACGAAACAGCAGATAGATTAAAAGCCGATAATTGGAATGTAAAGTACTCAAATCCAAGAGAGGAAGGAGATGAGCCAACACCTTATATCCAGGTTAAGGTTAAGTATGGTGATTACCCACCTAAGATTTACATGGTTACATCACGCAACAAGACACTTCTTGATGAGAGTCTTATTGGAGAACTTGATAGAGCAGAGATTGAGAATGTTGATATTATAGTATCTCCTTATGAGTGGTCTGTTGGCGGAAAGTCTGGAATAACAGCATATGTTGACACAATGTATGTAACTATTCACGAAGATGATTTTGCAAAGAAGTATGCAAACTTTGATGAAGAGGAACTGCCTTTTGGTCCTTTGGAGGATTAATATATGGTTGAGCTAGCACAGCATCAGATAGATGCTCTGAAGAAGATGCACAACGGTTGTATCTTAAGAGGTGATGTTGGCAGCGGTAAATCAAGAACGGCACTTGCGTACTATTATATTCAAGTATGTAAAGGAATGGTGAAAGTTAATGATAAAGGGTCTCGAAGAGAAATGGAATCTCCTAGAGACCTTTTTATTATTACAACAGCTAAGAAGCGTGATGATGAAAGTTGGTATGATGAGCTTGCCCCATTCTGCATAACAAAGAACGACATTGATAATCCTTCTCATGTAAGAGTGACAATTGACTCATGGAACAATATAAAGAAGTACGTAAATCATTACGGAGCATTTTTTATATTTGATGAACAAAGAGTTGTTGGCTCAGGAGCATGGGTTAAAGCTTTCTATAAGATTGCAAAGAAGAATCAATGGATTCTCCTTACAGCAACACCCGGCGATACTTGGGCTGATTATATTCCGGTATTTGTTGCTAATGGATTCTATAGGAATAAGACAGAGTTCAATACGCGTCACGCAGTTTATTCAAGATTTGCAAAATATCCAAAGATTGAAAGGTATGTTGATACTGGAGACCTTGTCAAATATAGAAGACAGATTCTAGTAAACATGAAAGATAAGCGTGAAGCCGTAGAACATCATGTTGAAATCATATGCGAGTACAACAAAGAAATATATAGAACTGTTAAGAAAGACAGATGGGACCCGTATGAAGGAAAGCCAATAGAAGAGACCGGAAAGTTATGTTATCTCGAAAGAAGAGTTGCCAACGAAGACCCAAGTAGAATCAAAGCAATAAGAGGATTACTAGAAAACAACGACCGAGTAATCATATTTTATAACTTTGATTATGAACTTGAAATTCTAAGAGATATTTGTTCTAACATGTCAGTGCCATTCAATGAGTGGAACGGACACAAACATGAACCTGTTCCGGATATAGATAGATGGGCTTATCTTGTTCAGTATGCGGCAGGATGTGAAGCATGGAACTGTATCACAACTAATGTAATTATATTCTATTCACAAAACTATTCTTATAAAGTCATGACTCAATCAGCTGGAAGAATTAATAGAATGAACACACCGTACAAGAATCTTTATTATTATCATCTTCGAAGCTATTCACAAATCGACCTTGCGATCAAGAGAGCGCTCGCTCTGAAGAAGAATTTTAATGAGAAATCATACTTGAATAGCTAAAAACACCCTCGCAAAAAAAACATGCCCTATCATAGAGAGGAATAGAATATCGCGCCCATTTTGGGTACATATTCTATTAAGTTTTGCATTTTGGGAGGTTTTCTTATGCGTGAGAATGAATATCAATCTAAACTTATTAAGAAAATCAAAGAAAGATTCCCAGATGCAATTGTTCTTAAGAATGATCCGAACTATAAGCAGGGCATCCCAGACTTAACTATTCTCAATGGGAACAAATGGGCTGCTCTAGAGACTAAGCGTTCAGAAGATGCTTCGCATAGACCCAATCAAGATTACTATGTGGACAAGATGAACAAGATGTCGTTCAGCTCATTTATATTTCCTGAGAATGAACAGGAGGTATTAGATGCAATGGAACGATCATTCCAGAGAGGTTCCAGAAGGAGCACACGCTCTGTTCGGAGCAAGTAGTTATCACTGGACAAATTATGATGAAGATAAATTCAAAGAAGTATTTAAGAGTAACCTTGCTAAGCAAGAAGGAACAATGTTACATGAATTTGCTGCACAGTGTATCATGATGAGAAGAAAGATCAATGGAAAAGATACACTCGCAAAGCATATTAATGACGCAATCGGATTTAAGATGGATGCCGAAGTTCCATTATATTATTCTGAGTTCTTCTTTGGCACTACAGATGCTATCAATTTCAGAAATCACCCAGACAAAGAATCTGGCTATAAGTACTTCTTAAGAATTCACGATTTAAAGACCGGTAAAATTCCAGCCAAACTTAGGCAATTGGAAGTTTATGCGGCCTTATTCTTTTTAGAGTACAAAATCAAACCAGAGGATACTGAGATAGAACTTAGAATCTATCAAAACGATGACATTATGGTTGGTAATCCAACAGCGAAGGATATAAAACCGATCATGAACAAAATAGTATTGTTCGACAAAGTAGCGCAAAAAATGAAGTTGGAGGGATAAACTAATGTCAACCGGCGTTCTGATGCATTACGGAAGAAGCAAAAAGGATGGAGCTATTATTGGTTCTGGAAGATATCCTTTAGGCTCTGGAGAGGACCCTTATCAGCGAGAAGAAGGATTTAACGTTGCTGTTAGGAAACTCAAGAAAACAATCAACCCAGATACAGGGAAATTATATTCTGAAAGAGATATTGCAAAGCTATACAACATTACAGACAGATTTGGAAATCCAAGCGTTGTAAAGTTGAGAGCAAAAGTTTCCATTGCTAAGAATGAGGAAATGGCAGCCAAACAGGCATATGCTGTTAAACTCAAAGAGCATGGATATTCCAATACAGAAATTGGAAGAAGAATGGGTGAGAACGAGTCAAGCATAAGATCATATTTGAAAGCTTATGAAGAGCACAAGACAGATGTTCTTACCAATGTATCAAACACCCTAAAATCTAACGTTGATAAGGATGGAAGATATATTGATATCAGTCCCGGAACTGAACTAGATATGGGAGTAACTAGAACAAAGCTTAACACAGCAGTTGCAATGCTGGAAGAGCAAGGTTATCAAAGAATTACAGTTCAGGTTCCTCAGATGGGACTTCATCCAAATCAGAAGACTTATATTACTGTACTTGCCGAACCCGGAACAACATATAAAGATGTAGTCAACAACATGACTAACATTAAAACCATGGATGATAGATTTGTTGAAAAGGGAGCAGTAACAGAGAAGTTGCACTATCCCGATGAAGTATCGTCTAAGAGAGTAATGATACGTTATGCTGAAGAAGGCGGTACTGAGAAAGATGGAGTTATTGAACTTCGTCGAGGAGTGAAAGATTTAGACCTTGGAGAGAAACAGTATGGTCAGGTCAGAATAAATGTTGACGGAACACACTACCTCAAAGGAATGGCAATGTATGCTGCTGATGAAAGTATAATGCCAAAGGGCGTAGATATTATCTTTAATACTAACAAACATGTTGGAACACCTGGAATAAATCCTGATCCAAATGGAAAAGAAGTATTTAAGAAGATGTCAGACAAAGACGATCCAATAAATCCTTTCGGTGCAACCATTTCAAAACAAAGAGGAGCACTGAATCTTTGTAAAGAAGAAGGAGACTGGGATAAACAGAGAGATAGATTAGCTTCTCAGTTCTTATCCAAACAGAATCCTGAACTTGCAAAGAAACAGCTTAATCTTGCGGCAGCCAATAAGCGTGATGAGTATGAAACAATCATGCAGATGACAAACCCTGCTATCAAGAAGAAACTCCTTAAAGAATTTGCTGATAGTTGTGATGCAGCCGCTGTTGAACTTCATGCAGCAGCTCTTCCGAGACAATCATGGAAAGTAATACTTCCAATCTCAGATATGAAAGACAACCAGATCTATGCGCCCGCATATAAAGATGGCGAAAAGGTTGTACTCATTCGTTATCCTCATGGTGGAATCTTTGAAATACCCGAACTCACTGTAAATAACAGACAGGCAACAGCAAACAAAGTAATGCATAATGCTATGGATGCTGTAGGCATAAACTCTAAGGTTGCAGAAAGATTATCTGGAGCAGACTTTGATGGAGATACTGTACTTGTAATACCAACAAAGAATGTAAAGATAAGAACACATTCACCACTGTCACAGCTTAAAGACTTCGACCCTAAGGCAGCTTACCCTGGTTATGAAGGAATGCCAAAGATGAAGGCACAGACTAAACAGACAGAAATGGGTAAAGTATCTAACCTTATTACTGATATGACTATTGGTGGTGCAGGTTGGGATGAGATTGCTAGAGCGGTTAAACATTCAATGGTTGTTATTGATGCAGAGAAGCATAACCTTAACTATAAGCAGTCTGAGAAAGACAATGGAATTCAACAGCTAAAAGACAAGTGGCAGCCAAAAGCAGGTAAAGATAAGGGGGGCGGAGCCTCTACATTAATTTCTAAAGCCAAGTCTAAAGAATATGTAGATGCAAGAAAACTCAACTACAAGATTGACCCGAAGACTGGTGAGAAGATATGGGAACCTATTAAAGATTTAACATACCAGCAGGTAAAGAAACATAAGGATAAGGACACGGGTAAGAATGTATATGAGTTTGAAACCGATCCCGAAACAGGAGCAAAGACCCCCGTTTATACAGGAAAGGTTATTACAAGAAAGACCACATCAACTAAGATGGCTGAAGCTAAAGATGCATACAAGCTCTCTTCTGGAAGTAAGATAGAGAACATATATGCCGACTATGCTAACAGCATGAAAGACCTTGCAAACAAAGCCCGTAAGTCGTATGTTGATACCCCTAATCTAGAGTATAACCCATCTGCAAGAAAGGCATACGCTAAAGAAGTCGAATCACTTAATGCTAAACTTGCTATAGCCCAGAAGAATGCACCAAGAGAGAGGCAGGCCCTTATACTGGCTAATGAGAGGTATAACGCTCAGTTAAAAGCACACCCTGAGTGGGAAGCTTCTAATGATAAGAAAAAGAAGATTAGGGGGCAGGCTATTCAAGATGCAAGACAGCAGGTCAATGCAAAGAAACAACGCGTAGATATTAATGAAAAGGAATGGGAAGCTATACAAGCAGGAGCAATAACCAATAATAAACTAATCCAGATACTTAACAATACAGATTCTGACAAATTCAAAGAACTTGCCATGCCTCATGAAACTAGAACCATACGTGATTCACAGGTATCCCGTATGAAAGCAATGTCAGCTTCTGGTTATTCGCTTCGTGAAATAGCCGATGCAATTGGTGTTTCGCCTTCAACTGTTTCAAAATACATTTGACAAGGTAAACTATTGAATTGATTAACAGTTTCTATTTATTAATATCTATTAATCTTAAGAAAGGAGAAGTCATACATGGATACTGTAGACATCATAGATACCCATGACCCATTAATTCAAGGTGAATACATGCTTACAACAGTGGACAATCCTTATGACCCTTTCAAGGACTATGAAAGTTGGCTTGCTTTTGATGAACAAAACAATTACAACACTAATGGTCTACTGGCTCGTATGGCAGTAACATCAAATGAATTAACAGATGAAGAAAATGAATTAGCAATTAATCATGCTGTTAATGACATTTTAAATTTATTTCCAGGTCTTTATAGGATAGCACGCAAATGAGTTTAAAGACAGAGGCGGGGGGTCGGCGAAAAACACCCCCCACCTGATTTCGCGCCTGTCCTTAAAAATTCCCCGAGGGAATAATTATATTTTTGGTTTTACCCTGGGTGCTTCTTTGGAGGCTTCACTTCTTTCCTCTGACATTTGTAGATGTCTCCTTTCTTTCATTAAATGTTTCCTAACCCAATAAACAATAGTGAAAAAGTTCATGAAAGTATAGTGAAACCTCTAGAGAAGCACCCAGAAGTATAACAAAAGGAGAAATAATATGGGTAGAAGAGCCAAAGACCCACAACAAAGTGGGGATGAAAAATTAAAACAAGGCAAATCTCACCCAGCAGCAACACCAGAAGAGCGAGAGAATCAGATGATAGCTCTTGCTTTTGATCGAGCTGAACAACAACTTCGTGATGGAACAGCTTCATCACAAGTTATCACACATTTTTTAAAGCTTGGCACAGTCAAGAACGAGATTGAACTTGAAAAACTTAGACGTGAGAATGAACTTCTTGCTGCTAAGACATCTGCAATTGAGTCTGCAGAGAAAATGGAGATACTTTATGCAGATGCTATTAGTGCCATGCAGAAATATAGAGGCGATTCAAAAGATGAATAAGAGATCTTATTCCGAGTTAATCCAGATTCCCTCATATATAGAACGATATAGATATTTAAGACTTGGTGGGAAAGCTGGAGAGATTACCTTTGGTAATGAAAGATATTTAAATCAGATACTATACAAATCATTTGAATGGAAAACATTTCGCAGGAAGATGATTATCAGGGATATGGGATGTGATTTAGGTGTTGAAGGCAGAGATATTAGAGGCACAATAATAATTCATCACATCAATCCAATTACAGTTGAAGACGTCATAAATAAAAGTCCTGCAGTATTTGATCCAGAAAATGTTATATGTGTTTCTATAAGAACACACAATGCAATTCATTATGGTGATGAAGAACTACTAATGATTGATGAAATCGTAGAACGAAGACCTAATGACACAATTTTATGGAGGAAATAATAATGGCTAGAAATAAGAAATTCAAAGACGTTCAGCCTTTACCGGAAGTTACAACCGAGAAAGTTGCTGAGAGCTTTATTGAAGACGTGAGTAAAGTTGAAGATCAGCTTCCTGAAGTTCCTGTTGAGGAACCTAAGAAAGAAGATGAAGTTGAAGCAGTTGTTGATGGAGTAAAGATGAATCTTAATATCAGAAGCAAGCCAAAGATTGAGCCTAACAATCAGATTGCAATTCTCGGTAAAGGAACTAAGCTTATCGTTATGTCGCCAAACAAGGAATTCAAGGGCGATGGCGAGAAGTGGTATAAAGTTAAGCTTTCAAAGAGCGCGGATGATAAAGACCCAACCAACGTTGGATATGCAATGAAGAAGTATATTAAGCTTCTTTAAAAGTATAAGCAGATATAAACAGTAAAGAGTATGTTACGTGCATATTCAGAAAGGACTAATATGGCTGAGAGCACAAATAGTATTTTAGGATCAGTAAGAAAGCTCCTCGGACCTGACGAATACTTTGATCCAGACCTTATTTTACATATTAATACTGCATTTGCTACACTTCAACAGCTTGGTGTCGGACCTGAAGATGGTTTTGAAATCAGTGATGAAACAACAGAGTGGAGCGAATACATACAGGATAATAAAATTCTTAATATGGTCAAATCCTATATAGTGCTTAAGGTTAAGCTCTTATTCGATATATCAACCGCAAGCTCATATTTGATTGATCAGATGAACAAAGAGTGTGCAGAGTACGAATGGAGACTTAGTGTAGCTGTAGATAAATGGTCCTCTTAATAAACATCAGGAGGAGAAACTATGTTGACACCGGAACTGCTCACTACATTCGTAGTAGCAATGTTTGCAAGTACAGGATTTTGGACACTTGTAAATAATATATATCAAGAGAAACGAAAACCCAAGGAGACTCCAGAAAGAAGAGCGCTTCTTGGTCTTTTACACGAAAATCTTATGGGGAAATGTAATTATTACATTAACCAGGGATGGATTTCAGTGGAAGATTATGAAGATTTACAACATTACATTTATGAACCATACAGAGATCTAGGCGGTAATGGCACTGGAGAAAGAGCATTATCAGAAGTAAACAAGTTACCATTACACCGTAAAGAAAAATAATTCAAAATGGGGGTTAAGATGAGAAACGACTATAGTTCTAATTATCTAGCCCATCATGGTGTTCTTGGCCAGAAATGGGGACAGCAGAATGGACCTCCGTATCCACTTGATTCAAAAGACCATTCTTCTTCTGAAAAGAAAGCCGGATGGAGAAGTTCTTTAAAAGCTAAATCTGAAGCTAAGAAGAAAGCTAAAAAGCAGAAAGCTGCGCTTGAGAAAGCAAGAAAAGCTAGAGCTGAAAAAGCAAAGCAGGCTAAGCTTGAGAAAGAGTTTGAGGAAAAGAAGGACAAAGTACTCAAATCTGGTAAAGCATCTGAAGTTGCTAAGTATAAAGGTCAGATGACAAACCAGCAGCTTAGCGAAGCACTTAACAGAATTAGGTGGGAGTCAGAACTTGATAGGATGACAGCTGCTGAAGAAAAGAGTAGCTTTAACAAGATTGATCAGCTTATGTCTAAGGCAAGAACCGTTAAGAACTGGGCTGATACAGGTATGGATGTCTACGACACAATAGCAACATTATATAATTTTGGACACCCCGATAATCAAATCCGATATATCAAGAAGGGTAATAAAGAAAAGAAGAAAGACGACGATTAAGGAGCTATAAACCATGTTATCCAATACAGCAGTTCCGAAGTACTACGGACAGTTTAGGGATGCTGTAATTCGTGGAGAAATACCTGTATGTCAGGAAATTTCGCTCGAAATGAACAGGATAGATGAGCTCATAGCCAACCCCGGAGTCTATTATGATGAAGATGCAGTAGAGGGATGGATTCTTTACTGTGAAGAGGAGATGACACTTACTGATGGTAGTGATTTACATCTCTTAGATTCATTTAAACTCTGGGCAGAACAAGTTTTTGGCTGGTACTACTTTGAAGAAAGGTCTGTATACGATCCAGATACAAAGAAGTATGAGCGAAAAGTATTAAAACGAAGACTTACAAAGAAGCAATATCTTATTGTGGCCAGAGGCGCTGCGAAATCTATGTATGGCTCTTGCCATCAGTCTTATGGACTTAATGTCGACCCAGATACTACTCACGGAATAACAACAGCACCTACAATGAAGCAGGCTGACGAAGTACTTTCGCCAATTAGAACTGCTATTGTACGTGCCAGAGGAGCCCTGTTTAAATTCTTAACTGAAGGATCTCTACAAAATACCACAGGAAGCAAGGCAAATAGAGTAAAGCTCGCATCTACTAAGAAAGGAATTGAGAATTTCCTTACAGGATCTCTACTTGAGATTAGACCTATGACGATTGATAAACTTCAGGGTCTTAGATGTAAATATGCAACTATTGATGAGTGGCTTTCTGGCGATATTAGAGAAGATGTTATTGGTGCCGTTGAGCAATCCGCTTCGAAGCTTGATGATTATTTAATTATAGCGATGAGTTCTGAGGGGTGCGTTAGAAATGGTGCTGGCGACGACATCAAAATGGAGCTTAAGTCCATACTTAAGGGAGAGTTTAAAGCACCCCATATCTCTATTTGGTGGTATAAGCTTGACTCCTTAGATGAAGTAGCAAAGCCCGATATGTGGATTAAAGCAAATCCTAATATTGGCAAGACTGTAAGTTATGAGACGTATCAGCTTGACGTTGAGAGAGCAGAAAACGCTCCTCAGGCGAGAAATGATATTTTGGCAAAGAGATTTGGAATCCCTATGGAGGGATATACTTATTTCTTTACTTATGAAGAAACACTTCCGCACAGAAAGAAAGATTATTGGCAGATGCCCTGCGCACTCGGTGCAGACCTTTCACAAGGTGATGACTTCTGTGCATTCACATTCCTTTTCCCGCTTAAAAATGGATGCTTTGGTATCAAGACAAGAAGCTACATATCATCAAATACACTTGAGAAACTTCCAACTGCCATGAGGCAGAAGTATGACGACTTTATGCAAGAAGGAAGTCTTATTGTGCTTGATGGAATAGTCCTTAATATGATGAGCGTTTATGAAGATTTAGACGAGTACATAATGTCTAAAGATTATGATGTTATCTGTTTTGGATACGACCCGTACAATGCTCAAGAGTTCGTTGAGAGATGGGGAAGAGAAAATGGAGAGTTTGGAATAGTTAAGGTTATTCAGGGAGCTAAGACAGAGTCCGTTCCTCTTGGAGAACTTAAGAAACTCTCAGAAGAAAGAATGCTTCTATTTGATGAAGAGCTTATGAAATTTGCAATGGGTAACTGCATCGTAATAGAAGATACAAATGGTAACCGTAAACTCCATAAGAAGCGCTACGATCAGAAAATCGATAATGTAGCTGCAATGATGGATGCCTGGGTTGCATACAAGGCAAACTTAGATGCTTTTGAGTAAAGGAGAAATACATGCGAAATGATTTTTGCCCCGGTTACTTAGAGCATTCAGCTAAAGGGAAAACCTGGGCTAATCACAGATACATAGCAAAGGTTAAACTCGCTTCGGGCAAATGGTTTTACTTTTACGATGCCAAAGCTTATCAGAATTATTTAAACAAGAGTAAAGAACCAGGAAGATATGCAAAGGCAAACCCCGATAAAGAGCTCGTTGAAGAACAAGCAAAAAGTGATCCAACGCTTAAGAAGCTTATTAGTAGTGGTGTAAAGGGTAAGACTACTGAAGAGAAGACAAAAAACCTTAAGACAAGCATAAAAAACGGGGAAAAGAAGATTCAAGAACTTTTAAGTAAGGATTCTAAATCCAAAAAGAAAGGTAAAGGATCTTCGTCTAAGAAATCGAAATCTGATATATCAACTAAGAAATTTAAGCCTGCAAAAGCTGCAAAAGATAAGGCTAGTAAGAAAGCTGCAGCTGGAGCATCAAAGAAAGCAAAGGCCGAGCCCAAAGCTAAAGCAGATAAGCAGGCAAAGAAGACTGAGGAAAAGAAACAATCAACAAGAGTATTTAATACAGATTCTCTAAAGAAGATGTTTGGTATGAAAGATGAAGATATTCGTACCCATGAAGATACGTCAAAGCTCTTAGACAAACTCAAATCTTATGATGAAGATAGCTATGGATATATATTAGCCGGAGATAAAGTCTACAAATGGTCAAAGAGCGATGGACAGATTACCTTCATGGATTATGACACAGACAAAGAGGTAACGATCAGTTCAGCTCTTAAAGATATTCAAGAGTTTAGGATTGATAAAAAGAAGAAATAATGGGAGGAGAAGATATGTCCGTTAGAGACAGACTCCAACACGCTTGGAACGCGTTTATGGGAAGAGATCCGACTAATTATTATACTGGAACGTATTATGGCGGGTCATATACTAGGGAGGATAGACATGTTTTCTACCCTACCACAGAAAAGACATTAGTTTCTACTATTTATAATCGTATTGCTCTAGATGTAGCAGCAAATAGAATCCAACATGTCCAGTGTGATGAAGATGGAAACTTTAAGTCTGTTATAAATGATGGATTAAATGAGTGTCTTACGTTATCAGCAAACATTGATCAGATAGGCATTGATTTTATTAAAGATGCAGTCTATTCAATGTGCGAAGAAGGAGCAGTAGCATTACTTCCAATTGATACTGACATCAATCCAGAGACGGCTTCATTTGACATATACACGATGAGAGTCGGAGAAATAATAGAATGGGGTCCTGATTGGATTAAAGCAAGGGCATATAACGAGAAAACAGGTAAAAAGGAAGAGTTATACGCGCCTAAATCGGTTGTGGCTATTATTAACAACCCGTTCTACGAAGTAATGAACGCACCAAATTCAACATTAAAAAGACTTGTTTCTAAAATGGCACTTTTAGATTCTGCCGATAGCAAGAACTACTCTTCGAACAGACTCGATATTCTTGTACAGCTTCCTTATCAGATAAAGGGAGAAACAAGAGAGAAGCAAGCTGAGAAGAGAAAGAAAGCTCTTGAAGATCAGATGCAGAATTCTCCATATGGTATCGGTTACATTGATGCCACAGAAAGAGTAATACAGCTTAATCGTCCAGTAGAGAATACTCTATATGAACAGGTTAAAGACCTTCAGTTACAGCTTTTTACAGAGCTGGGTATTACAGAGGGTATCTTAAATGGTACTGCCACAGAGCAGGAACTTCTTAATTATCAGCAGCATACAATAAAACCTATTCTGGAAGTTATTACAACAGAGATGAAGCGCAAGTTCTTATCAAAGAACGCCAGAACAAGAGGACAGTCAATAATGTACTTCAATAGTCCATTTGGCATTGTTCCGGTATCTCAGATTGCTGATATCGCTGATAAGTTTACTACAGCGGAGATAATGACTTCAAATGAGTTCAGAGCTGTCATGGGTTATAAGCCTATTGATGATCCGAAGGCTAATGAACTTAGAAATAAGCATCTAAATGTTTCTAATCAGGAACTGGAAAATCCAATGATACCAACTGAATCAGATGAAGTAGAGGAGGCTCCCGTTAACGACGAGTCTCAGGAACCCAGATTATTTTAAGAAGGAGGAAAAAAGTCAAAATGGGAGCAAAAACCAAAGATTATGACTTTGCCGGATGGGTAACGAAGAACGACGTTAAATGCTCAGATGGCAGAACAATCCGTCACAATGCTTTTGCCCACATGGATGGTAAGAGAGTCTCTCTCGTCTACAACCATAATCACGAAGATCTTGATAATGTGCTTGGTTATGTAGACCTTGAAAACAGAGACGAAGGCGTATACGGCTATGCTAAATGCGCTAATACCGATATGGGTAATACTGCCAAAGAACTTGTTCATTCAGGATCTCTTGTAAGCTTCTCAATCTTTGCAAACAACCTTTCTGAACAGAATGGTGACGTTATGCACGGAGATATTAAAGAAGTTAGCCTTGTGTTAGCTGGTGCTAACAAAGAAGCTCTTATAGATGAGTTCTTTGAACATGGTGTGGATGGAGAAACAGGAATGTTCTTCTACAACGCAGAAGGCGATTGTGAATTCACAGAAGATTTCATTTCTCACTCAGATGACGATGAGGAAGATGAGGACGAGAAAGATGAATCTAAAGAAGAGGAATCTAAGGAACAGGCAGATGAGACTGAAAATAAAGAAGATTCCAAAGAAGACAAGGAAGATGACGAATTGAAGCACTCAGATGACAACAAAGAGGAATCTGAAGGCGGACAGACCCTTGCCGAGGCATACGAAGAGATGCCAAAAAAGTACAAGAAAGTATGTGCAGCACTCGTTGGAATGGTTACATCTGATGATTCCGACGACGAAGTAGAACACTCAGACGAAGGAGGAGAAATAATGAAACAGAATATGTTTGAAGTTGATGAGAAGAAGCAGGAGAATGTTCTTGAGCACTCAGATGTTAAGGCTATCTTCGATTCAGCTAAGACCGGTGGATCACTCAAGCAGGCTTTCAACGATTATTGCCTTGCACACTCAATTGACACAACAGGAATGAACTTACTTCCCAGCAACTCAACAGCAAGCCAGACTTATGGTGTAAGAGACCTTGATATGCTCTTCCCTGATTACAAGGCTCAGTCAGCTATTCCTGAGTTTATCAAGAGAGATACAACTTGGGTTGATGTTGTTATGGGTGGTGTTAAGAAGGTTCCTTTCAAGAGAATCAAGTCAATGTATGCTAACATCACTGAAGATGAGGCTAGAGCAAAGGGTTACACAAAGGGTGATGAGAAAGATCCCGAAGTATTCGAGCTCTTGGGAAGAACAACTGACCCTCAGACAATCTATAAGTTCCAGACACTTGACAGAGATGACATCCTTGATATCGAGGAGTTCGATGTTGTAGTTTGGATTAAGAAAGAGATGCAGATCATGCTTGATGAGGAGAAGGCTCGTGCAATCCTTATCGGTGATGGCAGAACAGCCAACAACAAGTATAAGATCAAAGAGGATCACATCAGATCTATCGTTAACGACGTACCTCTTTACAACATCAAGGTTAACGTTAACGTTGCATCTAATGCTGACGAAGATGTAAAGTACAAGGAGTTCATTAAGGCAACTCTTCGTGCTCGTAAGCAGTATAAGGGATCAGGTAACCCCACACTCTTCACAACTGAGGATGTTCTCACAGAGTGCCTCCTTCTTGAAGATAAGATGGGTCACCCTCTTTACAACGATATCAATGCACTTGCTACAAAACTTCGTGTTGCTAGAATTGTAACTGTAGAAGTTATGGAAGGCAAGCAGGTTGATAATAAGGATCTCCTTGGTGTAATCGTTAACCTTAACGACTATACAGTAGGTGGAGATACAAACCGCGAGAAGGGCATGTTCGATGATTTCGACATCAAGTTCAATGAGTATCAGTACCTCATTGAGACAAGAATGTCTGGTGCACTTACAAGACCTTTCTCAGCAATGACAATCCTTCTCAATGAGACCCAGGCTAATAACGAGGCTCAGGGCTAATTAAGGAAATGTCAAAATAAGGGTAAATCGGTAGAGCTTTAAGCTCTTATTTTTTTGCCTAAAAATATTGGAGGGAAATGATGAGATTTCACGGTTTTGTAGGCTTTTGTATTCAGACTGAAACAGCTCCAGATGTATGGAAACCTGTTCCATCAGAGAAAGAATACTCTGGCGAAGTGTTGCAGAAAACCAATCGTTCAGTTGAAGTGACAACATCAACAAATGACAATATTGTCATTAACAGCCGGATAAGTATAGTCGCAGATCCGTATATCAATCAGCATTTCCCTTCAATTAAATATGTGAAATGGAACAATAATTATTGGGAAGTTACTTCTGTTGATCAGACTAACTATCCAAGAATAATTCTTAACCTAGGGGAGGTATACAATGGGCCAACGGTTGAACCTGAGCAATCTACTCCGTAATCTATTAGGCTCAAATAATGTTTACTTTGAACCGCCTTCAGATTTTAAGATGAAGTTTCCATGCATCGTATATGAAAGGGCAAAACTAGAGCCTGATTACGCAGACAATTTACCTTACAAGATAGATAAAGTGTACTACGTTACATGCATCTATGACGATCCAGATTCTGATTTACCTTTGAAACTTGCACAACTTCCTATGAGCGTGCAACAAAGGCATTATCAATCAGATAACAAACATTACGACCAGTTCAGATTGGTATATTAACAAGGAGGAATGAAAATGGCTATACTTGCAGTATGGGATGCTGTCGGCGAGAAGAAGTTTGAAGCCGGCGTAGATAGAGGAATGCTTTTCAAGACTGGCACAACAGCAGGAACATATGATGCTGGTGTTGTATGGAATGGTCTTACAGCAGTTAATGAGTCTCCTTCAGGTGCAGAGGAGAACAAGCATTACGCAGATAATATTAAGTATGCATCAATCCTTTCTGCCGAGGACTTCGGATTTACAATTGAGGCTTTCCAGTCTCCTAAGGAGTTCGACGAGTGCGATGGAACAGCAGAGATTGCTCCTGGAGTACTTGTTTCTCAGCAGTCAAGAAAGGGATTTGCGTTCTCATGGAGAACACTTATCGGTGATGATGTAAATGATCTTGGTGATGCAGGATATATTATCCACATTGCTTATGGTTGCAAGGCTCAGCCTTCTGAGAAGAGCCGCGGAACTGTTAATGAGTCACCCGAGCCTACAACATTCTCATGGACAGTTGCTACAACACCTGTAAATGTTGCAGGAAAGAAGCCTACAGCTCATCTTCAGATTATATCAACTAACGTTGATTCTGAGAAGCTTACAGCTTTCGAGGAGATTCTCTATGGTAAGGCAGCAGTTGAAGCTGACGCAGTTAATGAAATCGAAGCAGCAGATGCAGTTCCTGCACGTCTTCCTCTTCCTGATGAGATTGCATCTTTCTTCTCAGCTCAGGGCTAATTTAAGTAATTTAATTGGGGGCTTAGCTTTCCTATAAGGAGCTAGGCTCCCTTTTTGTAAGGAAAAATGAAAGGAGACATTATTTTATGTACAAATGGGATCACACATATACCGACTATAACGGTAATGAAAGAACAGAAACATTCTACTTTAATTTATCAAAAGGTGAGCTTCTTGATCTTGAGTGGAGAACACCCGGAGGTCTTGAGAACTATATGAAACACATCATGTCTATGATGGATGGACAGGCTCTCGCAGACACATTCAAGATGCTTGTTGATAAGTCTTATGGTGTTAAGGGACCCGATGGAAGAACATTCATCAAGACACCTGAGGTTCTTAATAACTTCAAGTTTACAGAGGCTTATTCTGATCTTTATATGCTCCTTGCAACCGATGATAAGGCTGCAGCAGCATTTATAAATGGAATATTCCCTAAGGAAGCAGTAGAAGCCGCACATAAGCAGCGTGAGATGGCTGAGAAAGCTGGTCTTTCACTTGTAGATACAGCAAAAGATACAGCTCAGGTTCAGGCTGAGTCAACTGTTCCTTTGGTTGAGGGACAGGAGGTTATGACACCTATTTCACCACTTCCTACTGTATAAGGATTAAATAAATGTTACCGCTACATATTGACGCAAAAGAGTTATGGGATGAAACAAAAGAAGAGTTCATTAAGACTGATGCAGTTGACCTAATTTTAGAACATTCACTTGTTTCTATATCTAAATGGGAATCAAAGTATCATAAACCTTTTCTTTCATCTGAAAAAACGGCTGAAGAGTCTTTAGATTACATCGAAATGATGATTATTGGTAAGAAGCCAAAAAACCCTTTAGCATTAAGGCTCCTCTCTAAAGAACAAGTTGAAGAGATAGGTAAGTACATAAACGATCCAATGACCGCTACAACTTTTTCTGAAGAAGAGGAAAAAGAAGCAACAAAGAGTTCTAAGAAAGGTAAGTTTATAACGTCTGAAGAAATCTATTATTGGATGACAGCTCAGAATATTCCTTTTGAATGTCAATATTGGCATTTAAACAGACTTATAACTCTAGTAAAGATTTGCGCAATTAACAACAAACCAAAGGATAACAAGAAAAAGAAGATGACTTCTTCGGATCTTGCTTCTAGAAGAAAACAAATGGAAGCAGCAAGAAAGAGGTATGGAGGATGACTTCAAAATGGGGGTTTACTTTAGAGGAAAAGGGGATTTTAGTAAAACCGATCAGTATTTTAAGTCACTTCTAAATAAAGACTATACGTCAATTTTAAGCAAATACGGTCAGATGGGGGTAGAAGCACTTCGTGCAGCTACTCCTGTCGATACCGGCTTAGCATCAAGCTCATGGAACTATGAAATAGTTAATGAGGATGGGCAGGTAAGGCTCATATGGACTAATGATGACATAGAAGGTGGAATAAATGTTGTTGTACTTGTCGATAGGGGACACTGTACAAAATCTGGAAGTTGGGTTCCTGGACAACATTTCATAGACGACGCCATTAGTCCCATAATTGCACAAATAGCAAGGGAGGTGACTTCATGACAACAGTTATTGATGAACGCGTTGTTGAGATGCGGTTCAATAACGCTGACTTTGAGAAAAATGTAGCTCAAAGTATGAGCACCTTGGATAGTTTAAAAAAGTCACTTAACTTTGACTCGGCAAAATCCTTAGAAGAGCTTGGAAAAGCATCTAAGGGATTTTCTTTAGCCGGAATTACAGAAACAATCACAGAAGCAACAAGCAAGTTCTCTGTTCTTGAGATAGCAGGTATCACAGCAATTGCTAAGATTACATCTGCTGCTATGGACATGGGAACAGCACTTGTTAAGTCTCTTTCTGTTGATCAGGTGTCTATGGGCTTCGATAAATATGCCATGAAGACACAGGCAGTACAGACAATTATTGCCGCAACAGGAGAAGATATAAAGACAGTAACAGATGAAATTAATAAGCTTAACTGGTTTACCGACGAGACTTCATATAATCTTGTCGACATGACAAACAATATCGCTAAGTTCACATCAAATGGCGTTGCGCTACATGATGCTGTAACACAGATGATGGGTATTGCGAATGCTGCAGCACTTGCAGGAGGTAATGCAGAATCTGCTTCGCATGCGATGGAAGGTTTCTCTAAAGCTATCGCCAAGGGAAAAATGGATAGGCAGAACTGGAAGTGGATTCAGACCGCAAGAATGGATACAATGCAGTTCAAGCAGTCACTAATAGAAGCCGGTGTAGCAGCTGGAACACTTACGCAGGTTGCTGATGGATACTTTGAAACCCTTAAAGGTCATGAAGTAACACTAACCAACTTTGAAGAGAACATGAAAGATGGTTGGATGACTGCGCAAGTAATGTCTAAAGCTTTGGAAACATATGGTGACTTCTCAGTTAGGCTTAATGAAGTATACGATACTTTAAGAAAAACACAAAGCAACCTTACAACTTCAGAACTTCTTGATTATGTCGATGATTATAAGAATGGAGTTCTGGATTTACAAGAAACTGCAGATTATTTAAATATATCAACAGAAGAACTTGAAAGTACCATGCAATCATTATCTGATGATGCTCTTGCGCTTGGTAACAAAGCATTTAGAGCTGGTCAGGAAGCGAAGACTTTCAGGGAAGCAATTGATTCTGTAAAGGATGCAGTTTCAACCGGCTGGATGAATACATTCGAGCTTATCTTTGGTAACTATGAGCAGGCTAAGAAACTTTGGACAGGCCTTGCTAATACAATGTGGGATGTATTCGCTGCTGGTGGAGAAAGAAGAAATGAGACGCTAAGACTATGGAGCGAGAGAAACTCTTTAATCGAAGCATTCGTTAATCTGCTTAATGTCGTAATAGGACCACTTAATGCTGTAAGAGAAGCTTGGTATTCTTTATTTGCAGACCAAGCAAGCGAAAGAGCAAAAACTTTGGATAAGCTTACAAGGTCATTTAAGGAATTTACAAAGACCCTTATCCCTTCAGAAAAGATGCTTGGAAATTTATATTTGACATTCCAAGGATTGTTTAATGCAGGAAAACTTGTCGCGTCCGCATTCACCGCAATTGTTAAAGCCATTATACCAGCGGCAAGACCATTTGGGTCGCTTCTCGAGATGTTCACGACATTTACTGCGTATATAGGTGCATTTATTACAGCCATATCCGAATATGCAGAAGAAATGGGCATATTCAGAACAATAACAGAAGCACTTTCAGGAATATTTGAAAAGCTTATAAGCGCACTAAAGCTTCTTGGTGGTTTATTTGTTGGCGGTGTATATCTCGGTACACAGAAGTTTATAAGCATAATTGGTAAATTGGTTTCTGCGACAGATAACTTTATAAAGAATTCAAAGACTATCCAATCAGTACTTTCAAAGATAAAGAAAGGGTTTGATTCTTTAAAGAGGATTATATCAGGAACAGAGCGACCAATTGAAAAAGTAAATACTGTAATAAAGAAGATGGATGAAAATTTTGCATCTGCATCTTCTAGTGGTGTGATATTCGGAACAGTAACAAAAGGAGTAGGTGATAACTCAAATAAAGCACTTACACCAATCCAAAAATTAGGCAATGCCGTAAAACTCGTTGCAACAGTAATAGGCGCAGCGGCACTCACTATAGGAAAAGGAATAATCACACTATTTACAAATTTCTCCAAACTATTTGATGGTTTGAGAGCCAGATTTGCAGAAGCTAATAAAAACTCAACTACGATATTTGATTATATAAAATCTGTGTTTGTAGTATTGGGTGGACTTCTTAGCGATGCAGCCAAAAAGATAGGCGAATTCTTCGAGAGTCTCGGAATCGATACATCTAAAGTAAAAGGTGCATTCGATACTATTACAGGAGCCTTATCTAATCTTATAAAGAATCTTACACCAGGTAGAATACTGGCAATTGCTTTATCTGTCGCACTTCTTGCTCTTGTTGGAGCTGCTGTTGATGTTGCATCAAAATTTAGAGATATGGCAGCTGCTATATCAGGAGTATTTACAAGCCTTAATAAGATTCTGAAGAAACAATTTTCAAAAACATCAATGATCACAGATATAGCGAAGGCGTTTGCTATGATTGCTGGTTCATTAGCACTCCTTACATTAGTTGACCAGACAAAACTCAAGAATGCAGCAGGAATAATGGCGGCTTTTGTTGGAGTATTTACAGTCCTTTCAATTGTAATTGGCGCATTATCTAAGAAAATTGAAGGTGCCCAGTTTAGAAAGAACTTCTCAGGTATAAGTCGTTCAATTCTTATGTTGTCAGCTTCAATGACCGTGCTTGCAGCAGCACTTGCTATTTTATCTAAGATAGATATAGAAAGTGCAAATGAAGCTTGGTGGAAAGTTGAAATGGCATTGGTACTTCTTGGAGGAGTAACTGCAGCCGCGATAGCACTTAGTAAATATTCAGCAACCTTGCCTAAAGGATCTGTGCTTTTATTAGCACTTGCATTTTCTATGAGACAGCTTGTTAAGGCTTTGGCTGAATTCTCAGAACTTCCGTATGAAGATGTTGATAAGCATTGGGCTGGATTTATATCTATGTTTGCAGGACTTGCTGGTGTTATTGCTGCAGCAGGTCAGATTAAGCTTGGAAGTGCATTAGGAATTCTTGTTCTTGCAAAGGCACTCCAGATGATATTACCTGCATTTAGTGACATAGTGGATGAAATAAATAAACTTCCACTTACAGAAATGCTTGATACTGCACTTAAAAAGATGGATGCTAATAAAACATTTATCGCAGCAACAATAGGCTTTATAGGATTTGTGTCAATTATAAGTGCAAAGATGAAATCACAAGCAAAACCGTCAATAGGAAACGTGTTTAAAGGTATTGGCGGTGTAATGGCGGGACTTGGTATCGGCATATACCTAATAACAAAAGCTATAAAAGAAATAAGTGTCATGGTTTCATCTATGAATGGAAATCAGTGGGCAGCAACACTTTCAACAGTTTTGGGTATGGTGCTTGGTATACTGTCATTCTTTGCCGGAATAGCAGCTATTAATAGTTTTGATACTACAGGAACGCTTGATAAAGATTTCAAATCTATGGCAGTTGCTATGATAGGTCTCGGAGGGTCATTCATATTAATTGCAAAGGCAGTTGATATAATTGCAAAAACTAATATGAACGGGCTTGTAGCAGCAAACGCAACTATTATAGGAATAGGAGCGGTTTTAGGGGTTATATTATATGCCGCTGGAAACGTTAAAAAGGCCATACCTGCTGTTGCAGCACTTATTGGTGCATGTACAGCCATAGGTATACTCATTGGCGAAATAGCTATAATGTCCATTTTAATTTCATCTGCTCCAAATATTAACGAGTCACTAGCAGTTATGGGCGGAGTTATGCTTTCCTTGGTGGTTTTAATGGCTACTATGGAGAAGATAAAAGATGTAAAAACTGGTCCGATGATAGCTCTTGCAGCATCACTCGCAATAATAGGCGCATCGCTTGCCGTTCTATCATATATGCCGCTTGAGGGTGTTATAGGTGCTATGATAGCTATGGCCGGGGTAATGACAATGTTTACCGTAGTTGTGGATAAGATCAGTAATATGACTACTAAAGCAACAAACATCGGAACAGCAATCACAATGGTTGCTATGTTATTAACTGTAGGCATCTCACTAGCCAAAATAGCAGAGCAACCTTGGGAAAGCATCGCTGCAGCTGGAGGAGCAATGTCAGCAGCAGTATTGGCAATCTCGGCAGCATTGTTGATATTGGGAAAAGTCGATCCTATAGATAGTGTGGTTGCAGCTGGTGCTATTTTACTAGTCTCAACGGCAATGCTTGCAATAGGAAATACCCTACGCATGATGGAAGGTATCGACTGGGGCACATTTGGTATGTTTGCAGCAGCCATTGGTGTTCTTGGTGGAGTCCTTGGAATACTTGCAGGTATTTCAGCTGCTTGTCCTTTATTTGCAGTAGCTCTATTAGTAGTTGGAGCAGCAATGCTTATGGCATCTGGTTCATTTCTTATAATTGCTGTTGCGTTTAATGTATTTGCGGCAGCTCTACCTGCTTTAGCAGACGGAATCAATTTACTTATTCCTGCGCTTACAAACTTAGCAAATGTTCCATTCGTGAAACTCGCAGGCGAATTACTATTGTTTGGTGGTACAGCAGTAGTTCTTGCTCTGCTTGCCCCGTCAATGATAACTGCAAGTATTGGAATTGCTACGTTTAGTGGTGCTCTTATGCTATTAACGGTTGCGCTTTCTGGTATAGGAACAGGCTTTGAGGTGCTTGCAAATGGAATAACACTTGTTGGTAACACCATAGTTACTGTTGTTGAAAATATAAAAACAGCAATAAATGGTTTACTAAGTGATATGGCGTCAGCATTCCAAGGTGGTGCTGCAGTTCAAGTAATAGCAGCAGCAACAACACTTGCACAGAAAATAGCTGGTGGAAAGAATCCAGATACAGGATTTATAGGTGGTCTTGCCTCAGTATTAAAGTGGCATTCACCTCCGGGTGTAGTAGACGATTTACTTACAGACACAGGAACAGCATTTGCCAATAATCAAACGGCTGTATCCGCCGCTCAACAATCAGGAGAACAGATTGGTGATGGATTTGGAAAATCGCTATTATCAAGTCTCTCGTCTTGGCTTAGCGGTGTAGGTGATATGATTAGTTCTGCTTTTAGCGGAATGGGCACGAGTGTCTCTGGTGCTACCAATGATATGAGTAAAGACCTTGGAACAGCAGGAGCTCAAGCTGAGAAGTTTGGCAGACAACTTGATGGCACTTCTAAGAAAGCAGGCCTATTCGCTAATATCCAAGAGAAGGTTAACTCAGGACTTGATAAAGGCAAAGAGCTTTTTGGCGATCTTGCTAATCCCATGGATTTCATAAATGATGAAACAAGCAATCTAACTGATAATTTACTTGGTGGCACTGATGCTGCTAATGGATTTGGTGATGCACTTGAGGGGGCTGGAGGTAAAGCCGGTAAAGCCGGTAAAGACCTTAAAGATTTTGGCGAGACCCTCAAAGACACCATCACAAATCAGCTTGATATCTTTAACAAGTTTGAGATTAAGCAAGGAATCACAGCAAATCAGATGCTTGAAAACATGAAGTCAAACATTGATGGTTTTGCTTCATGGTCACATCGTCTTGCTGTTCTTGCTGAGCGTGGCATTGATCAGGCTCTTTATCAGAAGCTTGCCGAAATGGGACCTAAGGGTTATGAAACGGTTGCAGCGTTTGTTCAGATGACAGATGAGCAGCTTCAAGAAGCAAATCAGCTCTTTGCAACATCAATGTCTCTTCCAGAGTCTCAAGCATCTATTGTTCAGGCTGGCTTTATTTATGCCGGAGAAATGGCGGCTAAGGGATTCTCAACTGCCCTTGATGATCATAAGCAAGCTCATGCAGCAGCCCAAGGTCTTGCAAAGGCTGCTATTGAGGGAGTTGATGAAACACTTCAGATTCACTCACCTTCTAAAGTAATGTGGCAGAGAGGTTGGTACTCACAGCTTGGATTTAGAGATGGTTTTAGAGCGGGTCAACCAATAACAATAAACATTATTGGAATGCTTTGCAGAGAAATTGTTGAAGCATTTGAGACTGGACTTGGGCCTGAAGTATTTGAGCAGGTTGGAACTACAATGCTTGGAAATCTCTTTGCGAGCATCTTAGAGACAAGTGAAGAAGAACCTAACCCTATTATCACAGCAATGTGTGAAGCACTCACCACATTTGACTTAATTGACGAAGCAATTACACTCTTTGTCGAGCATATGAAAGAGATGTTTAATACACTCTTTGAAATGGGTGAAGGCGGACAGTCTATGTGGTTCTATAACTTCGCTAACTTCGGCATTATTCAGTCTATGATTAATGCACTGGTTGCTAATGAGGTATTCCTTCTTACACAGCTTCTTATGCTTGGAACTGGAATCATGAATACACTTCGTGGACCATTTGGTGATGAAGGAAAGACACTTCCTCAGATTGCATACGATGTTGGTATGAACATTGCTCTTGGTCTTAGAGACGGTATTAATGACTATGCTGAAGAAGCAATTGCAGCTGCTAGAGCTATGGCTGAAGCAGTTATTGCTATATTAGAGTCAATTCCTGATATCAATTCACCTTCAAAGGTAACCAGAAAGCTCGGTGGATTTATTTCACAGGGATATGCAATTGGTATTGAAGATGGAGCAGGCAATGTTTACAATGCAGCAAGGAATGTAGCAGAAAGTGCTATTGATGGAATTTCTTCTGGTAGAATTCAGGATATCTTAAATTCAGAATTTGACTTTAATCCTGTTATTACCCCTATTCTTGACCTTACTTATGTAAGAGAGCAGCTCGAAGAACTTAGCGATATCATGGCTATTCCTGTCGATGCAGCTGTTAGTCAAAATGAGGCCAATAATACAAAGAATTCACCTAGCCAGATCAATTTCACTCAGAATAACTATTCACCTAAGTCTTTGTCTAGATATGAAATCTATAGGCAGACTAAAAATCAAATATCTCAGCTTAAAGGAGTAATGGCATGATTAAAGGCGTGACAATCACCAATGAGTTTGGTGAAAGTATAACTATTACTCTTAACGACACTGAACCTAGAACGGGGCTCTTTATCACAGAGATAGAGGGCCTCGGGCCTCCTAAGGCTGATGTTATTATGAAAAGCATCGCCACAATGGATGGTAAGAAGTTTCAAATAGCAAGGGGTAATGAAAGGGATATTATCTTTCATTTCTTATTTATCCCTTCTAATGATTTATCAGTAGAAGATTCTAGACAGCTTACATATAAATACTTTCCTTTAAAGAGGAAAGTGCATCTCATATTTGAAACAGATAATCGATCTGCAGAAGTAGATGGGTATGTAGAGGAAAATGAACCTGATATATTCAGGGAAGATTCTGATACAGCCATAACTGTAAAATGTGAATCCCCATGGCTTAAAAAGCATGGTCTTGAAGGTTCACAGGAAATATTATTCTCTGATGTAGATCATAGATTTGAGTTTGAATTTGAGGACCCTGATGACTTAAGTCCTACTCTTGAATTCTCAGCTATTGAGGTTAAGAGGGAGAATGTTATCAGGTATAAAGGAGAAGCTGATTCTGGAATCATTATGTCTATGTTCGCTTATGGCAGATTTACACACCCGACAATCTACAACAATACAACAAGAGAAAGAATGACAATAGATACGAATAAAGTCGAGACTCTTATAGGGTCGCCTATTAAATACGGCGACGAGATTAGAATCTCAACTTATCAGAACGATAAATACATTCATTTTATCAGAGACGGTAGGACAACCAATATTCTTAACACAATAGATAAGGATGCAGACTGGTTTACTATTCACCCTGGTGATAATATTTTCTCTTATACCTGTCAGGCAGGAGAGTTGGATGTGGAATTCACGATAAAAGCAGACATACTATTACAAGGAGTATAAGCTATGATTCTTTACGTGCTCAATTCAAACTACGACAAAATCGTGGTTATGGATCACTACGAGTCAGCTTTATGGGTTGATAGGTATAACAAGCCTGGAGAATTTGAGCTGTATATTCCGGCAGAATCCAAACTGTTTTCATACATACAGTGTGGAGCATTTTTATCAAATAATTACTCTGATAAAACTATGATTATCGAGAGTATTAAGATTGATACTGATATCGAGGATGGTAATAAGGTAACCGTTACTGGGAGAAGCTTAGAGTCTATCCTCGATAGACGTATCATATGGAGACAAACAGATTTCAATAACGCAAATCTTCAAAATGCGGTAAAAAGACTTTTAAATGAGAATGTCATTTCGCCATCAATAGCAGCAAGAAGAATTCCAAATGTTATATTTCAGGATAGCTCAGATCCAAGAATAACATCATTAACTTTAACTGCTCAGTATACAGGGGATAATCTATTAGACGTTATTAATGAAATCTGTGAACAGAATAAGATAGGATATAAACTTGTTCTGAACGATAATAAGCAACTTGTATTTTCTTTATATATGGGCGCAGACCGGTCATATAATCAGACTGCAAATAATTATGTTGTCTTTTCACCAAAATTCGAGAATCTACTGAATTCCAATTATACAAAAGATGATAAATCTTATAAAAATGTAACACTTGTCGCGGGAGAAGGCGAAGGTGTGGAAAGAAAGACTAGAACAGTAGGTTCTGCATCTGGAATAAATAGAAGAGAACTATTCACAGACGCAAGAGATATTCAGTCTAAAGATGAAGATGGAAACGATTTATCAGATGCAGAGTATAACGCACTCCTCGATCAAAGGGGAGTAGAAAAACTATCTGAAGCAAAAATGACTGAAGAATTTGATGGTGAGACTGACCCTTTTGAGTCTTTCATATATGGGGAAGATTTCTTTATGGGAGATTTAGTTCAAATAAGAAATGAATATGGCTTCGAAACTGCATCGCGAATAATAGAATTCGTGTATTCAGATAATACTTCTGATGGGTCTAAATACTACCCGACATTCGAAGTCTATAAAACGGAGGATTAACTAAATGGCACTGACATACGGGTTTTTCAACTCCAGAGAGGGAGATAGGAGATATTCCGCTAAACAGTTCGGCTCTATCTTTGATGGTGTAATTGAAGATGGAGTGTTTATGAAGATTGGCGGAAAAATGATGGTTAAAGCTTCCGGTGATGGATTTCAGGTAAATGTAGAAACTGGTAGAGCATGGTTCGATCATACCTGGACACTTAATGATTCTATTTATGCAATGTTATTACCTCAACCGGAGGTGTTACTTGATAAATACGTCGCTGTGTGTCTTGAGATTGATGAGAGAAATGAGGCTAGAAGAAATAGTTTAGTCCTCGTTGCAGGAACCCCATCAACAAATCCAACATACCCAAGCCTAGTCAATTCTGATCTCATTCATCAGCATCCTTTAGCATATTGTCGTGTAAGAGCAGGAGCTACATATATAACCCAAGCAGATATTGTAAATACGGTTGGTACATCGGCTTGTCCGTTCGTTACCGGTGCTGTTCAGAATATGAACATTGATGATTTGGTTGCTCGATGGGAATCTCAGTACACGCAATGGTTTAATGCAAATAATAATGAGTTCAGGACATTTATGTCCAATAGTCATGCTACTTTTGATGAGTTTATGGCTACATCAGAAGCAACATATGATGAGTGGTGGACAGCATTTACTAACAATGCATCGGAAGAGCTTATTCAGTTTGAGAATAGCTATAACGATTTCATGTATCTGTCTAATGCAGCATTTAATAGTTTCATGGAAAGAATAGATGCTGGATTCGAAGATTTTGTTGAGGCTGGGGATGCTCGCATTGACGATATGCTTTCTAATCTTGGTTCAGAGTTTGATTCGTTCTGGACAGACTTCCAAGCAAGAATGAATGGATATCTATCTAGAACACAGGCTGATATCACAGCGTGGTATGAGCACATTCAGGGTCAGCTATCGCAAGATGCCGCAACAAATCTGCAGAATCAGATAGACGCAATCAAATATATCTACGTAAGTCAAAATAGGGTTATTTTACCGAATACTGCAGGCTCAGTTTCTGGAAGCAGACTTATCTTATCAACACCATAAGGAGGAATATGAAAAATGCCATCATTAAATAATGAAGTTGATATTATTACTGTCGGCGGTGTTGATCAGGACATCCGCGATACAACTACAAGGAGCTCTATTGGACCAACTGAACCTTTAGATGTTGCTAGTCAACCGCATAGAATTAATGAGGTATTCTATTTGGCGGAAGACAGAAAATTGTACAGGGCAACGCAGCAGATAGAAATCGGACATGCATTTATGCCCGGTATAAATGTTGAAGAAGCTACTCTTGCCGATCTTATGTATCGCCTTTTCAATCAATCTCCAGAAGAAGTTATGGAAGATATTGCTACATATGAAAGAACGGAAACAGCATCTAAGACCTTCCATGCAGGAGATAGAATATTTTTAATGGACGGAACATTTTGCAGAGTTACAGATACGGTGTATGAAGGCACAACGTGGGCTATAGGAACTAACTGTGAGCTTTCAGACACAATTACTGATCTCATTCTTGCATTAGAGCAGGGCAAACAGAAAAAACTTGTTAGATTAGAACAGTTATTGGAGTCAAATCAAACAACAGTAGTGTTTACCGACAATGCAATTCCGGCTGATGCGTCAGACAATACAAAAATATTAAGACCTGCTACAAATGCGTTTGGTAAGATGCCACTTACTATGACACTTACGGCAGCACATGAAGTAACAATGACATTTAAAGCACAGACTGCATCTATGGTTGTGTATCTTATCATTGAGGAGGTGTGATATGGCTATTTTTGAATGTGTGGGCGGCGTTAGCCCTACAGGTAATGCACTTCCGGGCGATGTAAGAGCAGGGGTCACATTCTCAAATGAGGATGACATAGATTTGGTTGGAACTTTTGAAGCTCAGCAAAAGACAGTTACTAGCTCTAGAAGTTCACAGATAGTAACGCCAGATTCAGGAAAATATTTAGACCAGGTTACTGTAAATGCATTATTGCCGACTGGTACATATACTCCTACATCTAGAGCTGCAAACATCGATATGGGTGCGGAATCTAATTATAGATATGTAACAACCACATCAGTACCCAACAGTAACAGTGGAACTTACACATTCCCCGCAAATGATACGGGTGGAACAAAAGACCTCGGCGCGACTAATACATATAGGTATGCCAATGCCACAAATGTGTATAACAAAGGTAAAGCAGATGCCAAGTTTAATGTGTACTGGGAGTCAATCGCTTGCGAAGGTACAGGGTCTGGTAACGGAGCGACTTCAACAAAAATGTGGTTTTACTGGCCAACCGGTCGTTATAAGACGTTGAGTCTAGGCGCATATCACTGTAGTGGCGATTATCCAAAAGCGCAAAATTCAAATATACAAGTACATAACGGCAGTCAATGGGTTACTCTATGGTCTAATCCAAAGACGTATAATGATGTAGCTGGCGGTTCATGGGCAATAACAAATTGCGGTGGTCTATATGTTGAAGTTGGTAGCTATGGTCAGGGGCAATGGGCTAAATTCACAACACTTCAGTTAATAGCCAACTAATCAAAATACTTACCGCGACGCACAGTTTAATCAGTATTATATCTATTACCTAACAAACATCTCTCCAATGGAGGTATTTTACTTATGAAAACCATTAACTTTAATTCTGTTTCTTTTAATCTGGTGAACGATTTAAATGTTGATCTTACCAGACTCCAAGCTACAATCTATCCAAGCAACTACACAATGGAACAGATTGTTGCTTCAACAAAAGACTGTAATATTATAAAAGTTCTCGATGACGGTAAGATTGTTGGTCAGTATACTGGCTATACACAACCTCTTGCCTACACTATGAATTATATTGATTCTGAGACACCAGTTATTTCGATCGAGCTGGGTAATGCTGATGTCATTACTCAACTTAACTCTTTAAACGATCAGATATCAGCGCAGGCAGAAACAATTAACGCTTTATCCTCAGTGGTAAGTGACGTTGACGATGCAGTTGCCATGCTGGCTAGCGTGATTGGAGGCGAGAATAATGACTAATTATTATGTGCATAAAATTATTCAGAGAAAGGTCAATCCAATGACCGGTGATATCTGGCACGTTCATGATATTCCAAAGCTTTGGCGAGAGGAGATTCGTCAGTACCTTAAAGAAAACTATCCCGACTTCAGGGACTGGGATAACGACTAATATCAAAATAGGGGGCTAAAAATCATGTTCATTAACTATAACGCCAACCCCCGAATGTTAAATGTTGGAGATTGCGTCATACGGGCAATATCTACGGCACTTAACATGGATTGGTACAAAGTACATGATGATTTGTGCCTTCTATCAAGAGATATGGCAGATATGCCGTCTTCCAACAGAGTTTGGAAAGAATATTTAAGGTCACTAGGCCTTCGTGAGAAACTTGTCGATAACGAATGTCCGAACTGCTTAACCGTAGATAGGTTCTCAAGAATGAATAATAAAGGGACTTACATCTTATCAACATGTGACTACACGAAGGCTAATGATATAGTCGTTACGGGTACACATCTAGTAACTGTTATAGATGGTAACTACTATGATACATGGGACAGCGGAGCAGATATTCCGGTGTCTTTTTTCTTTGTACCGGAAAATAAGAAACTGCATACCTAAAAAGCGTGAGGGCATTTCGTATGAGTTATTACGATTACGGATTCAATCCATATCCTAATATGGGATTGATACCAAACCAAATGATGCCAACTTCACAACAGATCCCTAATCAACCACGAGGTGATAACTACTTCGTATGGGTGCAGGGAAAGGAAGGCGCCAAGGTCTATCCTATGGCTCCTGAGAAAACTGGATTGTTTTTGGACGATCAGAAACCATATGTATATAGGAAAGTCACTGACAAATTGGGTAAGACTCAAGAATTTAAAGTATTTAAGCTTGTTGAGGAACCCGATGAAGAAAACATATCAGTAGACACCACTTCCTATGTTACTAAGGAGGAATTCGATAAGTTGACTCAGGAGCTTGGTGAGTTAAAAGCCATGGTTTCTTCAAACAAGCAAAAGAATTACAACGGTAACAAACAAGGAAGCAGAAAGGCATTAGACGAAAATGGCTAATCCATTGCTTAACGGGATGATGCCTCAAAATGGGGGCAATCCTTTTGGAAATTTAGTTTCCAATTTTAAACAATTCAAACAAAACTTCATAGGAGATCCGAGACAGCAAGTTCAGGAATTATTGAATTCTGGCAGGATGACACAGGAACAATTTGACTATCTTCAGAATATGGCTAAGAGCCTGACTGGAGTGCTCAAGTAAGGAGGGTGTTATCTATGAGCTTATCAAGTGGTGAATTGTCCGCGGCCGATGTTGCGGCAGTAGTAGGAAACAATGGAAATGGCTTTGGAAGTCTAACCGGTGATGGAGGAATCTGGATTATTGTTCTGTTCCTTTTCGCACTTATGGGCGGATGGAATGGTAATGGAGGCGTTGGTGGAAACGCTTATCCTCTCGTTCAGCAGGGATTTGATCAGGCTGCAGTTATGAGTGGTATTAATACTCTTGCTGCATCGCAGGCTGCCGGATTTGCAAATGCAGAAACAGCGGCTAATGCAAGACAGATTGCTGACATACAGATGGGATACCAGAACCAGATTGCTAATATCCAGTCAATGAATAGTCTCTCTTCACAGTTCGCTAATTGCTGCTGTGAGAATAGACTAGCAACTGCAAACCTTGGAGCAGATATTGCTAGAGAGGCATGCGCTGACAGAGCAGCAGTATCAGACGCACTTAGAGATGTTCTCGAAGCAAATAACGCTTCAACACAGAGAATATTAGATCAGATGTGTCAGGATAAGATTGACGCTAAGAACGAGCAGATTGAAAATCTCCGTCAACAGCTCAATATGGCACAGCTTTCAGCCTCTCAGAATGCTCAGACGGCAGCTATACTTGCTAATAACGAAGCACAGACAACTGCTCTCGAGCAGTATTTATCCCCTACTCCTCGTCCTGCATACGTGGTTCCAGCACCTTGGACTAACTATGGTTATAACGGTTGCGGATGCAGCTTGACTTAAGGGGGTGATTACATGTCTGAATTTAGCGCAAATGCTATTCAGGTTGTTAACCCTGGTGAATCTGTAATATTTACAGAATCTCCTGTGCCTAACAGGAATGGCCTTGTAAGACACAGAGACGATACAGGTAACTTCCTTTTATCCGGTTTCATACCTCAAAGTGGATGTAATTGTGGTTGTTGTAGGAATAGCTCAGCATCATATCTTGTAGATTTTGGTGCTAACGTTTCTATCCCTACAGGTGGAACAGTTGGACCAATCTCTCTTGCGATAGCAATTGACGGCGCAACACTTCCTGCAACTACAATGATTGTTACTCCTGCAGCAGTAGATGAGTATTTCAATGTAAGCAGAGCAGCAAATGTTGAAATATGGAATGGCTGTTGTGAAACAGTAACTGTCAGAAACACATCAGATCAGGCGATTCAGGTTCAGAATGCAAACATCATATTTGCAAGACCTGATTTAGACTGAGGAAAGGAGGTATGACATGGATTATGATAAATTACATGATCTCGTAGATTGCGAGATTGATAAAATATCAGATCATAAAGAGCTAAACGATACGCTCCTTGCTAATCTCTATAAACTCGTCGATATTAAGAAGGATCTATTTGAAATCGAGGAGAAAGAGATGAATATGATGGGAGACTATCAATCCGGAAATTCATATCGTGGTGGTAATAGAGGATACTCTAGAAGAGGTTCTAATATGAGCTATCGATATGGAAATGGCGGATATAGCATGGATAGTGACGAATCAAGTTATTCTCATCTTGAAGAGGCAATGAAACATGCTAGCTCTGATCAAGAAAGAGAAGCAATCCGTAAGCTGATTAATCAGAATTACAGATAATTTTTGATAGAAGACGCTAAGTGTCTTAGCGCTAGGGCTGCGTTCATTCATTTGGACGTGGCTCTTTCTAATAAAGGACATGCGAGAGTCAAACTACCCCTCATGTGCGCTCTTGATTTCTGCCAAAATCAACCGACCTCCTACAAATATAGATTACTACTTGCCAAACTCCTTAATCTCAGAATGAAATACTCGTATGTCCTTTATTATCTCAAAATGGGGGAAATAAATATGAAAAGTAAGAAAAAACCAAAAAAGAAAGTATCAGCACTTGATAAGTATGTCATTTTCAGCTTATCTAGCTTAATTATATTCACAATTGTAGCAATAGTAGTTCAAGTACTTATGGAGCAGGAACTTAGCAGCACGCTAATAACCTGCTTTTTTTCATGCTTTGGTGGAGAACTACTAATGCTTGCAATGATAAAAAGATTAAAACTCAAGAAAGGAGAAATTGGCGATGATGGTATTTTTGGCAAACAACTGGGAGATGATACTGATAATTCTGTTGGCAATAGTAGGGCTGACTAGTTTTCTGTCTAAGAAAGAAAACATTCAGAACCTTCTTGTTTATGTATGCCTTGAAGCAGAAAAGCAGTACGGTTCTAAGACTGGAACAATCAAGCTTAGACAAGTATATGACTGGTTTACATCTAAGTATCCAATCATGTCTGCAATAATCACATTTAACCAGTTTTCAAAGATGGTTGACATTGCGCTCGAAGAGATGAGACATCTTATTGAGACAAATAAGAACCTCTTTGATTATGTATCAGGTGTTTAAGAACAAAAGAGGAGAATTATATGGGAGAGGTACTCGGAATAGATGTAAGCCATCACAACGGTAAAATCGATTGGAAGCAGGTGGCTGCATCAGGAAAGAAGTTCGTCGTAATGAAAGCACAGTACGAGGCTCAAAGCCATCGTATCGACGAATGTTTCGAATACAACTACGCTGAGGCAGGAAAGAACGGTCTTGCAAGGGGAGTATATATATACATAGCAAGACACTCGGTAGCAGATCCCGTTAAAGATGCTACTATGCTTCTTGAAAAGCTTAAAGGTAGACGACTTGAATATGGCATATGGCTTGATCTTGAGGATAAGAACATAAAAGCCATCGGTAAAGATTACTTTACTAGACTAGTTCATATCTACGATAACCTTTTCAAGGCAGCTGGATACTATGTTGGTATCTATTGCAACAAGGATTGGTTCAATAATGTACTTGATGGATATTCTCTTTCCCAGGATTATGATTTCTGGATTGCAAGGTATCCTTCAAACGATGTTGGCGCTTACAATCCTAATTCATCACTTAATCCTATTAAATACGCTGTTGCTTGGCAATACTCATCAAAGGGAAGAGTTGCAGGCATTAAAGGGAATGTCGACCTTAATGTAGATTTCGACGGAGTCGTTAATCTTATGGCAGACAGTCACCTTAATCCAATAGCTAAGAAGACTGATAGAGAGATAGCTAAAGAAGTTATCGAAGGTAAATGGGGAACAGCTTCATCAAAACCCACAAGAAAGGAACTTCTGACAATGGCGGGTTACGACTATAATAAAGTCCAAACCATTGTAAATCAGCTGTGTAGGTAATAGTAGTGATAGATCCAGAGCTTTTTGTAATTATATTTGTAGTAACTATTGGTATATTTCAGTTCGTAAGCACTATACGTAATCTCATAAAGAGAGATGGCAAGATTGTTGTCAACGAAGCTGCAGATTCGATGACCTTTGTCATAACAACAGATCCTGAAGAGATCAAGAAGAAAAAGAGAATTACGCTTGTAGTCGAGCGACACTGATTTAATATACAAGTAAACCATAAACTTTAGGATAATTAATCCTAACAATCAATCACGTATGACTTGTAGGGGATATTGGGCTCATAACCTAATATCCTCTTTCTTATTATTTACATGCCCTATCATTTTTTCCATTTCGGGGATATAGACGACCACATCCTATGTAATTATACAATCATCGACAAATGGGAGGAATGAGAGTATAGTATTTTATGATATCTCGTTCCTATTTGAAAGGAGATACTAGAATAATGGGAATGAGAATAAATGGTAAGAAATTACCGGAAGGCATTAGCCAAAAAGAAAACGGAACATATTTAGCGAGGGTCAGGGTAGGAAGCGGTAACAGATGCTCAAAAGTATTTGATACTCTTCCCGAAGCCAAAAGATGGGTCTCTAAAGTAAAAGGGTCTGAAGAAAAGGAATCTTCCATATTTGATGATATATCTGTAAATAACTGGTTTAACTACTGGATAGAAAACCTTATGACAGATGTTAGAATCAACACAAAGGTTTCTTACAAATCTAAGTATAATACTTGGATAAGACCTTCAATAGGCAGACTAAGTGTTAAAGAAGTTAAGCCATACCATTGTATGGAAGTGCTTAATAAGATGAAACTTAGTGATAAGAAGTCATCCACAATTGATCAAACAAGAATTGTGATGCATCTGCTTTTTGCCTATGCAGTAGAGAATGGTCTTTGCCAATCGAACCCAGTTACACGGTCGGTTAAATTATCTGGGAAAATCGTTGTATTTAAGGATACTAGGTATTTAACTAGAGAAGAGCATAGGATATTCCTTGAAGAAGCCAAGAAGCACAAGTACTACAGCCAGTTTGCTTTGATATTGCAGACTGGGCTACGGTATGGCGAGCTTACCGGTCTTAAATGGAGCGACATAGACTTCGAGAGACGGAATATGAGAATACAGAGGTCCGCTTCATACTTAGAAGACCATGGAGAGTTCATAATAGGGGAACCTAAATCGAAGAATGGCTATAGGGATATATACCTTACCGATGAGGCTATTGATATTCTGCTATCTACGGATAAGCAGGGTGAGTTCGTTTTCTTAAATAAGGGAAAACCAATAAAAAGAGCTGTATACAACATGCAACTTAAGCGAATATGTGAAAAGGCGAATATAGAGCCATTCTCAATTCACAAACTTCGTCATACATTTGCAACTAGGTGTATTGAATCTGGAATGAAACCAAAGACATTACAAAAGATACTTGGCCATTCTGATATCACCGTTACACTGAATTATTATGTTCACATTTCCGATAATGAACTTGCAAATGAGATGAACAAATTTTCACAGATGGTTATCTAGGGTGGGTACCAAAGTGGGAACCAGTTACCAAGACGACAATGCAAAGTTGCGTATTTGCTATGAATTAAGAGATGTGTTACAGTTAGAAGAGAAATGGGCAGGGATATTGATGGAGCCTGTGGACAGCTTCGCAGGAGACATTTGGAGGAGAAATAGTAGTACCTGCTTATTTTGTTGATGAAAAAAGTTGATCCCCGGGGAGGAAGATTTTGTTAAAGACTTTTTCCGTTACGGACATTGGAAAAAAGCGAAAACTGAATCAGGACTATGTCTTTTCATCCGATAGTAAGATCGGAAATCTTTCCAACGTGTTTATCGTAGCTGACGGTATGGGCGGTCACAACGCCGGAGACTATGCGTCGAGATACACGGTAGACACTATGGTTGAAGAAATCGAAAGGTCTTTTGAAAAGAGTCCTGTCAAGATATTGGAGAAAGCGATCAAGACTGCCAATAAGAAGCTCAGAGAGAAGGCAGCGGAGAACCCCAATCTTTTTGGTATGGGTACGACCGTTGTTGCTTGCACCGTGCTCGGCAGGTATCTGCAGGTTGCCAATGTCGGAGACAGCAGACTCTATGTCATCAATGATAAAATCACACAGATAACAAGAGATCATTCGCTGGTTGAGGAAATGGTCAGGATGGGCGGAATTGACAGGGAAACCGCAAGGACGCACCTAGACAAGAACATCATCACCAGGGCGATCGGTGCCACCAATACTGTTGACATCGACTTTTTTACCGTGGAGTTAAATCGCGGAGACATTGTACTTATGTGCTCTGACGGACTTACCAACATGCTTGACGATGAAGAGATACGCATGATCGTAAGCGGCCAGAGAGATATTATAGAAAAAGCCCAGAAGCTGGTTGTTGCAGCAAACAATAACGGCGGCAAAGACAATATAGCCGTTATTTTGATCGAACCGTTTGCTGAAGAACGCGTGCGCGATGGAGGACTTGAATGATTAAGATAGGAATGGTGATCGGCGATCGCTATGAGGTACTTGAGAAGATAGGTACCGGCGGAATGTCCGATGTGTATAAAGCCAAAGACCATAAATTAAATAGACTTGTTGCTGTTAAGGTTCTGAAGCAGGAGTTTTCGGAGAATGAAAACTTCGTATCCAAGTTTAGGGTAGAAGCTCAGTCTACCGCAGGCCTTATGCACCCCAATATCGTTAACGTGTACGATGTCGGCGATGAAGATGGTATCAACTACATTGTAATGGAACTTGTTGATGGCATCACTCTCAAAAAATACATTGAGAAAAAGGCTCGTCTTTCCGTTAAAGAGGCTGTCAGCATAGCAATCCAGGTTGCTATGGGACTTGAGGCTGCGCACAACAACAATATCATTCACAGAGATATCAAGCCGCAGAATATCATGATATCCAAGGACGGTAAGGTTAAGGTTACAGACTTCGGTATTGCAAAGGCTGCGACCAGCAACACCATCACATCCAATGTTATGGGATCCGTTCACTATACATCACCCGAGCAGGCAAGAGGCGGTTACAGCGATGCCAAGAGTGATATCTATTCACTTGGTATCACACTCTTTGAGATGCTCACGGGAAGAGTTCCGTTTAACGGAGATACTACGGTAGCTATTGCTATTAAGCATATTCAGGAGGATTTACCCACTCCTGCGGATTACAACGATGAGATTCCGATCAGCGTTGAGAAGATCGTTCTTAAGTGCTGCCAGAAGAGCCCTGACAGAAGATATCAGAGCGCAGCTGAGCTTATTACAGATCTTAAGAGATCGCTCATCACACCCGATAAGGATTTTGTTACGCTTACAGATCCCGACGAAGAGGGTGCTACAAGAGTCGACCACGAGGAGTCTCTTGCGGGACATGTCGACACCGGAAGTATGCGTTTGTCTGAAACTGAGCAGATGAGACTCAGAGAGACCTCCTACAAGAAGGATCGCCGTGACGACCGTTATGAAGATGATTACGAGCCCAGAAGAAAGAGACCTCAGAGAGATTACGATGATGAGCTCGATGACGATTATTATTATGAAAGAGACAGAGAAAGAAGAAGGAGTTCTTTTGACCCTCAGTCGGGTAAGATAGAGAAGATGACTATCGGAATGGCTATTTTCTCTGCATTTATCATCGGACTTATTGTTATCATGATTGTTGCAAGAGGAATGGGATTGTTCGGAGGCGATGAGGAAGCATCCGCAACTGCTTCATCCTCTGCATCGACAGAAGAAAACGGAGAAGAAAACAGCAGCGGAACTATGCAGGTTCCCGATGTTACCGGTAAGTCTTATGCGGAAGCTAAGCTTATACTTGTAGATGATAAGCATCTCAAGATTGAGAAAGAAGCCGATCCCGATAATAAGGCACCCAAGGATACAGTTGTATCAACCAAGCCCGAAGCAGGCAAAAAGGTTAAAAGCGGAGATACCATAACCGTTTATGTAAGTGACGGTTCCAACTATCAGGCGTCAGCAGAAGCGGAAGCTTCCACAAATGACGAAGGAAAGGTTGCGGTACCCAATGTTATAGGTATGGATTCTGAGGAAGCCGTGCTTACACTTATCGAAGCAGGACTTCAAGAAGGAAGAACTACCGACGTTAATAACAATGACCCTAATCTTACGGATAAGATCTGTGCACAGAGTGTTCCCGTGGGGCAGATGGTTGATAAGGGAACGGCGATCCACTTGGAGCACTCCATAGGACCTGCCAATGTAAAGTACAGCTTTAACGGTGAGATCAAGGCACCACCTGCAGGAAAAGGCTATGCTCCCGGCATTCCCGTTCATGTACAGCTTATTTCATCGGACGGAACTGTAATAATGGACACTCAGTATACGGATTTTCCCGTATCTATCAAATACACCGATATTGCTTCACCGACCGGAAGAATAGTATATAAATATACTGTGACAACTCCCGTGTCCACAAACCCTGATACAGGCGAGCAGACCGGCGGACAGACTACAGAAGTTGTCGACGAAGTAGCTGTGAATTTCACACAGGGGAACTGATCAATTTGAACAAAGGAAGAATCGTTAAAGGGATAGCCGGCTTTTACTACATAGAAACGGAAAATACCAAAATCTATGAATGTAAGGCCAAGGGCATCTTCAGAAAAGACAATATCAAACCGCTAGTCGGTGACGTTGTTGGTATCGACATCATTGATGAAGAAAAAAAGCTGGGTAATATTAATGAGATATTGCCCAGAAAAAACGTACTTATAAGACCGCCTGTAGCCAACGTTGACCAGGCGGTTATTTTGTTTGCTATAGTTAAGCCCAATCCCAATTACAATCTTTTGGACCGCTTTCTTATCATGATGAGGCAGCAGAACCTCCCCGTTATTATCTGCTTTAACAAGCAGGACATCGCATCGGAAGAGGAGCAGAAAGAGCTCTATGATGCGTATGAGAAATGTGGCTACAAAGTTCTTTTTATCAGCGTCAAAGAGGAAAAGGGACTTGATGAGTTAAAAGAGCTTTTGAAGGGCAAAACTACGACTCTCGCGGGTCCTAGCGGCGTCGGTAAGTCATCTCTTTTAAATAAGCTTGTTCCCGATGCGCAGATGCAAATAGGAGAGCTCAGCAGGAAGATCGAGCGAGGCAAGAATACGACAAGGCATTCGGAGCTCTTTTACGTAAAAGAATTATCGAAAGGCGGCGAGCACACATTTGTCATAGATACGCCCGGATTTACATCGCTTGGGATGTTTGATCTTACGACGGATAATCTTATGAATTATTATCCTGAGTTCGAGGAATATGAGCCTGAGTGCAGATTCGGAGGTTGCTCTCATATCGCAGAGCCCGATTGCGGGGTTAAAAGAGCGGTCGAAGAGGGCAAGATAGCCAAGGTTCGATACGACAACTATAAAGTACTGTACGAGGAACTTAAAAACATGAAACCCGATTATGGAAAGAAGAACAGATGAAGATATACGTTACAAGACACGGCCAGACCGATTACAACAGAGACAGACTTATGCAGGGAAGAAGCGATATTCCGCTTAATGAGACCGGAACGGCGCAGGCGCAGGCAACAAAAGAAAAGATAGGAGACATTAAGTTTGATGCTGTATACGCAAGTCCTCTTATCAGAGCGATTCAGACGGCTTCTATCATAAGCGGATATGCGCAGGAAGATATAATAAAAGACGAGAGGATTATTGAGGCCGACTTTGGTAAGTACGAGAAAGCCAATTATATGAAGCTTCCACTTCCGATGAATCTTTATTGGATGTTTCCCGAGATATTCCCTGCGCCCAAGACTGTTGAGAGCATTAAGAGCATGGTTAAAAGAACTTCCGAGTTCCTTTCTGAGCTTGAAAAAAAGGATTACGAGAACGTACTTGTAGTTTGCCACGGCGGGATCATACGTCCTATAAGGGGCTACCTTGAAAATGCCAAAAGAGGCTTCATTTGGAGACCACGCCCTGAGAACTGCGAAGTGTTTGTATATGAGTCAAAAGACGGCAAACATAGTCTTGTAGATGATATTAAGTAAGAGTTTCTTTTAGAACATGTTCTTCCGAAGGTGTGATATGGAGATTGAAAAATCTGTAAAATTGTTAATATCTACGATGGAGAGCTTATCTACGGATAGGCTCTTTTTATTGCTCCTTTACTTGTGAATGTGTTATTATAATTACAATTTATTAAGAACGCTTTTATAAATGGAAAGTGGAGTAAGAAAATGACTTATTGGAACCAAAATGTTACAGTGTTCGGAATTCCACAGCCATCTATACCAACGCCGCCAATGCCTAAAATCCCATATCCAAGTGTGGCAAATCCAAATGCGTTTGTAAAGCCGGTAGGTAATACTTACTGCGGTTGTGAAAATGGCAGCCTGTCTATATCTCGTGAAGATTATTATGCAGGCGCATTCTTAAATTTACCTGAGAGCGAAATATACAATATAGATAAACTAAAGGAACGTTTAAAATTAGCACGGGAGCATTATAAAGCTGAGAGAGAAAAGAATAAGGATGGAGAACTTCTTGCTGAGTTACAGCTACATAATACTCCGGATGCAAATTTACCTGACTATACTGAGGAGATAGATAAGTGGCTTAAAGAACAAGAAAAATATTTTGATGATATAAAAAAATCTAATGAATCTAGATTTTTGTATCCTGCAGCATGTTCTATTGATTTTACGTCTAAATTTATTGAGAAAGTGCAAACGGGTGGAGATATGGATATAAAGCAAAAAGGAGTGTGGAAAAATGAATTTCCTGAAGTACCATACCCTGAAGGGGATAATAAGTACTTTCTATATCACGGACAGGTTATGGACCCGGGTACACTAGGTAATGTAACCTATTCTTATATTGGCGCTAAATATTATCCTGAATTTGCATTATATGCGGGTGGTGCGGCGGTTCAAGTAAAAAGATACGATAAAATGGATTTGCCTTTCATGCCAACTCTTCCTTATATGGGGGATATGTCAGAAGACCATGAAGCAATTGAACTTGGAATAGAGTGGCGAAAGGAGGGATTCCCAAGTGAAGAACAAGTTGAAAATCGACTCAAATCTGAAGAAAAGCTTCGAAAAATCGGCGAAAATAGTGATATTAATAGGGGTTAGCTTATTTATAGTCATTTTATTTGCGTTGTATCTAAATAAACAAGCTCATTATATAAAGTTGGCTGATTTAAAACAGTATACCATCGACAATCGGGAATACTTAACAGAGGTATCTGAGCAACTGTTAGAGTGGCAGGAAGATAAGGTGGAAATATATAGAAATAGAACAGAATTACCGACGAGTAGTAATATAGATAAACTTTATTCTGATATAAAGATTCATCATATTTTTGTTGAACATAATAGTCTGGACAGTGAAGATAATGTTTATATAACACTAAAAGAAAGGAAAGGGAACTTTTTCTGTGGTATATATTATTCACCATCAGGAAAACTATTAGAATATGGTACACCACAAGAGGGTGATAGGTGTGAAAATACAGGTAACCGACATATTTATCGCTCAGAAAAAATCTGTGATAATTGGTACTACTACGAAGATGACACATGGAACTAACTATAAAGGCTCTGCAGAAATGCAGGGTCTTTTTTCGCGAGAATTACATCTTATATTATAGAACTAAACAAATCCCATCTTCCAATAGAAAAGAAGATGGGATTATTTTATTCATAGTTAAGTATAGAGCCAAGAAGCAAGAGATGATAGTTTTTGCATAATTCAATTGTTTTTGCTATATCTTCATACTTGGATTTTTGTATAGTTTCCATGAGTATTATAGCGTCTGATGAGATTGCTTTATCAAGAGAATCTGAATCATCCATAATACTATGGCATGTTATTGTTTGGATTCCTTTGTCCTTAAGAGCGTCACTTATTTTTGCTTTATTATTTTCAACCGTTTCGTCAGAATAGGATGACACTATACATATATTTTTGGCGGAGTGTACATTTACTACTGCATTGATGCTGCTTGCAATTAAGTTCTTATCAAAATGATTATTACGGATTGAACCGAGCACAGGGATATTGAATGCGTATTTTATGTCATCTTCAACTTTAATTGTCTGTGACATAATATATTTAAGACTTAGAATTACTACAGCAATAAATACGGCAGCCATGCATCCCATAATCCCATATTTTAATATAGTCTTTATTTCTATATGATTTTCTTCCGGGGGCTCGATACCATAGTCTATATCTGATTCTTCCAATTGTTCTTTAAAATAATTCTTTTGATCGCCGGTCAGATTGGATGTCACGGAAATCATTGAATTATTCAGATCTTTTAGCTGATTGGTGACAGAATCCTGACATGATATTATATAGCTTGATTTTTCACAGCTTGTATACAAACTCGATTTTACTATCTCATGAGGAATGCTTTCCTTGATGATGTTTTCTTTTTGCTCGATTATCTGCATTAAGCTCTGCAATAAATTATCACTGTCCTCTTTGGTTCGACCGTAAGTAGTGACATTCATTATGCTGTATCCGCTTTTGGTGATTGAATATAATTCGCTAATATACTTATCATCAATCTCTTTTCCGATAGCCTCTCTGATCAAAGCTATAGAATCAGTTTTTTTGAGTTCGGATGAATATAAGGAAATAATGTTGTCAGCGATATTCTTCTCTATCGAATTATTTATGTTTGTAATGGAATTTGATTCTACGGTTATAGAGTTTAAATTATCGTAACCGCTTATCAGATAGGTGCAAGTGCTTATGTGAGTATTGTACCCGTCTATCTTTATCAGCGGTGAATTGTTTTTGTAGTCAAGAACTTCATTATATCGGCTGAAAAGAGATTTATAATTTACTACCGCTGAGTTGACCTCATAGATTTCTTTATCGGTTAAAAGAGGTTTGGATGATTCTTCTTTGACATCCTCGGGAGCGGTTGCTTTTACGATTCCGAATACACTTCCAAGAATACAGCCAATGACAATAGCAGCGATCATTATTCGATAGTGCTTTATCAGATGAAAGAAAAGATCTTTTAAATCTATCTCGATGATATTTCTGTAGTTATTCATATAAATCCCCCTCGTTCATATAGCAAGTAAAGTGATATCATGACAAGAATATCATTTGCAAAACGATATTGCAACAAAGATATAATATAAGAAGCGATATATTATCCCGATTTAAAAGATACAATACTTTTATTAAAGGGGGATTTATGGCTGAGAACACTAATGAGAGCGTTTTTGCTAAAGAGTTTGCAATGCGCTTGTCTAAACTTAGAGAACAAAAAGGCATTTCTGCAAGAGATATGAGCCTTTCATTGGGACAGAACGCCGGATATATAAATGGTATAGAGAATTGTAAATCACTGCCTTCCATGTCTGCTTTTTTCTATATATGCGAGTATTTGGGCGTCACTCCGGGTGAATTTTTTGATTATTGTAATAACAATCCGGCTAAAATGAATTCTGTCATACAATATTTATTGAATCTGGATGAATCCAAGTTTGAACATGTATATGCAATAATAGAAGATTTGCAGTGATAACAAAAGAAGAAACAAAAAAGAGCTCTGAAGTTGAGGTTTATTTCAACATCAGAGCTTTGATTTTATAATAAAGTTCAATTTGACATATCAGTCGGAAGAGTCTCAGCTCTTTTGGCGATATTCTGCTTGAAGTTGATCACATCGTGATCGTACTCTTCATCCATAAGTGTTGAGTTTATGAGGAAGTCTGCCGTCGCTTTGTTATTGGCAAAAGGAATATCATAAACCTGTGCTATTCTCATAAGAGCCTTAACATCGGGATCGTGGGGTGCCGCTGTCAAAGGATCCGAGAAGAAAACAACGAAGTCGATCTTTCCTTCCACTATCTTGGCACCGATCTGCTGGTCGCCTCCGAGAGGACCTGAATTGTAACCTCTTACCGGAAGGTCGGTTGCGTCTGTTATCATGCGAGCTGTTGTTCCCGTTCCGCACAGAAAATGTTTTTTAAGTGTATGAGCATTGGCTTTGCACCACTGAATGAGCTCTCCCTTTTTGCCGTCATGGGCGATGAGAGCGATGGTCTTTTGCCTTGGTATTGTAAGTGTTATAGTCTCTGACATATTATTTCCTCCTGTGTCCAAAATACAACAATATAGCCGCTGTGTAAAGGGTTTATATGCTTTAATAGTAGGACGATTTTGACCTTTTTTATATGACGGAATATAATTACGCTATGGCTAGACGAAGAATGAAGAAAAAAACAAAAAGCAGAATAAGTTTATATTTTAAGACACTGGCAATCTTTCTTGCTATCTCTTTTGCTCTTATAGGTTGCGGACTGGTATTTACCAATGCACTTGATGAAAACGATAAGGAAAAAGCATCCAGGCTTGTTTCAAAGTTTTCTTCCAAGGTTGAGAAACTCATATCATCCGATGACGAGGAGACTGACGAAAATAATGAGCCTGAGGGAGAAGCAGTCGTGGAACCTGACGCGGAAGAAAGCGCAGCTTCCGAAAATGCGGATAATGCAGGAACAGAACCCGGAAAGACACAGGCGCGGAGCGATTCGGGAAGTGCTGCCTCTTCTTTTGGTGCGGGAATATTAAATAGTACTTCCGACATCAATCTCCACAGCGTTGACGGCGGAAGCAAGAATTACGCTTTTTCTTACAACGGATCGGAATTCTCGGCAATCTATACCACAGATAACTGGAAGATTATTGATTCATATCTGATAGATAATACAGCAGATATCACTATTATCTGCGAGGCACTTATCGCAGAACATCCTATTCACGGAAGCGATATGCAGTCATACAGAACTGCGGAGGATATGGCCTACGAGTGGGAACAGCATAACCTCGCATACACTTTCCTTCCCGAAGGAAACAGATGGAAAGGAAAGACCAAAGACGTTGACCTCAATCCTGCCGATCAAGGACTTTCATTTGATGAGATCTATGAGAGGCAGACCGGTAAAAAGCTCTCTATAGAGGAACTCTTAAAACATCTGTCAAATTAATGAATAAAAAAATACGAAATTATCGTTAAACTAATGACAAACATTATCATCTTCCTTTATAATGAATATATCTAGCTTGGGGTATTTATGGACTTAATAATGTAAAGGAGGGAAATAATGAAAGGTTTTGCTATGCTTAAGATCGGGGAGGTCGGCTGGATAGAGAAGGACCGCCCGGCATGTGGACCCATGGACGCAATCTGTCGTCCGCTCGCTATCGCTATCTGTACATCGGATGTGCACACTGTTTGGGAAGGTGCTGTTGGCGATCGCCACAACATGATTCTCGGACATGAGGGTTGTGCTGAGGTTGTTGAAGTCGGTGCTATGGTAAAAGACTTCAAACCCGGCGACAAGGTTCTTGTTCCCGCTATCACACCTGATTGGAATTCACTTGAAGCACAGGCAGGTTATTCTATGCACTCAGGCGGAATGCTTGCCGGATGGAAGTTCTCCAATTTCAAGGATGGTCTCGATTCTGAATTTTTCCACGTTAATGATGCAGACGGTAACCTTGCACACATGCCTGAAGGAATGTCACTTGAAGATGCATGTATGTTGTCTGATATGGTTCCCACAGGTTTCCACGGCGTAGAGCTTGCCGACGTTCAGTTCGGTGATACGGTTCTCGTTATCGGAATAGGACCTGTAGGACTTATGAGTGTTGCCGGCGCGAGACTTCGCGGCGCTTCACGTATAATTGCTGTCGGAACACGTCCTAAATGTGTTGATGCAGCTAAGTTCTATGGTGCTGATGAATTCATCAGCTACAAGAACGGAACTATTGAAGAGCAGGTTCTTAAAATGACAAACGGAGTCGGCGTTGACAGAGTTATCGTTGCAGGTGGCGGTGTTCAGACCTTTGAGTCTGCGGTTAAGTCACTTAAGGCAGGCGGTAAGATCGGTAACGTCAACTATCTCGGAAGCGGTGATTATATCACGATTCCTCGTGTTGAATGGGGCGTTGGAATGGGTCACAAGCAGCTTGCAGGCGGACTTATGCCCGGCGGAAGACTTCGTATGGAGAAACTCGGAGCACTTATTTCATCAGGTAAGCTTGATGTAAGTAAGCTTTCCACTCATGTATTCCATGGTTGGGAGCATATTCCCGAAGCACTGCAGCTTATGAAAGATAAGCCCGCAGATCTCATTAAACCTGTAGTTATTCTCGATAATCAGCCGTAAGCGTAATGAAGATACTTATTATATCCGGATTTCTCGGAGCAGGAAAAACAACTTTTATAAAAGAACTGATACATAAAACAGACATTCATCCAGTGATCATGGAAAATGAATACGGAGACAATAACATAGATTCAAAAGAACTGCAGCAAGAAAACTCCCAAGGTGAAAGCCTGCAGATCCTTGAATTTATGGAAGGCTGCGTATGCTGTACCATGAAAGACAGTTTTGTCAATTCGGTATTGTCTGTCTATGCATCTCTTTCACCGGAATATCTGGTAATAGAACCTACGGGAGTAGGAAAGCTTGGAAGCATCCTTGATAATCTAAAACCGATCCTTCACGGTGATATTTCGCTCCTTAAGCCTGTAACGGTTCTGTCTCCTTCAAACTTTGAAGACAACATGAGGCAGTGGCCGGAGCTATATAAGAATCAGATAGAAGCGGCACAGATAATTGCTTTTTCAAAATGCGAGCACGAATCATTAGGTGTCATAAAAGCAGTTTCGGATAAGATACATGCGATAAATCCAAATGCAGAGCTTTTACCCGGGCATTACAAAAACATGGATGCCGATTGGTGGAAAGAGCTCATGGAAGCGGGAGCTTCAGAGACAAAGAGCAATACCGTAGATACCAAAAACCCAAGCAGCTCTTTTTCTCAGGTAACATTTGACGGTGTCGGATTTCACAGTCCGACCGAGCTTGTCATGTTGCTGGAAGATTGCCTTCACGGAGAGTTTGGAAATATTGCAAGAGCCAAAGGAACACTTTGGGCCGGAGGTGAACTTATTCGTTTTGATCTTGCAGACAGAATGTATGAAGTTGGTGCTTCTCCGGTTGAGGATTGTCAGTGCGTCTTTATAGGTGAGAATCTGGATAAAAACAGACTTAAAAAGCGCTTTGCGTTTTCTGAGAAAAGCCACAGAGATAGAGTGAGACTTAGAAAAACTGTATAAAGAATAAGAGAATTAAAGCCTCTGTTTATTTTTCAAGAAAAGAAAAATAAACAGGGGCTTTTTGCAAAGGTCACTATGTATCCCGCATGTAGCCTACAATACAATGTATTCATACAAAACAACATGTTTCAATTAAAGGAGGAACAGTATGAATACCATTAGTATTATTATTATCGCAGCAATTATTGCCGTGCTTCTTATCGTAGTTGCGGCAGGATATGTGAAGGCGCCTCCGGACAAAGCATTTATCATTTCAGGTATGCGGAGGGCGCCAAGAATCTTGATAGGTCGTGCAGGCGTCAAGATCCCGTTTTTTGAAAGAGTCGATAAATTGTATCTTGGACAGATGACTGTTGATATCAAGACAGAGCAGTCGGTTCCTACAAATGACTTCATCAATGTAAATGTTGATGCGGTTGCAAAGGTAAGGATCGGTACAAGCCAGGAAGCTATACAGCTTGCAGCTAAGAACTTCCTTAACAAGGCACCCGAGCAGATCACAAATGACCTTAAGGATTCATTACAAGGTAACATGCGTGAGATCATCGGTACACTTGCTCTTAAGACCATCAACACCGACAGAGACAGCTTCTCAGATCAGGTTATGGAGAAGGCTTCAAGAGATATGAACAAGCTCGGTATCGAGATCCTCTCTTGTAATATCCAGAACGTTACTGATGAGAACGGTCTTATAAATGACCTTGGTATGGACAACACAGCTAAGATCAAGAAAGATGCCGCTATTGCTAAGGCACAGGCAGACAGAGACGTAGCGATCGCTCAGGCTGAGGCTGACAAAGCAGCCAACGATGCAAGAGTTATTGCACAGACAGAGATTGCCGAAAAGAACAACGCACTTGCCATCAAGCAGGCTGAACTTAAAAAGCAGGCCGATACCGCAAGCGCTGTAGCAGACGCAGCTTATTCAATTCAGGAGCAGGAACAGCAAAAGACCATTCAGGCCGCAACTGTTAATGCCCAGATTGCAAGAGCGGAGCGCGAAGCAGAACTTAAGCAGAAAGAAGTTATTGTAAAGCAGCAGGAACTTGCAGCTGAGGTTGAGAAAAAAGCCGATGCCGAGAAGTACCAGGCTGAGAAAAAAGCTGAGGCTGAACTTATTCAGCGTCAGAAGAAAGCTGAAGCTGCCAAGTACGAGCAGGAGCGTGAAGCCGATGCTAAAAGAGCTCAGGCTGAGGCTCAGAAGTATGCTGCAGAGCAGGAAGCTTCAGGTATCAAAGCCAAGTACGATGCTGAGGCAGCAGGTATCGCAGCCAAAGGTAAAGCGGAAGCCGAAGCCATCAAGGCAAAAGGTATCGCCGAAGCCGAAGCAATGGAGAAAAAGGCAGAAGCCTACAAGAAGTACAACGGTGCTGCCATGGCTGAGATGATGATCAAGATCATGCCTCAGATGGCTGCAGAGATTGCAAAGCCTCTTTCTCAGATCGACAAGATCAATATCTACGGAACAGGCGACGGAACAAACGGCGCAACTCAGATTTCAGGAAATATGCCTATTGTTATGAAGCAGGTATTTGATACCATGTCGGAAGCAACAGGTGTTGATTTCACCGAGATCATGAAGGCCGGCACATATGATGCCAAGGTTAATAAGAACATTAATCTTAACGGCGCAGGCGTAGATATCAAGGTTGATAAGAACGAGTCAAAGTAAACTAAAAAAGCTTTGACAGATATAGGTGGACGGTGTACACTGACTTTGTTTCAGTGAACATCGTTCACTTTTTTTTTGACACCAATGTTAGCAATCGCTAACTGATAATTATTATCATTATCCACATCAATAAGGAGGAGACTTATATGGGAGGTCAAACCAAAGAAAAGAATATATTGCATTATATATTCAAGTTCGCCGGCATATATAAAAGTAAGTATATTGCCAGCATGATCGTAGCCTTTATCGGCGTTATTTTTGCACTTGCGCCCTACATACTTATGGGACAGGTGGTAAGGAATCTTGTAAATGGAAATAAAGAGATTTCATTCTATATCAAGATGGCAATCTTCATCTCGGTTTGTTGGGTGCTGAGACTTCTTTTCCATACAATATCTACCAACATTTCACACAAAACTACATTTAAGCTTATAGGAAACGTAAGAAAGGCGCTCTGCGACAAGCTTTCGAGACTTCCCTTAGGAACTGTTCTGGATACTCCTTCGGGAGCGATGAAGAACATCATAGTTGAAAGAGTTGATTCCACAGAGACAACTCTTGCTCACCTTGTTCCCGAATTCACGGCTAATATCAGTGCGCCTATTATCATGTTCATTTTCATAATAAGACTTGATTGGAGAATGGCGCTTTGGTCACTTGCAACACTCCCCATAGCTTTTGCTGCCATGGCTTATATGTTCAAGGACTATGAGACACCGTTTAAGAGAACTCAGGATTCAACCAAGGCGCTCAATGACACAGCCGTTGAGTACATCGGAGGAATTGAAGTCATAAAGGCGTTCGGAAAAGCAGAGAGCTCATACGAGAGATTTGTTTCCGCGGCCAATGAGAATGCGGCAAGCTTCGTTGATTGGATGAGATCCTGCATAGTTCCTCATGCTTTTGCTACCGCAATAGGGCCCGCTACACTTCTTGCGGTTCTTCCCGTCGGAGCTCTTTATGCATTAAACGGAAGTCTTGATTTCGTGGATTTCATCAACATCCTTATTCTCGCTGCAGGCCTTGCTTCACCTCTTGTTGTTGCAATGGGTTACAGTGACGATATAGGAAAAGCTACGGCTATCTTCGGAGATATAGATAAAGTCCTTGAGGAAAAAGAGCTTGAAAGACCCGAAAAGAGTAAGGCATATCCTGCAGATAACGGCATAGAGCTCAAAGATGTGAAATTCGGATACAAGGATGAAGAAGTTCTTCACGGAATAAACCTTGATATCAAGCCCGGTACGATAACAGCCTTGGTAGGCCCTTCGGGAAGCGGTAAATCAACCGTTGCAAGACTTATAGCATCTCTTTGGGATGCTGATGAGGGAAGCATCAAGATCGGCGGAGTCGACATCAAGGATATGTCACTTTGCGATTACAACAATATGGTCGCATATGTATCTCAGGACAATTTCCTTTTTGATACTACCGTAAGAGAGAATATCAGAATGGGCAATCCGAGCGCTACCAACGCTCAGGTTGAGCAGATAGCAAAAGACAGCGGCTGCTATGACTTTATCATGGGACTTGAAAAAGGATTCGATACCGTAGTCGGAGGATCGGGTGCGCATCTTAGCGGCGGCGAGAGACAAAGAATTGCCATTGCGAGAGCAATGATGAAAGATGCCAAGATAGTGATCCTCGATGAAGCAACTGCCTATACCGACCCCGAGAACGAGGCGGTTATTCAGGCTTCCGTAGCGAAACTTGTCAAAGGCAAGACACTTATCGTTATCGCACACAGACTTTCAACTATTATTGATTCCGACAATATCGTTGTGATCAACGACGGAAATATTGAAGAAATGGGAACTCACAAAGAGCTTCTTGATAAGAAGGGACTTTATTCCAAGATGTGGGAAGCTCATATTTCCGCCAAGGACAGTGATGCGGAAGGAGGTGTCGCATAATGATAGCAACGCTCAAAAGATTTTTTGCTTTTTGTTCCGAAAAAAACAGAAAGAGATTTTATATAGCACTTGTGCTCAGTATAGTCGCAGCACTTTGCGGAGCGATGAAATTCCCCGCAATGGGATATATCCTCATGAATTTCATTAACGGGACTATAGATAAAAAGACAATACTCATCGGCTTTTTGATCATGACTGTTCCGCTTGCTTTGGAAGCAACTTTAAAAGGCTTTTCAACAATGCTTCAGTGCAGAGGCGGCTATGGTGAATGTGCAGATAAAAGAATTCATATTGCCGAGCATCTAAGATTTATTCCTATGGGATATTTCAATGAGAACAGTCTCGGACAGATAACTTCCGTAACCACCAACACGATGGAAGCACTTGGAGACGTTGCGACAAGAGTTGTTATGGTCACGACGCAGGGAATTCTTGGAACAAGCGTCATCATGCTTCTTATCTTTATTTTTGATTATCGTATCGGACTTATCAGCTTGGCCGGAATAATAATCTATGCTTTCATCAACTATGCAATGAGAAAGCACGGCGAAAAGATCTCCGCAAGAAAGATAGTTGCTGACTCGACACTTGTTGCCAATATAATCGAATACATTCAGGGAATTCCCGAAGTTAAGGCATATAACCTTATCGGAAACGCTCGCAAGAAACTCAACAACAGTATTGATGAGGCCGCTAACGTATGCACTGATCTTGAGATCTCAGCCAATACTTTTGTTCCGTATGAAAGAGGTGTACTTAAGATAACGGGAGTAGCGATCACACTTGCTTCCTGCATTTTCTACATAAACGGAAGTATGGATCTTGTAACCGCGATAATCATGATGATTATGTCCTTCCAGGTATTTGAGGGGCTTGAGGCGACGGGAAGCTTTTCCGCCCTCCTTAGAATTGTAGACATGTCCGTTGCAAGAGAAAATGAGATTCTTGCAATTAAGCCTATGGATATTGAAGGAGATGATATTGCAGCGGATAACAGTGACATCGATGTAAACGATATTGACTTTGCTTATGATGAAAAGAAGATCATCGATGATATTGCGCTTTCTATTCCTTCGGGAACAAGCGCTGCATTTGTCGGTCCTTCCGGCGGCGGAAAAACAACTCTTTGTCATCTCATCGCAAGATTCTGGGATGTAGATAAGGGAAGGGTTGACCTCGACGGAAAAGATGTAAGGAAATATTCGATGAACTCACTTATGAGCAACTACAGCTTTGTATTCCAGAATGTATTCCTTTTCCATGATACGATCGCCAATAATATTCGTTTTGGAAATCCCGATGCTCCTTTGGAGGAAGTGATCAAAGCGGCCAAGAAAGCCTGCTGCCACGACTTTATCATGGCTCTCCCCGAAGGGTATGATACCGTTATCGGAGAGAACGGAGCTTCTTTATCGGGCGGTGAGCGCCAGCGTATCTCTATTGCAAGAGCCATCATGAAGGATGCGCCGATCATTATTCTCGATGAGGCGACCGCCAACGTCGATCCCGAGAATGAAAAAGAGCTTATGACCGCGATCAAAGAGCTCACCAAGGAAAAGACAATTCTTATGATCGCACACAGACTTAAGACGGTTAAGAATGCAGATCAGATTTTTGTCGTTGACCACGGAAAGATAGTTCAGAGAGGAAAACACAGCGAACTTGCTGCAGAGGATGGTATTTACAAGAGATTTATAGACTCGCGTCGTCAAGCGGTAGGTTGGAAGATTTCATAATACATTATGCGAAAAATCCCCGTAGAGAGTGGCAACTCTGCGGGGATTTTCACATGAGCAGAGCATATATTTTTTGTAGTATAATATTAAAAATACTTAGTCTGATTGATTCGCGTGAAGAGGGAGAGCCTATATGACGTATTTCACATGCTTTTTTCTTGATAATGAAAAAGATATTATCGTAAGCCTTTATAAGGACTTGGATAAGCTCTTTTACATATTGTCAACGCCCAATCATCACTCGGGAAACCTTATAAGGAATCTTGCGAGAACCTTTAAGCTGCCGCTTTCAGAGGACGCCAACGGAATGCTTGTGATAAAGGGCGAGGTTCCCTGCTATATCGACGGAAGTAACGAAGAGAGCTATATCTTTTCCCTGGGAGATACGGAAGTGGCAAGAATATATCCCGACGGAAGTGTAAATGTTGTTGCAACGATGCCCGCCATCGCCAAGACTTTGATGAGTCAGTCCAAAGAATACAGCCTTGAAAAAGATAAGATCATATTCAAGACTTTCATAAATAAAGAGCTCAAATTCCGCTCCGATCTGCACACACATATGAACGGCAATCTGCCTGCGGATGTGCTTATTGCGCTCGGAATCTATCATCAGATACGTTATCCCTTATACTATGTCAAAAAACTCGATCTGAAGCTCACCGACGAGCAGTGGGAAAGAGTTAACGCCCAGAGAGAAAAGGTTGCAAGACAGTTCGTTTATTCGGATCTTAAGGGCAAGTACCTCGACAGAAAGATCAACGACAGGACCTTCATAAATTTCGCGGATCTTATCCTTAATAACTTGGACAATGCGGAGCTCAACATCGTTAAGATAAGAGGCTCACTTTCTGTGATCAAAGACGGACAGGCTGTTTTTACCAACCTTGAGAAGGTCTATCTCTACAGATATGTTTTTACAAAGGGAGAAGAGAGCGAGGATAAGATAGACATCGGCGATGTTTCGCAGATTCCCGATGAAGATGTGAAAAAGACATTGCGCCGGATGCTTCGTGATAAGGAAAATCCCGATTACTGCAATAATACAATCTTCCAAGATAAGCTCCTTTGGATAGCGCGCAATTATAAAAGATATGGCATAAAGTACGCCGAGATCAGTGATACGACGCTTGTTAAGAAGTATGAGTCGCTTGAGATGCTAAGGCAGGTTCATGATGTTATGCCCAAGATCTACAAAGAGACGGGTGTGATGATCCGTTTCCTTGCCGCAATGCGAAGGATTCCTCTTACAATCATAAAAGACGCCGTGACACCGGCCGATTATCTTGCGCAGAACCTCGAAGTGCTTAAGGCGACTGCACTTGATCCGTACGTTGCCGGCTGCGACTTTGTCGGAGAAGAGATCAACGACATCATCACTTTAAAGCCCGCGTTTAAAGAGATAGTTAAGATAGCTGCGAAAGATCCGTCTTTTGTAATAAGAGTTCACGCGGGTGAGAACGACAGCCAGAAGGATAATATCGCACACAGTATCTCTTGCGTAAAAGATTCTTTGGCGCCCGGACAGAAGATGCCGTACATGCGCCTCGGACACGGACTTTATACTTACAGCCCAAGATCCGCCAAGGGAAAAGCCGTGCTTAAGCAGCTAAAAGAAAACGGTGTGGTACTTGAGTTCCAGCTTACAAGCAATGTCAGATTAAATAATCTTAATTCACTTGATAAACATCCGATAAGAGCGTATCTTAAACAAGGCATAAAATGCGTTCAGGGAACGGATGGAGCAGCGCTTTACGGGACGAACTCAATAGATGAAGAGCTTTCCTTGCAAAAGCTTTTGGACCTTTCCGAAGAAGATATGCTTCTTATGAAGAGGTCGGAGGAAGAAGTTATAGAAAGAAGTGAGAAGGCTTTTTTTGAAAAGTCGGATAGATACAATGCGCTTCTTGACGGACGTGATATGGAGGAAGTTCTTCTTGAAAAAATGAAGGCCGTCAAGATAGGCAAGAAGCTTGCCAAGACCGGAGGTCTTGATGCATATACTGAGTTAAAAGAGCATGTGAGCGAGATAACATGGGATTGCACTCCCGTTGTTCTTCTTGGTGGAAGTTTTAATACGGAGAAGAGAGCTACAAGAGTTACACCCGAAGGAAAGGCACAACTTGACGCTCTGATCAAACACTTTTCACCCGAGGAGATATGCTTTGTGATAGGTCATAAGCTTTCGGGATATGAGAAATATCTGGTTGATCACAACAAAAAAGGTTTTAAGATATACGCCGTTGTTCCCGCCGTTATTTCCAAGGCAGAGAGAGATAAGCTGATCGCAGCGGGCGTCAGCATACGTGTTTCGCCGGAAGCTCAGGGCATGGGAATCTACAAGAGCTTTAACTACGAGATATTTGAGAGAAGACCGTCCATGGTCGTTGCTTTTGACGGAAACAGTGCGGCAGCCAATCTCATTCAGGAAGCCAAGAACGGCAAAGGAAAGGCACAGATACTTGTCTGGGGCAGATCCAAAACGCTTCATCAAAAGGCGTTGTCTTTAAAGGGATACGTCAATCTGTTTGATGAGATAGTTCCCATCGGCTCATATCTCAAGGATTGGGATATATTTTTGGATGCGCGAAGGAATATGCCAAAAGAATAAAAGAAGTTTTAAGGAATTAGGGAAATGAAAAAGAAAATAGTTGGTATTGTATTGTTGTGCGCAGTGGTGCTTTCGGCCTGCAGTTCTACAAGCCGCATTGATGAATCTTATGAAGGCGGCCAAAATGCAGACAGCATCAATGCGATGGTTGAGCAGCTTGATGCTCAGAGCGGTCTTGAGCCGGTTTCAGAGTCTTCCGAAACGGATGAGAATGTTTTATCCGATGGTCCTGTTTCAGGTGATGAGCTTGAACTTGATGAGTCTCAGGCTGAGAATTACAGTGACGGGGAGGGACATTATCTTTTTAACCCTCATGTCTTTGTGGCAAGCTTGTATCCGACCTATCCCATGGATTATTGGGAGTCCTTTTATAAGCTTGTTGATGCGTTGAGATCCGGAGAAGATACATTTGAATGTTCAAGTGAAGGGGCATTTAAATGGTGCACGGATATGGGTGTTCTGGGAAATCTTTTCCCTGTTGCGACCGAGTTTATCAAAAGGGGTACATATCAGGACGGAAAAGGAACTATATCCTATTCGATATCTGTCGATGAATTCCTTGAAAAAGAAAAGGCGTTTGAGCAGGACATAGAAGGAATCTTAAGAGACTGTGTCAAAACAGATTATACGGATTTTGAAAAATGTCTGGCTATATATGATTATGTGGCGCATCATTTTGAATATAATGACGATATGAACGGCGACTTTGCGGAAGGTGAAGGAGACGGACTTTTCGGAACATATAATTGTTTTAAAAACAGATCCGGAATCTGTTCGGGGCTTGCTCCTGCATATGCATATCTTTTGATGCAGTGTAATATTGATGCATTTACTGTCGGAGCTGATAATAAAGCTCATGCGTGGGTATATTTAAGGTTGGACGGTGAGGGATATTTTTCTGATGTGACATGGGCAATTCCTTATGCTTCAGAGGGAAATTTAGTGTTGGATTACTTCCTGATGAACACTAAGGAGCGAAACAGCAGCGGATTTGATGTTCCGAGAGACCTTAATTCAATTCTTATTCGCGGTATATATGACGGTGATTTCGATTATTCTTCGCTCACCGCAGACAGTGATAAATACAACTTCTTCAAATATACCTGCCTAGAAAACTTTGATCCTGAGCAGAATGTCGTTAAATATACAAACGGTCACGGTGAGACGGTGGAGTATAAGTATTGATATGAGGCCGACATCTTTTTCTTTTTTGCAAAAGTTGTGCTATTATATGTTTTGAAAATTACATAAAGCGGAAGGTGTCTGCAGTTCTTGGAACCTGATTCGGTTTTTGGAGAAAAGGTAACATAAAAGAGCTGTGGATGAAAAGGGAAGCAGGTGTAAGTCCTGCACGAACTCGTCACCGTGATTTGAAAGTGTTGCACGGAAGATCCGAAAATGAAGGCGCTTAGCGCCGCGGATTTTACGCAGAGAACACTTCGATAAGCCGGGAGACCTGCCTGTCGCTGTACATGGGATATCCAAGCCACGAGGAACTGGTTGTACGAAGATAGCACTGCTGTAGAACGCGGCAGATGTGCGTTTTGTGCGCATTTTTATATCTTTGAGATTATGGGCTCGTGCTTAGGCACGGGCCCTGAGTTTTTTATTCCTCAAGGCTTTTTGGAAATCACATAATATATGGAGGATCATTATGAAAAAGAAAACACTTGCATTAGTTCTTGCAACAATGATGTGCTCATCAATGATCGCAGGATGTGCAAAGACTCAGGGCGAGCAGCCTGCGGCGGAGTCTAATGTAGAGGCATCTGCAGAAGCACCGGCAGAGACTACCGAAGCTGCAACAGAGGCTACAAGCGCAGAGGCAGCAGAAGACGGAAAACTCGCTGACGGAACATACACAGCTTCTTTTAGCACAGACAGCTCAATGTTCCATATCAACGAAGCTTATGACGGAAAGGGCACACTCACTGTAAAGAACGGCGAGATGACTATCCACATCACACTTCCTTCCAAGAACATCGTAAATTTGTTCCCCGGAACAGCAGAGGATGCTCAGAAGGATGGCGCTGTTTTACTTGAGCCTACAACAGATACAGTAACTTATGACGACGGAACAACAGAAGAAGTATTCGGCTTTGATGTTCCCGTTCCCGCTATTGATGAGGAGTTTGACTTGGCACTTATCGGAACAAAAGAAAAATGGTATGACCACAAGGTTGTTGTTTCAGACGTAAAGGCACCTGCTTCAGAGGAAGATCAGGCTGCGGCAGATAACGTTGCAGAGCTTATCGATGCAATCTATGTTCAGGAGTGGACAGAGGATACAGATAAGCAGTGTGAGGAAGCCAAGAAAGCTTGGGATGCCCTTACGGATACACAGAAAGAACTCGTTGAAGGAGAGGAAGCAGATCCCGATTACTTCGGAAGAGATACAGGCGATGCTTCCAAGGACGATGCTCTTAACACCGACAACATCGGCGATAAGGAGATCCTTGTAGTGAGCTTCGGTACTTCTTTTAACGACAGCAGAGCTCAGGATATCGGCGGTATCGAGAAGGCCCTTGCGGCAGCTTATCCCGACTGGGCGGTAAGAAGAGCGTTCACAGCTCAGATCATCATCAACCACATCAACGCAAGAGAAGATGTTGAGATCGATAACGTTGAGCAGGCTCTTGAGAGAGCAGTTAATAACGGTGTAAAAGAGCTTGTTATTCAGCCCACACACCTTATGCACGGCGCAGAGTATGATGAGCTCATGGATGCACTTAAGAAATACGAGAAGAAGTTTGATAAGGTAGCTGTTGCTGAGCCCCTTCTCGGTGAAGTAGGTAAGGATGCATCAGTTATCAATGCAGATAAAGAGGCAGTTGCCAAGGCAGTAGTTGCAGAGGCAATTAAGGATGCAGGTTTTGACAGTGTTGACGCTGCAGACAAGGACAAGACAGCAATCGTTCTTATGGGTCACGGCACATCACACACCGCAAACGTAACATATAGCCAGATGCAGACACAGATGGAGAAGCTTGGTTACAAGAACGTATTCATCGGAACTGTTGAGGGTGAGCCTGAAGAGACAGAGCTTTCGGTTGTTATAGACAAGGTTAAGGATGCAGGCTATACCAAGGTTGTTCTTCGTCCTCTTATGGTTGTTGCGGGCGATCATGCCAACAACGACATGGCAGGCGATGACGATGATTCTTGGAAGAGCGGCTTTGAGGCATCAGGCGCATTCGAGAAGGTTGACTGCCAGATCAGCGGTCTCGGAAGAATCGCAGATGTACAGAAACTCTATGTTGAGCACACAGGTGCAGCTATCAAGTAAAGACACAATAAGGATAATATGGATAGACATAAAAACACTTTGTTAAAAAGCATAAAGAGCATTTTGTTTTTTCTGTTTATCACCATAAGTTTAATCGGATGCGGCAGTATTTCAGATGGGGAATATGCCGCATCTGTTACTCTTACGGGAGGGAGCGGAAGAGCAAGCATCGACAGCCCTTGCACGGTTACCGTAAAAGACGGAAAGGCTACTGCGGAAATTTTCTGGAGCAGCCCAAATTATGATTACATGATCGTTGACGGAACAAGGTATGAGCCCGTTAACGAGGACGGGAATTCCGAATTTATAATTCCCGTTAAGCTTGATAAGAAGATGAAAGTTCAGGCGGACACCGTTGCGATGAGCACGCCCCACCTGATCGACTACGAACTCTTTTTCTCGGTAAAAGATGCAAAGTCCGGCGGCAAAGCAGGTAATCCCGAAGAATTCGGTGAAGAACCGGGCGACGCCGATGATGAAAGCGCAGACAGCGCAGATATTGCGAACAAGGCGCTGGTTAATAAAGCTCCCGATATCGAAGGGCTTGAATATTTAAGTACAGACCAAAACGCGTACGCGGATTGCTACGCTATACATAGATATAAAGACGATTACGCTGTTATCAGCGTTTATGACGGCAGAAATTACCTCCTGGTACCTGAGGGAAAAGAACTGACTAAGGACACTTTAAAAGCGGTAAAAAAGGGCCTTGGAGGCGACAGAAGCATTACCGTGATAAAAAAGTCGGTGGACAAGATATACCTGGCTGCATCAAGTGCGATGTGCCAATTTGATTCCATAGATTCGGTCGATAAAATTGCACTTTCCGGAATAGAAAGAGATAATTGGTATATAGATGCCGCAAAGAAGAGCATGGACGACGGAAAGCTTGAATACGGCGGCAAATACAGCGCCCCCGATTACGAGAAGATAGTTAATAATGACATTGATCTTGCAATAGAATCCACGATGATCCTTCATACACCCAAGGTCATGGAGAAGCTTGAAAAGCTTGGAATTCCTGTGTTTGTGGATAGATCGAGCTATGAGAGCGATCCGCTTGGAAGATGCGAATGGATCAGGGTTTACGGACTTATCTGCGATAAGGAAGATGAGGGCAAAAGAGCTTACGACGAGCAGGTAGAGCTTGCTAAGGCCTTTGAAAGCTCGGATGTTTCCGGCAAAAAGATAGCTTTTTTCTCCATTAATTCCAAGCACCTCGTGTATACGAGAAGCGGCGATGACTATTTTTCCAAGATGGTTGAAAAGGCGGGCGGAGAGTATCTTGCCCCTAAGGATGTGGATTCCAAGGGACACTCGTCATATCTTTCCGTCAGCATGGAAGCATTTTACGACTATGCCAAGGACGCGGACATTCTCATCTACAATTCAACGATTGAGGATTGTCCCGACAGCCTTTCGGATCTAAAGGCCGAGGATGCGATATTCGCCGATTTCAAGGCGGTAAAAAGCGGCGATGTCTGGTACACGGATAAATCGCTGTATCAGTTTACGGACAGAACAGGGAATATAATCAAGGATCTAAATGATATTGTTGCGAAAGCTTCGGAAGATACTGAGTTTTTCCATAAGCTTAAATAAATCAATAATAAGACAAGGTGGGCGCATGCAGATAGAGCACATTCTTCCTTCGGATATAGAAAAAAGAAGCTTCGAGATTATAAGAAAAGAGCTGGCGGAAAGCGGCGTGAGCATTCCCAAAGCCGTTGAGCAGACCGTTGTGAGAGTCATTCATACCACGGCCGACTTTGAGTACGCCAAGACTTTAATGTTCTCCGAGGATGTTATCGAGAAGGCAAGAAAGGCGATTTATGAGGGCGCCTGCATTGTGACTGATACAAACATGGCACTTTCGGGGATCAACAAAAGATCGCTTGCTAAATTCGGAGGTGAAGTTTTCTGCTTTATGGCGGATGAAGAAGTTGCGGGCGAAGCTTCAAAGAGGAAGGTCACAAGAGCTTACGTAAGCATGGAAAAGGCTTCGCGCATGGATAAAAAGCTGATCTTCGCGATCGGAAACGCACCGACTGCTCTTATTAAACTAAAAGAGCTTATGGACGAGGGTTATAAGCCTGAGCTTATAATCGGCGTTCCCGTGGGCTTTGTGAATGTCGTTGAGGCAAAAGAACTGATAATTGAAAGTGATGTTCCTTATATAGTAAACAGGGGAAGAAAGGGCGGAAGCGGCGTTGCTGCTGCGATCGTCAACTCCATCCTTTATTCCATGGATGAAAAAAGAGGGAAATAACCCGCGGAGGGCATATGAGCGGAACAGGAAAAAGAGCCGGCTCAAATCCCGGCGGCAAAGATGATCATATGGACGCAAGCGTAACTAAGCTTCGAAGCGGTTATACAACGGGAAGCTGCGCAGCTGCGGCGGCGAAGGCGGCCCTTATAATGATGGAAACGGGCGAAGATATCTATAATGTAAGTATCGTTACGCCCAAAGGTATCATATACAACGCAGAGATTGTTGACATTAAGAAAAGCGAAGATAACAGCGAAGTTACCTGCGCGGTCATTAAAGACGGCGGCGACGATCCCGATGTCACGACGGGTGCTTATGTCTATGTAACTTTAAGAAAGTCGGACAAAGAAGGCATAAGGATAGACGGCGGAGAAGGCGTGGGAAGAGTCACAAAGCCGGGGCTCGATCAGCCGATAGGAGAAGCCGCCATCAATTCCGTTCCGCGCAGAATGATAAAGGAGAATCTTGAGCAGGTTCTTTTGACAGGGAAATCAGATATAAAGGGACTCGACGTTATCGTAAGCGTTCCGGGCGGAGAGGAGATCGCGCAAAAGACATTTAATCCGATGCTCGGAATTGTCGGAGGCATATCGATCCTTGGAACAACCGGGATCGTTGAGCCTATGAGTGACAGCGCGATCGTTGAGACGATTAGGACACATGTCAGGGTGAAAAAAGCCGAGGGAAAAGAGATCTTGCTGGCGGCTCCCGGAAACTACGGAATAACTTTTTTAAGTGAGAGATACAAGCTTGAAGACGGAAACGCAGTCATGACTTCCAACTTCGTATATGACGCGGTGAGAATCGCGCTTGAGGAAGGCTTTTCGAAGATGCTGTTTGTCGGACACATCGGTAAGCTCGTAAAGGTTGCGGGCGGAATAAAGAATACACATTCAAGGTACGGCGACCACAGAATGGAGATCTTATCGGACATCGCGAATGATGATGGTATAAGATCCGAATTGTCCGAATGTGTAATGACGGATGAAGCCGTAAGGATCATCACGGAGAAAGGCCTTGCGGATAAAGTTTTTCCTAAGATGGCGGAGCTTATAAAAAAGCACATGGAAGAATGGGCTGATGGAAAAATACAGATAGAAATTATAGTCTTTTCCAATGAGTACACGGAACTTGTGAGCACGGCCGGTGCGCACGGGTTCATGGAGCAGCTTTGAGCGCACAGCTCACCTGTCAGCATTTTGTTAAAGCTTGATCGTTAATATCAGGGAGAATAGCGATGGTACATTTTGTCGGAGCGGGTCCCGGAGCGGTGGACCTCATAACCATACGAGGACAGAAATTGATTGCGGAAGCGGACGTCATCATATACGCGGGTTCGCTTGTTAATCCAAAGCTTTTGGATTACGCCAAAGAAGGTGCGCAGATTTATGACAGCGCCAAGCTTACGCTTGAAGAAGTGATTGCTATCATGAAGGAAGCTGAGGAACAAGGCTTTGATGTCGTGCGGCTTCACACGGGAGATCCGAGCATTTACGGCGCAATAAGAGAGCAGATGGATGAGCTCGATAAGCTTGGAATAGCCTATGACGTAACGCCCGGAGTGAGCTCTTTTTGCGGGGCAGCGGCTGCGCTTGAGATTGAATACACACTTCCGGGGATCACACAGAGCGTCATTATTTCGAGGATGGAAGGAAGGACCAAGGTTCCGGAAAAAGAGTCTGTTGAGAACCTTGCTTCTATCGGCGCGACCATGGTGTTCTTCTTGTCCGCGGGCGATATAAAAGGACTTAAAGAAAAGCTGTTAAACGCTGGGAGAGATCCCAAAACTCTGTGTGCGGTTGTTTATAAAGCAACATGGGACGATGAAAAGAAGTTTATATGCACGCTTGATGATCTTCCGGATATGGCGAGCGAACACGGGATAAATAAGACGGCGCTTATAATAGTCGGAGATGCGTTAAGTCAGGCGGGATACGAGAAATCAAGGCTTTACGCTGCGGATTTCGACACGGAATTCAGAAAGGCAAAAGAGAATCCTTAAGATGGAAAAGAAGATTAAGAAAAGAACGGCGGTTGTATTTGCGGCTCTTTTGATACTGGTTATCGCTTCGTTTCTTGTAAATATTCTTGTGGGAAATGTAAAGATAAGCCTTCAAGAGATAATCGAGGTTTTTGCGGGAACGAGCAGTAACACCAAGATCATAAACATAATAATGACGATAAGACTTCCGAGGGCAGTCATGGCGCTGGTTCTCGGGGGCGCTCTTGCCGTGTCGGGATTCCTTCTTCAGACGTATTTTGCCAATCCCATCGCAGGTCCTTATATCCTTGGTATTTCATCGGGAGCCAAGATGGTGGTTGCGCTTACGCTTATCTTTTTTGCGGGAAAGATAGGAAGGGTATCGAATCTTTTGCTTGTGTTTGCTGCATTTGTCGGTGCGATCACGGCGACGGGCTTTATCATCATGATCTCGAAAAAGGTTAGGAGTATGTCGGCTCTTTTGGCTGCGGGAATCATGATCGGATACATCTGCAGCGCGATAACGGATTTTCTTGTGACGTTTGCCGAGGACTCGGACATCGTTAATCTCCACAGCTGGTCGCAGGGAAGCTTTTCCGGAGCAAACGCCGAGGGAGCTCTTTTTTCCGTGATCATTGTGGGAATTACATTTTTTGCGGTGGTTCTTTTTTCCAAAACTCTTGATGCGTTCAGGCTCGGAGAGGGCTATGCAAGGAGCGTGGGAGTTAACGTTAAGCTCTGCAGGATCGTGATAATAATCTTGTCGGGCATATTGTCGGCGTGCGTTACGGCATTCGCGGGACCCGTGTCGTTCATAGGAATCGCGGTTCCGTATCTTATGAGAGAAGTGCTGAAATCGTCCAAGCCGATTCTTTTGATCCCGGCGTCGTTCCTTTCGGGCGCGGTATTTTGCATGCTGAGCGACCTTCTTGCGAGGATGCTCTTTGCGCCGACGGAGATGAATATTTCAGCGGTGACGTCGCTATTTGGCGCGCCGATAGTTATTTTTATGATAATAAGACGAGGTAAGAGCAGGTGAAAATAGAGAACGTTTCTGCCGGATATCGAAAAAACATAGTGCTTAAGGACGTGAACCTCGAGGTGAAAAAGGGCGAGATCATTTCGCTCATCGGGCCAAACGGCGGGGGTAAGTCGACTCTTTTAAAAAGTATAAGAGGGGAGCTTTCGCTTCTTGGAGGCGCGGTCTATCTCGGCGAGGATGAGCTTAAGACAATATCGCTTCGCGAGCTTTCAAGGAAGATGTCGATCGTTACGACGGACAGGATAAAACCTGAGCTTATGACGTGCAAGGATGTTGTGAGCGCGGGAAGGCTTCCTTTTACCGATTGCTTCGGATTCGGTTCGGAAAAAGACACCGCGGCTGTGCAGAGGGCGATGTCGCTTATGAAGATTGAAGCGCTGAAGGACAAGCCTTACGACAAGCTTAGCGACGGACAAAAGCAGAGAACTTTGATAGCAAGGGCGATCGCACAGGAGCCTGAGTATCTTATCATGGATGAGCCTACGTCGTACCTGGACATAAGGTACAGGATGGAATTTATGGATGTGATAGAAGGGCTTGCAAAAGAGGGCGTGACGATCATCATGTCACTTCATGAGCTTGAGCTTGCACTCAACTATTCGGACAGACTTCTTCTTATCTATGATGACGGAAGGACTATGTGCGAGGAACCTTCTAAGGTTCTTGAAAAGGGGCTGATAAAAGAGCTCTTTTCACTTACGGATGAGATGTATGAGAAGGCTCTCGGAAAGAGAATGCTATGAACAAGGTAGAATATGAAAAATACAAGATCATAAGCTTTACCGATGCGGGGCGTGAGTTGGCTGAGAGGCTCCTTATTCTTCTTGTGACAGGCGGCAAAGCCAAGTGGGCGGAAGGAGCTTTTTCCGGTAATGCGGAAGATGATCTGCGCGGCGAAAGTCATGGTGACAATGCGGTAGAGTCGCTTGATGATTTTGTAAAAGAAAACTTTGATACCGGAAATGTCCTTGTGTTTATAGGTGCCGCAGGCATTGCGGTAAGAGCGATCGCGCCCTATATCAAGGATAAGACCAAAGATCCCGCGGTCATTGTTATTGATGAAAAAGGCAGGAACGTGATTCCGATTTTGTCGGGGCACATCGGAGGCGGAGTTAAGGAGGCGCGTCTTATGGCGATGCTTCTTGGTGCCAAGCCGGTTCTTACAACCGCAACGGATGTTGAGAATGAGTTCGCTGTTGATGTTTATGCCAAGGCAAATGACCTTGTTATATCCGATATGAAGGCGGCAAAAGAGTTTACGGCGCGCCTTTTGGAAGAGAAGAAAGGCTACTACTTTGTAGATGAAGGCGCGGAAGCGTTTGTGGGAAGCGGCATAGGATATGAGAATGTGGTAAGGGTGAAAGACGTCAGTGACTTGTTTATTGATGATGCGAATCCCGAGAAGAAAGCCGCGCTGCCGGAGAGCGGTAGAAAGAACTTCTTTGTCATCTCTTACAGAGACGACGATGCACTTTCTGCGCTTGGTTTAAAGGGTGATTATCTAAAGGTTATTCCCAAATGCATTGCGGTCGGAATGGGCTGCAAGAAGGGAACGGGCGGCGATTCTCTTTACTCTTTTTGCCTTGATAAGTTAAAAGAAGCGGGGATTGATGCAAGGGCGGTGGATGCGCTTGCTTCCGCATCGATCAAAAAAGATGAAGAGGGACTTAAATATGTCGCTGATAAGCTTGATGCATATTTTGTGACCTTTGAAGCGGACGATCTCATGGCGATGCCGGGAGACTTCGAGTCTTCCGAGTTTGCGCTTGAGGTGACGGGCTGCGATAACATCTGCGAGAGAGCGGTGGTTGCTCTTGGAGCGGAAGGAGTTCTTGTTCACAAGACCAAGGGAACGGGAATGACTTTCGCGGCAGGTGTAATGAGGCCTAATAAGAAGGGCTCTTTAACCGTAGTCGGAATCGGACCCGGCGCCTACGAAGATATGACTGTCAGAGCTCAGAAAGCTCTTTTGGAATCAGATGTGATCGCGGGGTATACGGTGTACTGCGATCTCGTAAGACCTTATTACAAGGACAAGGAATACATCTCTACGCCCATGATGGGAGAAGAGAAAAGGGTTGAGCTGGCTCTTTTGACAGCGGCCAAAGGCAAGGCGGTTTCGCTTATCAGCAGCGGGGATGCGGGAGTTTACGGCATGGCGGGACTTGCGTTTCTTTTGGGACAAAAATTTCCTGATGTCGATATCAGGGTAATCCCCGGGGTTACTGCGGCTCTTAGCGGAGCGGCACTTCTTGGGGCGCCTTTAATACATGACTTTTGCCTTATCAGCATGAGCGACAGACTTACGCCTTTGGAGCTTATCGAGAAGAGGCTGCGGTGCGCGGCGATGGCAGATATGTCGGTAGTTATCTACAATCCGGAGAGCAAGGGAAGGAAAGGGTATCTTAAGCACGCGTGCGAAATTTTGTTGGAGACGTTGCCTGCGGACAGGGTATGCGGAATTGCGAATAACATCGGAAGAGACGGCGAGAGCTGTAGCGTTATGACTTTGGCAGAGCTTAAGGATGCGGACGCTGACATGTTTTCAACTGTGTTTATCGGCAATTCCACAACTGCGAATATTGGCGGAAAGATGGTTACTCAAAGAGGGTACAAGAGTGAGAGATAAGGATAAAAAGATCCTGATTTTCGGAGGAACAACTGAAGGAAGAGAGCTTGCATCTGCGCTTTTACGGGCAGATGTTTCGCATGTTGTCAGCGTTGCGACGGACTACGGAAAAGAGATCGAGAATTCCTGCGGCGAAGACAATGTCATTGTCGGAAGGAAGGATGCGAACGAGATGGCAAAGCTTATCTCGGACGAGGGCTTTACGGTCTGCGTTGACGCGACTCACCCTTTTGCGACGCTCGTTTCCGGTGAGATCAAGAAGGCCTGCGAGAGGACAGGAGCTGAGTATTTAAGGCTTCTTAGGGATACGGGAGCTAGGGCTGCCTCACAGGGTTCGGGTGAGAAGGCTGAAGGTCTTTTCAGGGATGCGGTCGATGAAGCTTCGTTTATGGTATGTGACAGTGTTGATGCTGCAGCTGACGAGCTTGAAAAGACGGAAGGCAATATTCTGCTTCTTACGGGAAGTAAGGATTTAAAATCGATAGTATCAAGAATCAGCGACGTTTCAAGAGTATACGCAAGAGTCCTTCCATATCTTGAGAGCATTACAAAGTGCGAAGAAGCAGGGCTTAAAGGCAAGCAGATAATCGCGATGCAGGGTCCTTTTTCCAAGGATATGAATATTGCTCTTATAAAAGAAATCGGGGCATCGGTAATTCTTACCAAGGAAAGCGGCGCTGCGGGCGGCCTTGATGAAAAGCTTTTTGCGGCAAAAGAGTGCGGAATAAAAGCCGTAATGATAAAGAGTCCCGAGAGTGTGATTACATCGGAAGGCCACAGCTTAACTGAAATACTTGATAAGGTTGGCGTTAAAGATATAGAGGCGGGTATTGAGAGAAAGATAATTACTCTTGCCGGGATCGGACCCGGAGATTCGCGTTATTATACACGGGAGCTTGAGGAAGCGCTTAAGAAAGCAGACGTGATCTTCGGTGCAAAGAGCATTCTTGAGAGAGTAGATAAGAGCGGGATCAAGGCGCATTTTGAGCCGCTGTATATGGGAAAGGATATATTGGAGTTTCTTGAAAAGCGCGGGCTTGGTGAAGATTCGGCTCGAAGCGGATTCCATGAAGGCTTGGTAGAGAGTGGCTTCCACGGAAGAGAAGCAAAGGCATCTTATTCAGAGTATAAGCATCCGCTTGCTCTTTTCTCCGGAGATATCAGTCTTTGCAGCGGAGCAAAAAGTGCAGCGATTATTTTTGAAAATGCGGGCTATGAAGTTCATAAGATTTCCGGGATTTCTTCGATAGCTCTTTTTGCAAACAGATTGGGACTTGGACTTGAGGACTGTGATGTTGTGAGCGCTCACGGAAGAGACTGCAATGTTTTGGGATACGCGCTTTGCTCTAAGAAGCTTATCGTCCTTCCTTCAAGCTGTGCGCACGCCGGGCAGATAGCAAGGGCAGCGCAAAGCGAGAATCGCGAGGCAGCAGTTTTGGCGATGCCTGACAAGGGGGACGAGGCGATCGGAACCCCGCTTCGGATAGTTCTTGGATACGAACTTGGAACTGAGGCGGAGAGAGTTTTTGAAGTTACGGAAAATGAACTTGGAAACGATATCTTTTCACCTGATGAGAAAGGAAAATGTCTATTGTTTATTGAGAATAGAAGCGCGGGCGAAAGCCCTGTGATAAGAGGAATACCTGACGATGAGTTTATAAGGGGCAAGACGCCCATGACCAAAGAAGAGGTGCGTGCGATATCTATCAGAAAGCTTGGGCTTTCTTCGGATTCCGTACTTTACGATGTCGGCGCCGGAACAGGCTCTGTTTCTGTTGAGGCAGCTCTTTTGCATCCCGATATCAAGGTTTATTCGATTGAGAGAAACGATGAGGCGATTGATATTCTTGAGAAAAACAAAGAGAAGTTCGGTGCAGATAACATCAATATCATAAAGGGCGAAGCGCCCGCTGCGTTTGAGGAGCTTCCTTCGCCGACACATGCTTTCATCGGCGGCAGCGGCGGCAATCTCAAAGCCATAATTAAGCTTCTAAAGAAGAAAAACGAAAACGTCAGGATTGTTATAAATTGCATCACTTTAGAAACTTTGACCGAGACCCTTTCGGTGATAAAGGAGATGAATCTTGCAGAGCCCGACATCGTTCAGCTCAGCGCAAGCAGGTACAAAAAAGTCGGCGACTACCACATGCCCGATGCGATAAACCCTGTGTATATCATAAGCATTTGCTGAATATATGTTTGACGACAAAAGAAGGTAATGATACTATATATTCAAGAAAAGGTGCTACCGATAGACGGTTAGCTCCGGTTAATAGTTATGAGTCAAAAAGACCGCCTACTACTTCGCCAAAAGTTTTTCAGCGGTCTTTTTTGATGCTTACTTTTTTGAACTCTTATAAATACTGATCACGGTAACGATGATACTGATAATCGTTACTACAATACTTATAAGATTTATCGCAATTTCTATCACCAAGATTGCTCTCTTTCAGATTTCCCATACCGTTCCCTCCTATAACATGAGAGTTCTCGGGTTACACCCGGCAAAGAGCCAACCGCCTACCGTAAATGGTAGCACCACCATAATTATAACAAACGTATGTTCTTTTTATCAATGATTCTTATTTTGTATATTTATGGACGATGTATTTGAGAGAAAGCAGATGTTGACAGTATCTTTAAAACAATGAAAAAAACTTTTTAAAACACATTGACGTTTGTCTATGTGAGTGATATTATTCTCACATAGATAAATATCAATAGGAGGTAATTGTATGAAATTAAATGAAGTTTCGCTTATCTGCAAAGCGCTTGGAGATGCAAACAGACTGGAGATAGTGCAGATGCTTTCGGACGGTGAGAAATGTGGATGTGAGTTGCTGGAAAAGTTTGAGATTACTCAGCCTACATTATCGCATCATATGAAGAACCTTGTAGATTGCGGCCTTGTGAATGATCGCAAGGAAGGAAAGTGGCATCACTATTCATTGAATTGTGAGACATTAACAAATTATAAATCATTCATTGACGGGCTTACCTGCGTGAAATGCTGTGATAAGAAGAGCGGGTGTTGTTCATGACAGGAACCATTATCATGGAACGGATTTAGGGAATGAATGACAACAGGGAGAAACATGATGATTGAAATAAGAGACTGTGATAATTACGAAGCCGCAAAAGAACTGATTTTGGAGTATTCAAAAATAAAGGGTGCAGAATCCTGCTTTGTATCTCTTGATAAAGAACTGGCAGATCTTAAAGGCTTTTATCAAGACGGAGCTTTGTTGCTTGGATATTGTGGGGAAAAGCCTGTTGCAACAATAGCGATAAAAAAGTTGGACGATACTACGGCGGAAGCAAAGCGATTATACATAAAACCCGAATGCAGAGGACGGGGTTATGCAAGGCCTATGCTTAATGCTATGTTGGATAAAAGCCGTGAGCTTGATTTTAAGGAAGTGCGTTTTACTACAAAGCCTGAAGTGATGAGTATAGGCTATTCCGTGTATAAGAGGATGCGATTCGAAGAACTTGAAAACAATGAAGGAACGGTTCTTATGAGAATGATATTGTAATTTTATGGTAAAATGAGCTGATAGCTGATATTATTTTATCGAGAATAATCTCAGAAAATCAAAAGGAAAGAGGAAACTAAATATGAAAAAATCATTTATTGCAATGGCAATCAGTGTAATTGTCAGCGCGGTTGCAGTGGGATGTACATCGGCTGATGTTCAGGAACCGGGCGCTATTAACATCGAGACCACACAGGAAACAACAGAAGAAGTAACGCAGGAGATTTCTGAGGATCAGGCAAGTGAAGAAACTTCGGAAGAAGCCTCTGAAGAAGCTTCGGCTGAAACCGCTACATCTGAGGATTCGGCTGCGGATGAGTCTTCCGAAGACGCTACAGAAGGAGCATCAAAAGATTCGAAATCAGAAGCTTCAGACAGTGAATACGATTCAGAGATTGACAAACTTTTAGCTTCTAAGGCGATTACGCCCGACAATAAAGACATTATTTCGAGCATTGCAAATGATGTGCTGTTATCAGATCTGCTTAGTGAAAAAGGTTTTGTATTCTCCGATATGGATAAGGATACTGATGCCAAGATTCAAAGAGAGCTCATAGAAACATTAGCATACGGAAAAGAAGGAATTGCCGGAAGTGTTGAGAAAAAAGATGATGGTTCTAAGCAATATATGAGCGAAGATGATCTTAAAAAAGCATTAAAAGATATTTATGGTGCAGGCGAAATTATTTCCGGTTATGAAGTGAAAGTTGATAACGGAAAGGTTTATTATGACTTTGGTGACGGCGAACCGTGGAAGGCTGTTGATCATCCACAATTCTTTGAGGATGATAAATACATTCTTTTTACAGGCCCTTCAATCTACGGAGATAACAGCAGTGTGGAGTTCTATGTAGGACATGCGGATATATTGTTTAAAAAGAATTCGGACAGCAAGTATGGTGTTACTCTTGTGTACGGTAGATACAGAAAGGATAATATCAAAATTTCTTCTGTAGAGACATCTTCAGAGCTTGCCGCATCAAAGGGAAAGACATACTCAGGCAAGAATCTCATAGACGGAGATTTTAAAACCGTATGGTGTGAAGGTGTAAAGGGTGAAGGCGTCGGAGAGACAATAACGCTTAAACTTGAAAAGAAACAGCTTGTTTCAGGCATTCAGATCTGCAACGGTTATACCGCAAGCTACAATCTATATACTTCAAACGGTGTGCTTACGGATGTAAAAGTGGATTTCGGAAACGGAAAGACGGTAGATCATGAGATTGGCGGATATGCCTACGAAGGCTTCACTGCTGATGTTATTGCAGAGAATAATTACAATGTTATCGAGCTCGACGAGCCTGTTGAGACAGATACGATCACTATCAAGATCACAGGAGCCAAGAAAGGTGCGAAGTATGATGATACTTGCGTAAGCGAGATTATGGTTTATTAATACTAAAAAAGCAATGTGTATTTATCTGAAAATACACATTGCTTTTTTGTCTATAATGGATCACAAAGCCCGTACCCCGGGACTATTTCAATCAGCTTGATCCGGTGAATGTCCGGAGTTTCCGTAAGGCTCGATCGCATCTATTTTTTTAATATCTTCATCTGATATTTCAAAATCAAAAACATTCGCGTTCTGCGCGATCCTGTCGGGATTTACCGACTTGGGAAGCGGAACGACGTCGTGCTGAATTTCCCATCTTAATATTATCTGTGCGACGGTGCGACCGTATTTATCCGCAATCTCTTTTAACAAGGGATGATCAAGTGACTTGCCGCGCCCGAGCGGGCTCCATGCTTCAACAAGGATGCCGTGCTCCTGACAGAAATCCACAGTATCTTCCTGAAGAAATCCGGGATTTATCTCAATCTGATCGACCGCGGGGATGATATCAAATTCCATGAGTGCCTTAAGATGATGAGTAAGGAAGTTGGAAACACCGATTGCCTTAACCCTTCCCGATTTGTAGATCTCGATCATGGCCTTCCAAGTATCGCGGTTGGTGTTTTCCCAATCATCGTCAAAAGCATAGGAAGCGGGCCAGTGAATAAGATAAAGATCAAGATAATCAAGACCGATCTCGCTCATTGTCTTTTCAAATGCTGCAAGTGTTTTATCGTAACCAAGCTCTGTCTTCCAGACTTTACTTGTCACGAAGATGTCTTCTCTTTTGACATCATTCTCTTTTATAAAGTCGTTTATCGCCTGTCCTACCTGCTTTTCGTTTTCGTAAAAAGCGGCGGTGTCGATGTGGCGGTAACCGGTTTCCAGCGCGGTTTTCGTTGAATTATATGCTTCAACCGGATCTTTTATCTTATAGGTTCCAAAGCCCAGACACGGAATCGCTGTGTCGTTGTTAAGCTTGATTCTTGTAGTCAGCGTACTCATTTCTTTTCCTCTTATTTTTCTTTTAAACAAGGTCACTAAGTTTCTTTCCGAAAAAGAAGTCTTTCTCTATCTTATAAAACTCTTTCCACATCTTAACAGTCTTGCAGCCTCGTGCGCGAGGGCATTTCTCAGCGCCTTTTTCAAGACATGCTACAGGGGCAAAAGAGCCTTCCATGAGCTCAACGATCTCGCCGACCGAGTATTTTTCCGGACTTCTTGTGAGAGTATATCCGCCGTGCTTGCCGCTCACGCCGGAAATAAGCCCGCCTTTAACAAGGTCTTTTACTATGATCTCAAGGTACTTTTTGGAGATACCTTGTCTTTCTGCAATATCTTTAAGGGGAATGTGTTCTTCGTCCTTGTGCTCAGCAAGATCGATCATGACCCTTAATGCATAACGTCCTCTGGTGGAAAACATACAATATCACTCCTTTTCTTTTACCTATTATATACTAGGATAAATAGGCTCATCAATAGTAAAATCCTGCGCTGCGAGCGGGGAAAACAAAATATTACTTCGGGTTATCGCTTGCGATAGATATTACTGATTGAATTACCTATTGACATAGTAGGTCATAGGAGATATTATTGCAACATAAAATTTCAAATTCAAAGGAGATTAGAGACTATGAGCAATTACAAATTTGAGACACTTCAGTTACACGTTGGACAGGAACAGCCCGATCCCGCTACGGACGCAAGAGCGGTTCCGATTTATCAGACTACATCTTATGTATTTAGAAATTCACAGCACGCAGCCGACAGATTCGGACTTGCGGATGCGGGTAACATCTACGGAAGACTTACAAATTCCACGCAGGATGTTTTTGAAAAGAGAATAGCAGCTCTTGAGGGCGGCAGCGCAGCACTTGCGGTTGCATCGGGCGCAGCAGCGATCACTTATACGATTCAGGCACTTGCCGCAAACGGCGGACACATAGTTGCTCAGAAGACCATCTACGGTGGTAGCTACAATCTCCTTGCACATACATTACCTCAGTACGGAATCAAAACTACTTTTGTAGACGCTCATAATTTAAAAGAGATTGAGGATGCTATTCAGGAAGACACAAGAGCAATCTACCTTGAGACATTAGGAAATCCCAACAGTGACATCCCGGACATCGATGCGATTGCTGAGCTTGCTCATTCAAAGGGACTTCCTCTTGTAATCGACAACACATTCGGAACACCTTACCTTATCAGACCTATCGAGCACGGCGCTGACATCGTTGTTCATTCTGCAACCAAGTTCATAGGCGGACACGGAACTACACTCGGCGGTATCATCGTTGAGTCAGGTAAATTCGATTGGAAAAAGAGCGGAAAGTATCCCGGAATCGCAGATCCCAACCCCAGCTATCACGGCGTATCTTTCTATGACGCTGTTGGTCCCGCTGCATTCGTAACATATATCAGAGCTATTCTTTTAAGAGATACAGGCGCAACAATTTCACCTTTCAACGCATTCCTTCTTCTTCAGGGTGTTGAGACACTTTCACTTCGTCTCGACAGACATGCGGAGAACACCAAGAAGGTTGTTGAGTTCCTTAAGAACCATCCCAAGGTTTCCAAGGTCAACCATCCTTCAATTGCAGATCATCCCGATCATGCGCTTTATGAGAAGTATTTCCCCAACGGCGGAGCTTCAATCTTTACATTTGAGATCAAGGGCGGAAAAGAAGCTGCTTGGAAGTTCATCGATAATCTCGAGATCTTCTCACTTCTTGCTAACGTTGCCGATGTAAAGAGCCTTGTTATCCACCCCGCTACAACAACTCACTCACAGCTTAACGATGAGGAGCTTGCTGATCAGGGAATCACACAGAGCACGATCCGTCTTTCAATCGGAACAGAGCACATCGACGATATCATCGCAGACCTTGAAAAAGGCTTTGCAGCCATCTGATCAATTTTTTGCTAACAAAGTTTTTTCTTCATAAATCTTTAGATATACCGCCTGGCTTCACGGCCGGGCGGTATTTTTTTCGGCAAACTTGCGCCTGTGTGGTACAATATATCTTGTAATTCATAAAACGCTTAATAGGAGGAAAAAGAGATGAAGAATAAATTTCTTGTTGCGCTGATGACAGGCTGCGTTCTTGCTATGGCTGTCGGATGCACATCTCAGGAAGAAACTGCGACAGATGCAGGCTTTGAGGAAATGGCTCCTGAATTTGCTACAGATGAGAGCCAGGCGCAGACCGAATCTGAGCCGGAAGAAACAGCCGAAGCTCCCGCAGAGGAATCTAAGGAGACTGCAGAGGATACTCAGCAGAGCGCAAGTTCAGATATTGCAGACGGTACATGGAGCGCATATCTTGATAACACAAGAAAAGATGACGCAGGTAAAGTAGGAGAAGTAGGAGAGCCGATGAGCATCATTTATGATGGCGGATTAGAAGGCGACGTGCTTAGCGTAGTCGGAGTGCTTGCTCCCGATCCTTACGATCCCACAGGATTTACTGCTGATGGCTCACATGCACTTAAGCTTACAGATTCAACCGAGTTCGTTATGAGCGGCGGAGATACAGGTCCTGAGACGGTTACTAAGGAAGAATTCGGAGAGCATTTCAAGAATTGTCTTGGCTCAGGCGGACTTGCCTTTGAAGTAGTGATCGAGGGCGGTGCAGTTAAGAAAGTGACCATTTCAGCGTAAGCATAGCTTGCAATTTAATATTGATTATAATTTCAAATGTGATCGGGTCTCCCAATGTAGGTATTGTGGAGACCTGATTTTGTACATAACTTTGAGGACACAAATAAATGCAATTTATTTTTTTCATATATTTTATCCTCCCCGTGATCCTGTTTTGGGGCTCAAGGATAGCAGAAGAAGGCAAGTGGAATGATGGATTTCTTTCTCTGGAACAGTCCAAAGCTTTTCAGGGAATCTGCGTCGTTGCCATTGGCGTTCATCACATTTCTCAAAAGGTTTTTGCAAACCGGGAGGTTGCTGTATTTATCAGAAACATGCTGTCTCCCTTTGTTAATATCGGAGTTTTTTTGACCGCCGTATTTTTCTTTTTTAACGGATATGGTCTTTACAAGAGTTATATAAATAAGCCCGGTTACCTTGACAATTTTTTGAGAAAAAGACTGGTCGCACCTGTTGTGGCCTATTATGTAACGGGATGGATATTTCTTGCGATAAGAGTTTTGGTCGGAGAAGAAATGGGACGAAAACTCTTTTTGCTTCAGCTTACAGGAGTTGTTCACAGCAGTCCTTACAGCTGGTATATAGTTGTTCTTTTAATTTTTTATGTGGCGTTTTATCTGGTGTTTAAGCGTGCCAAAAACGAACGCTCCGCAGTGATTCTTTTTACAATTATTGTATTTGCGTACATTGCGATATCTCTTTTTATCCCAAGAAATGATTATTTTATCAGAGGCGAGTGGTGGTATAACTCTGTTTTCATGCTGCCTCTGGGTATGTTGTTTGCAAGAAACGAAGGTCGGATCATAGATCATGTAAAAAGACATTACGCCGTCTATCTCGTTATTCATCTGATCTTTGCTTACCCTGCGTTTAGACTGTCTTATTTTGTATATAAAAAACTGGGCTATTTTTCTGCAAGCATTCCAAACGGCGTGATATACAAGTTCCTAAGTCTCTCGGCGCAAATGCTTGCATTATATGTGTTCATTGCTTGCATCCTTCTGATCGGAATGAATATAAGAATCGGAAACAAAGTTCTGGCATTCCTTGGAAAGTATACTCTTGAGATTTACCTTATCCACGGCATTTTCGTTGAGCTTTACGATCATGACTTTGCGGGAATTGCCCCTTCACCCCTTCCGATAGAAAAGGTCAGCTTCTATGCGCTCGCCGTGATCGCATCGACGCTCCCACTTGCGCTGCTCCTAAAGAAGCTTGAGAAGGTCGTTGCCGGGAAATAAGTTGTAGGGTGAGATGATTGCAACAAATGTGCAGGGATAAATGTTTATTAGATAAAGACATTGACCATGGTTGATTAAGAGGAGAGTATGAAATGCGGGAGAAAAAATTATCCATAATATCAATTGCAGTTCAGGCACTGCTTTTTTATTTGATGACTTCAACCGGTAATATATCTTTTTTATTTATAGATGTTAGAAGTATCTTTATTCTTCTTGTGTGGGTAGGAGTTTTTGCGATAGTGGATTATACCTATACAAAAGAAATCAAGCATGCAATAAAAATGGGAATTATTTATACCGTTATATGGGGAGCTGTTGGGAGCGGCGTGGAATATCTGTTATTTGCGCTGTTTAACAGGTTACCTGATATAGTGACCGGTGCATGGTATGGTGTACAGAATGTTCTGTGCTTAGGCAGTGCGTTGGCAGTTAGCTTTTATTTTTTCTCCGGACGAAAAAAGATAAATAAGTTGATAGTAGTGGCAATGGTTGCCGTGTTTATCGTATTTATTATAACAGTGAATTATATTATTCAGAATGTACCAACTGATTTTTCGGGTCACGTTTTTAATATTATGTCAATGATTGTATATCATCCTCAGGACATTGCGCTAAAGAGGGTCTCGGCAATATTCTACGGTATTGAAGGCGTGCTGAGTTGTATATGTTTTGGGAAGGGGAATAAATAATTGCAAATGTATGAATAGTAGTGATGCGATAGTATATATCAGAGTTTTTGGCGATGATTTAATCTATAAAGATTAAAGGAGACAGTCAGAATGATGAATCATTCTGATTGTCTCACAGAGTCTTTAAAAACACATTGTTCTTACTTTTGGCAAATTCAAGCAGTTCCTTGGTGAAGCCGCTTTTGGAATATATCACGAAGTACTCATTTCTATTATCTTTTTTCCAATTGACTGCGGGGGATTTTTTTTGGAGATTTTCAAGTGTTTCCATTCCTTTTTTGTTTTTAGAATATTTGCATTCTCCAAATACAATATCCGTACCGACCGAATCATATGCAAGGATGTCAATCTCGACATCTTTTGATCCCCACCATCTTCCGACACGATTGAATGAAACGCCTTCAGAGAGAAGACTCCATACATCGTTTCTGCAAATGTCTTCATACACATATGAAACGTGATTATCAATAAAATTGTTCTTTATCTTATCCTCTACATAGTTTGAATGCCCTGATTCCAGCATGCTTTTGTTTGGATAAACAAACTTAAACCAGAATGAAATGAAATTATCCTTGATTTGGTACAATCCCATTTTGCTCTTTTCGGGATTCTCTTCTGTGATAGGAACTTCTCTTTCAACAATGTCCAGATCAATAAGCGTTTTCAGATATGAAGTCAGATTTGATTGAGATACTCCTAATGCAGATGAAATCTTGCTTAGCTTATGATTTCCCGCAGCTATTGTTTTTAACACGGAAAAATAACTTCCTATCTCCGTGACTTCTTTTTGAAGTAAGAACTCCGGTTCTGCGTACAAGAATGATCCTGTTGCTAAGATGTTTTCGTTTATTGATCTGTATATGTTCTTTTTTGTGTCAAAAAGTTCTATGTATTTAGGTACGCCACCCGTTACGGCGTATTGCTGTATCTGTTCTTCAAGTGATAATGACTCATTAAATTCGTGGTAAAAAGAAAAATCGATCTGTTTTAACTTTATTTGAGCGGTTCTACGGCCATAAAGAGGAGAGTCATAGTTCAAAACCTGTGATGTCATCATGTTGATCAAAGAACCGCATAAGATAAGCATCACATTAGACTTGAGCAATATTTCATCCCAGGCTTTTTGCATGATGGAAGGGAACGCTTTATTGGCTTTGCATAGATATTGAAATTCATCAATTACAAGCACGATACGTTCTTTTTTTGCTTCATCAGCTATTATTTTAAATAGTGGTGTCCACGAATCCAAAGAGGCACTTGCCAATAGTTCGTTATTATATTTCTCGGCTATAAGCTGTCTAAATGTATTTCTGTTTTCTGATTCATTCTCCTCGGTTGCCAAAAAATATATTGAGTTCTTATTTTTACAGAAATGGCTGATGAGCGTAGTTTTACCAACCCTGCGTCTTCCGTATAAAACTACAAAGGAGGCAGAGTTTCTTGAGTATTCATTTTCCAATGTTTTCAGTTCATCAATTCTATCTATGAATGTGGACATAGTAGATACCTCAAAAGTTATATTTGTAATTATTATAATTCAAATTATTATAATTGTAAATATAACTTTTGCTTATAATTCAAAAGTAAGCATATTATTTCCTTTACACATAATGAATTCTTAGATAATCTGTTAATAACATATATTTGATTGCATTTGCTATTATGATGATATTATAAAATGTTTTGGAAGGGGAATAAATACGACTGATGATTGCATTATTGCTTTTAGGAATTTCTTTATTTGCATTCGGTATAGTATTTGTTCTTTTGTGGCTGATACTGTGTCTGCCAAGCAATAACAGATCGGTAAAATGCACCGAGCATACTGAAGGAACGGTGATACGTTTTTACTCGGGAGATTCGATTGACATCGCGCTTCCTGTGGTTGAGTACTATGTGGCCGGTAAAAGATATAAAGTAGTCGGTCCGAAATTCAAGGGAATAAAATTCAAAGAAATACCGGATCCATTCGATAAACATGCTGTTTCGGAGGAATCCAATCTTACTACAAGAGAAGATCTTCCTGATGTATTGAAGGTTACTTATTACGATCATAAGCTGATGAATAAGCACAAAGATCCGATCTTCGAGCTTTATCCCATCGGAAGTTTGGCGCCTGTTTACTACAATCCCGATAAGCCTAAGATGGCTTATGTTCAGAGATGCATTACTTATGGCGCCGGATTCAAGATTATGTTTGTCTCGGGAATCATTATGAGCGTTGTTGGGATTGTGCTGTTTTTGGCTTACTTTGTTATTTAAATATGGATGGAAAATGATTAGTCATTATGTGATGTTCAAACATGAATTACGAAGGAATATATGAATAGTAGTGATGTGATTTATTTGTGTAGACTTAAAAAACTGAGGCTTCTTAATGGGAAAGATATGAATCTTTCAGATATGTCCTTTGAATTTTAGAAAGACTGTAATAAGCTCCGTTGCAGATATGTGGACAGTTCTCTGCTTTCTGTAGCTGTTCTGGTGTGTATGATAAATCTTTTTTTATTTACTTATATGCATTATAATATGGGTATACAAAGCGAATTCATCTGATCCCCTATTTTTTGGGTCGGAATGATTTTCGCTTTTGTATTATCCTGATTATTTCATAATCATTCACTAAAATGGTTATATTTACAAAGTAGGTATGTTCTCCATTCGATAACCCCAAAATTATTCAACAAAACGATGAGCAGTGGTCTTATCAATTCAGAATATTCCAATAATCACTTGATGTTGTGCGCTGAGGGGCATTCCATATATTCTTAACCTTTTGGATAAAGCCCACTTTTTTAGGCGGGACAATTTCTTTTTCTTCCGGCTTAACGGGAGTTGTGTCATCGGGACGGATAAAAGCCTTGGATACAATAGCTGCAATATTGATCTTATCCTCATCAGCAACATAACATCCTTGTACCCTTATCGGCTTATTACCGCCTTTTTTGATGAGCATATCACCTTTTCCAAATAACTTTTCTGCACCTGTCTCATCCATGATAATCCGGGACTCCCTAGAGTTTGTTGTGTTAAGCGCGATTCTGAATGGGATGTTTGCCTTGATAAGACCTGTTACAACATCAACCCTTGGTGACTGCGTTCCGATGATAAGATGGATTCCACAAGCCCTTGCTTTTTGAGCGAGTCTGACAACATAATCTTCAACACCTGGATTCTTAAGGATGAGATCAGCAAACTCGTCAATGATACATACTATTCTTGAAAGTTTATGTCCGTTCTCAATATACTCATCAATATCATCACAGTTATTCTTGGCGAACAATGCATATCTGTTTTCCATAGAGTCACACAGGGAAGAGAGAAGATTAAAAGCTTCATCCTCATCACTGATGATTGACACGGGAGTATTCTTATACTTGTTAAATTCAGTCCCTTTCATGTCTATAACCTTGATTATTGTGCGGACATTTATTTTGGTTGATGAGTCTTTGGCATACACATTATGCATGAGCAGCGATGCAACAATAGAATGTAAAGTCTCAGACTTACCACTTCCCGTTGTGCCTGCAATGAGCATGTGAGGTGCTTTTGCAATGTCAGTGAACACGGGGTTACCGTTTAAGTCTTGACCTAAAACCACGGAAGTCATTGATGATCTGATGTGAAATTCCGGCGTGTAGAGTTTACCAAAAGGAACGATGTTAAATTTACCCCTGCGCTCGATAACAAGCGTGTCCTCAGTCTGAAAGTAGGAGATGTTATCTGTCTTAAGAGCAACCAATAATGTACGCTCGATGGCTTTTCTTGCCCTTAAAATCTTACCGTTAATTTTTATATCTAAGGGGAGGTTGATAATATAGCGTACAACCTGAGAACCTTCTTTAACGTCATTAACTTTAAGACCATATTCCTCAAATACTTTATTGATATTCTCAATATCTTGGGATTTATGCGGATATTCGTTATGTGAATAATTTGTTTTAAGAATTAGGTTTCTGAATGCCATGTTATTAACCTCAATTTTTTAATAAGCGACTGATTTTTGTTTATAATTGTGCTTTCATTGTACGTTTTATTGTGAACTATTGCAATGATATATAGTAGCTAAGTGAAGTGAGTCGGTCTCATCTCCCAATCTTGTGGAGATGAGACCTTTTTTATCCCATATCTTGCGGTTGAAAATACAAACAAATGTTCGTATAATAAAGGTGAAGAAACGAACAAATGTTTGTAAACGAGTCAGGAACAATAATCAGGGAAAAGATCAGTAGATTAGTACAACTCAACCGAAAGAGAGGGCTTTGATATGATATTGGCAGTTGATTTTGACGGAACATTAAGTCTTGGAGAGTGGCCGGAAGTTGGGCCTGCGAACGGGGCACTTATCACATATTTGAAAGAAAGACAGAACCTTGGCGACAAGCTCATACTGTGGACGTGCAGAGCGGGAGAAGCGCTTGCCGATGCGGTTGATTTTTGCAGCAGTAACGGGCTTGAGTTTGACGCCATCAATGACAATCTTCCCGAGATTACGGAGAAGTACGGCAACAACAGCAGGAAGATAAGTTGTGATCTGTACATAGACGACAGGGCAGTCGGTTGCACCGACGCCGCTGTGGAGTATGCGATTAAGCAGTAAGGATGTGTTATATGAACCATGGGAAGAATAATTGATAAAGTAGATGTAATCTGTGAGCACAAGAGCGACGGGACCGTTATTCCGCTACGCTTTAGGCTTGTAAATGAGGATGGCGCCTACGAGGCTTACACGATAAAGGGATACCGCGAGATCCTTAAGAAGGGCTGCTACACAACACCGGACGGCGTCACGGTCAGCAGCAGAGACAAGATCTTCGAATGCCGCGTCCTCATCCTCGATATATACCGAACAGTCCGCCTGTATTTCAATACAGCCACCTGCGACTGGAAGCTCTCCGTGTAGAGCGGGTCCACCTCCGCAAAAGTAATTGTACACCGCCTGCTCTTTGGTTATAATTATAGGAACAGCTTGTATATTACAGCAAAGGACGGACTCAAGATGGAACATATTTTTCCAAGAGTACTTATATGTGCACCCGGAAGCGGCAGCGGTAAGACTGTTATTACCTGTGCGCTCCTTCGTATTTTGATAAAGAAAGGTCTTTTACCCGCATCGTTTAAGTGTGGACCCGATTATATCGATCCGCTCTTTCATCAGAAGGTGCTGGGTATCCCTTCCAGAAATCTGGACTTTTTCCTTGCCGGTAAGAGCGGAGTTATGCGCTCACTCAAAAGAGGCATAAAAGACAGAAATATAGGCATCATTGAGGGCGTTATGGGCTTCTACGACGGCCTTGGTGCTTCGTCCATAGAGGGCTCAAGCTATGATATCAGTAGGATCACGGGAACACCCGCGATTCTTGTTGTCAACGCCAAGGGCATGAGCAGATCTATAGCAGCCGTTGTTAAGGGCTTTTGCGAGTATATGGACTATGATCACAACCAGATCAAGGCTATCCTTCTCAACAACATTTCTCCGTCCATAGCTCCCGATATCATCAAGCTTGTTGAGGAAGAGGTACATATTCCCGTTATCGGATATCTTCCCAAGATAAAAGAAGCTGACATTATGAGCAGACACCTGGGACTTGTGCTTCCCGATGAGGTTCCCGAGCTTGTAAGTAAGATAGATGTTGTCGCAGATAAACTCGAGGAGAATCTTAATTTTGAAAAATTCCTTGAGATCGCTGCGGAGGCAGATACTATCCCCGACGTTGAGGAGAGCTTTGCTCCCACATACAAAAAGAAAAGAGCTCTTTTTAATCCTCACATTGCGATCGCGATGGATGAGGCATTTTGCTTTTACTATGAAGATAACCTTGATATGCTAAGGGACATGGGCGCTAAGATATCATTCTTTTCACCGCTTCATGACAAGCAGCTTCCAAAGGCGCAGGGCTATATCATAGGCGGCGGTTATCCCGAACTGTATGCCAAAGAGCTTTCTGAGAACACCGACATGATCAACAGCTTAAGGGGAGCTTATCTTAGAAAAGTTCCGATCTTTGCTGAGTGCGGCGGATTCATGTATCTTCAGGAAAACATGAAGGACAAGGATGACAACGAATATCCTATGGTCGGCGTGATCCCCGGTGAATCGTATATGACGGATAAGCTGTCGCATTTTGGATACGTTACGGTGACGGCTGCAAGGAACAACGACTACTTAAGACCGTTTGAATCAGTGAGCGGACATGAGTTCCACTACTATGATACATCCGACAACGGAGATGCGTGCATAGTATCCAAGGGTACAAGAAACCGCTACTGGAAGGGAATACATTCCAACAACAATCTGTTTGCGGGATTCCCTCACCTTTATTATCCTTCATGTCCCGAACTCATCGAGCGATTCATGGAGAAGGCAGTCGGCGGCCTTTGATAAGCGCCGGAGAGATTTGACCATAATGGGAAATGGGAGGACTTTGATGAATATCCATCTTTGCAAGGGAGATGAGACCCTTGAGCAGGCGCTTGAATATATCAATGAGCACGACAAGGAAGGCAGAAAGTACACTTTCGATAAGGAAAAGGATCGCTGCTATATAGGCGATGAAGTTTTCGCTACAGCCCCTTGTATCATCAATTACAAGAATAATTATTGGGCGCTTCATTATATTGAATAAAGTTTATACATATACTCAATTATGGTAAAATAGTAGTGCAACACAGTGACCTGTCATTACGAGGTGATTGTCATGAAACGCAGGCTGTTTTCCGGTTTTTCCAAAAAGGACCTGATCAATATTGTATTGGTATTTTTTTGTTCTCTTTTTACTATAATGTATAGCCGGAATGTTCACAATCTTAGCAGCGTATCCGGCGTTTTTCCTTTTTTTACTTATATCTTTAAATATGTTCCCGTTACGGTCGTGACCGCGCTTTGCGGAATCGCGCCCGGAATGTGGACGGTTCTTATTGTTTTTATCTATAGATGTTTTTTATCCAGTGGATTCTCATATCTTACATTTATATATCTTGTTATGGCTTGTGCTGTGCAGATCCTTACTATGAAAGGTTTTTTTAAGACACGGTTCAAGACGCTGATGGCTGCAATTATCTTGCAGTTTATCGCAGGAGATTTCTGGGGAATAATACTTGTATTATTGGGAGGAAGATCCGCGGCAAATATTAATTTCGTAAACTTTTGGAAGTTCTTTTTCTCGGAAGCGCCGGGATGTCTTTTGTGCTGCTTCTTTGTTTTTTTTCTTTTTAACAGATTTCCCGACAATCATAAAATGCTTCTCGGAAACGGCATCTATTATGTCGACAAAGAGCTTCTGAATGAAGATGAGAGATACATTGTTGAGGGTAAATCCAGGATAGGAAAAGTAGTTACGCTCATAATCGTATTCGAGGCGCTTGTCCTTGGAGTGTCCGCGGAGATCTCGGCCAATACACTAATTCCTACACTTGGTGTGGTTGCGGAGATGGAAGAGAGCGGTGATAACACGCATGAAAAATATAAAGACCTAAGAATTGCACATAACGCAGAAATGCTTGAAGGAATCGTAAGCAATACACTTACATCGGAGAATGCGCAGCTTAGTTCTGTCTCATATGCAAGGGCATATAACAACTCACAGTATGGGGTAAAACTGGCGATGCTTATTTCCATCATAATCACTCCGCTTGCGGTATTCGTAAACGGCTTTGCTCAGAGAAGGATCGCCGAGCCTATAAGAAGCTTGTCCAAGGCGGTAACCGATATCTACAATTCTTCGGAACTTGATCTTGAGAAAAAAGTTGATGATATTCATAAGCTTCCGATAAAAACCAAGGATGAGATCGAGGAGCTTTATCATGCTGTGGATCTTACGCTTTACAGACTTATGGAATATATAGAGCTTGTGAAATCAAGACAGATCATAGAAGATCAGCTGCAGACCGAGAAACTTGAAAATGAGGCCAAGACGAGATTCCTTTCAAATATCTCTCACGAGATAAGAACACCCATCAATGCCATGCTTGGGTTTGATGAGATGATAGTAAGAGAAGCACAGGATAAAGAGATCCTGGAATATGCGCTTGATATAAAGAATTCGGGAAAAACTCTTTTGGCACTTATAAATGAGATCCTTGATTTCTCCAAGATAGAAGCAGGTAAAATGGAGATAATTCCCGTTGAGTACGAAGTCGGATCTTTAATAAATGACGTTGCAAATATGACGCAGCTGAGAGCCAAGGATAAGGGCCTTGAATTTGTGCTCAGGGTTCAGGAAGATATTCCGCATATTCTTTTTGGCGATGAGATACGAATAAAGCAGTGCATAATGAATATGATGACCAATGCTATCAAGTATACCGACAGAGGAAAGGTAATGCTTGATATAGGATGCGAAGAATATGTGCCGGAGTATCCCGACGATAATTTTGACGAAAACATAATTTTGAAAATCAAAGTAAGCGACACCGGAATGGGCATCAAAGATGAGGATATGGCAAAGCTCACGGATGCTTTTGAAAGACTTGATGAAAAGAAAAATCGAACGATCGAAGGTACCGGTCTTGGAATAAACATAGTATGCAGTCTTCTTGATCTGATGGGAGCCAAGCTTGAAGCAAAGAGCACATACGGTGTGGGCTCTGAATTTTGGTTTGACTTAAAACAGGTTGTTGTAGACAGAGAGCCTATAGGACAGTTCACGCAAGTCTTTAAAGATTCCGCGATAAGCGCGCTTAGTTATCAGGAAAGCTTCCATGCACCCGGAGCAAGTATTCTTGTGGTGGATGATATGAAGACCAATCTGACGGTTATGGAAGGTCTTTTAAAGAAGACAATGATGAAGATTGACACTGCTCTCAGTGCAAGGAAAGCGTTTGAACTTGTGACTATGAATAAATACGATGTGATTTTCCTTGATCACAGAATGCCTGATATAGACGGAATTCAGGCGCTTCATGAGATGGAGAAGATGGTGGACAATCTGAATAAGGGAGTGCCGGTCATCGCGCTTACCGCAAATGCCATCTCCGGATCGAGAGAGATGTATCTTAAAGAAGGTTTTGTGAATTATCTTTCGAAGCCTGTAAACCCGGCTAAGCTTGAGGAAATGATCCTTAGTTATTTGCCGGAGTACAAAGTGACCAAGCCGGGGGATGAGGGATTTGATACTGAATCGGAAAAGCCGGATAAAGCGGAAAAAGAAGCTATGGCGGAGCTTTTGAAGGCAAGAGGTGTCGATATAAATGCTGCTATAGCTCGCTGTGGTTCTCCTACGGTTGCCTGCGACGTTATGAAGGATTTCAGGCTCACTATAAAAGAGAGGGCCGATTTGATCGAAAAGAGTGCTAAGGAAGGAGATATAAAGAACTTCACTGTATACGTGCACGGACTCAAGAGTTCGGCCAAGGCGATCGGAGCTTTTTCACTTTCCGAGAAGGCAGAGTTTTTGGAAAAATGCGGATTGGAACAAGATGTTGAAAAGATAAACGACAAGTACGGTGAGCTTGTCGAAGAGTACAGAAGTTATTATTCCAAGCTTTCGTTTGGGGAAGACGATGATGAGAAAGCTTCGAATAAACCGCTTATAGACGAGGAAGAGCTCGAGGGGGCATTTTTATCAATAAGAGAATTTGTATCGGGATCTTATTTTGACAGTGCGGATGACATTATGAGCATGCTTGAGGAATACAGTATTCCGGATGATAAAAAAGAAAAATACGATGAAGTAAAGAGACTTTTGTCCGCAGTTGATAAGGACGGATTGCTGAAATTATTGTAAAACCGATGCAGAGGAGATGGGAATAGGATGGAAAAAAGCGTACTTTTGATTGGGCTTGATAAAAGCTTTATGGTAAACGCTATACAGAAGGGCCTCGAAAAAGAAGGTTACGAGGTTACACGTGTCAGGCCAAGCGTGCAGGGAGTAGTTGAGGTACAGCACAGGCCGGAGTTTTATATTTTGTATATGGGCGAACTTACGCGGGGACATGTGGATCTTTATGAATATCTTAATGAGGCTATTGATAATGAGAACTTTATGCTGTATCTTATAGGGAAGCAGGAAGAAGTTGAGCTTGCATTGGAATTCATAGAGGAATCCAAGGTTCGTGAAATATACATAAGACCGCTCGATGTTAAGCTTCTTGCAAGTGATCTCGATATGATCGTTGATTACAGCGAAGTCGATGACAGGCTCAAAAAGAAGATTCTTATAGTGGACGATGACGGAACGATGCTTCGCATGATGAAGACATGGCTTTCCGTTAAATATCGTGTATATATGGCAAGTTCCGGTGAGATGGCTCTTTCTTTTCTTGCGGAGAATACCGTTGATCTGATCTTGCTCGATTATGAGATGCCGGTACTTGACGGACCCGCTGTAATGCAGAAGATACGCGACGATGAAATTTTGAGTGAGATTCCGATCATATTTCTGACGGCCAAGGATGACAAGGAAAGTGTCATGAAAGTCCTTAAATTCAAGCCGGATAAATATCTTTTAAAATCAATGCCTAAAGAAAAACTCATCGCGGCAATAGATGAATTTTTCGAAGGCAGAGTAGAATAAAAACTCAAATTAAGGAAGGTACAATTTAATGATCTCTAAGCTTATTGACAGAATAGAAAGTACGGGAGCACCTATCGTTGTGGGACTCGATCCCAAGCTCGGTTTTATTCCCGACGATCTTAAGAAAAAGTGCTTCGCGGAAAAGGGCGAGAACTTGGAAGGAGCGGCAGAAGCCTTTTGGCAGTTCAATAAGGAGATCATTGATAATATCTATGACGTAGTACCTGCCGTAAAACCTCAGATCGCAATGTATGAGGAACTCGGCATTCCCGGACTTATCACATTTAAAAAGACAGTTGAATATTGTAAGGAAAAAGGACTTATCGTTATCGGAGATATCAAGAGAGGCGATATAGGTTCAACTTCTGAGTCTTATGCCGTTGGACATCTCGGAAGCGTGACAATCGAGGGCAATACCTTCAAAGGCTTTGATGAAGATTTTGCTACGGTTAATCCCTACCTTGGTTCCGACGGAGTTAAGCCTTTCATCAATGTGTGCAACAAGGAAGATAAGGGTATCTTTGTTCTTGTAAAGACATCCAATCCTTCAAGCGGAGAATTCCAGGACAGACTTATCGACGGAAGACCTCTCTATGAGCTTGTGGGTGAGCAGGTTGAGAAGTGGGGACTTGAGTCCATGGACGGTTCCTACAGCAATGTCGGCGCCGTAGTAGGTGCCACATATCCCGAGATGGGTAAGATTTTAAGAGACATCATGCCTCACGCATACATCCTTGTTCCCGGATACGGAGCACAGGGCGGAAAAGGAAAAGATCTTATTAATTTCTTTAATAAAGACGGACTTGGTGCGATCGTTAATTCTTCAAGAGGCATAATCGCTGCATGGAAGAGCGAAGAATATGCGCAGTATGACGGCAATGTGGGTGCTGCTGCAAGAGCTGCGGTTAAAGTAATGAAAGAAGATATCGAGGGAGCACTTTTGGCAAGATAATTGTGTATATACCTTCAAGGTGCTATAATATGCGCGGGTTATTTTTTATAACATTAAAGAAAAAAGGAGCTGAGGGAGATGGAAAGATACAAGGAAGAATTTATTGAATTTATGGTGGACAGTAATGTCCTTAAGTTTGGAGAGTTCACTCTTAAGAGCGGACGTAAATCTCCCTTTTTTATGAATGCCGGAGCTTATGTTACCGGTGCTCAGCTTAAGAAACTCGGTAATTATTATGCGAGAGCGATTCATGATACATTCGGTCTTGAATTCGATGTCCTTTTCGGACCTGCCTACAAGGGAATTCCCCTTGCGGTTGCTACCAGCATGGCAATAAGTGAATTATACGGAAGAGAGATCAGATATTGTTCCAACAGAAAAGAGATCAAGGATCACGGCGACAAGGGAATCCTCCTTGGAACCAAGCTTCGTGACGGCGACAGAGTTCTGATCATCGAGGACGTTACAACATCAGGTAAGTCCATCGAAGAGACAGTGCCGATCATTCAGGAGCAGGCTGATTGCGATATCGTGGGGCTTATGGTTTCTCTCAACAGACAGGAGAAGGGCCAGGATTCAGATATGAGCGCGCTTGATGAGATCAAAGAAAGATATGGCTTCAGTGCACATTCTATCGTGACTATGGAAGACGTTGTTTCATATCTTTACAACAAGCCTATCGAGGGCGAAGTTATCCTTACCAAGGATATCAAGAAGTCTATCGACGAGTACTATGCAGAGTACGGCGCCAAGAAGGATTGATATAAGATTCTTATTGATGAGGAGGTAATTTCAATGGATGAGCATACATATAAAGTACTCGGAACCACAGGAGCTTTGAATATTGCATTTGGGGTTATTTCCATTGTTGCGGGGATTGCTGCGGGAGTACTATTGATTATAAGCGGAGCCAAGCTTCTTGGAAGCCGCAAAAAGATTATTATCTGATATGAAGATTACAGGATTTAATTATAAGAAGTTTATCAAAAAAAATATAAAAAAGCTTGATCCCATTAGGGAAAGATATATGTTTACGGACAACAGACACCCCGAAAAGGGCATAATGTCTGCTGTGCTTGGTGTACTGTCAGTGATCACACTATCACTGGCTGTACTTTTTTCATACAAAAACGGAGGACAGGCTCTTGTTCAATACGCCGCAGCGGCTTTTGTTGCGGCGATATTTTCATGTATAGGGTTAGTTCTGGGTATCATGTCCAGATTCGAAAAGGACATCTTTAAACTTTTCCCGAACATCGGAATAATCCTTAATCTTTTGTCTTTTTCGTTTGTAGTATTTTTACTTGTTTTAGGATTGGGGTAATCTGATTTATGAATGACAACGAACTTATTTTTGAATTTGAATCGGGAAATGAAGTCATAGACGAAAGATATGACCTTGCATCCCGCAGAATAAAAGAGATGTCCGAAGAACATCTTAAGAATAAAGAATTTGATCTGTACTTTCACACCGTAAGAGATTTCCTTCAGATGATGACGGAAACCTACGATTGGGCGCTTAATAAAGGACCTGAGCAGGATTCTTTTGAGGAACTTAAGAAAAGAAATCATGATCTCTATGAGGATATCCTTCCGGAAAACTACGACAAGAGTTACGGTAATCCTGTTTTTGCCTGCGCCAAACTGGGTGATGATCACGGCAAGCTCTTATCCGCACTTTACTATGAAATGAGATATCTGATCGTATCTGCTTTTGAGCTTGTAAAGTTTGATATGGTCATTCGTATGGAACTGTTTCTTGAGATCTACGGCTCTTTTGCCTACGCAGATGCGGAAGATAAGCTCCCGTCTTATGAGAGCGTAAGGCAGATAATGTACTGGTTCTACAGTGACTATGCCGAAGAAGAGAGAATGGCAAGATTTGCACAGATCGTAAATCCCGTGAAAGATTTCGCAAGAGAGATCATCATGGAAAGCGACCTCTCCGATGTTAAGTATCTCTATAAGTTTGGTGAGTACATCACAGATAACGAAATAGAGATAGCGCGTCACCTTAATAGTCTCCCCGAAGAAGAAATAAATAAACTCGCCGATACCTTTACGGAGGGCTACAGGATCGGATTTGCAGCCACCGGAAAAGATATTTCGATAAAAAGCACTGCTTCTGTTATCTATGTTCTCGGCTTTGAGAGAATCGTTCAAAAAGCAATCTCCAATCTTGAAAAGATAGGAATGAAATCAAGTGTTTACAGATCGCTGACAAGCACGTTCTTCGTTGAAGGAAGTGCCAGAAGAACAGCGTATTGCGGTGCTGTTCCCAACAAGCAGTTTGATTACGATCACAAGGATGATTTCGGACTTTTCTTTGATGCCGCTCTTATGAAAAGAAAGCTTGAAGCTGTCAGAGCAGCCGGAGAGAAGTACAAGAAGGAAGCTAAGCTCTACGGAGGTCCCGCGGTACTTGAGGGATTCGGAGAAAAACCTTTTTCACCCGAGCCCAAGAAGGAAGCGATCCATCTTGATGACAAGCAAAAGAAAATGCTCGGTGAATACAAGATCCAAGCAGGACTCATCCAGAACGAATATATCATACAAAAAGAGAGAAGCTTTACCATCATCTCTTTCCCTGTTCCGGAGATCGGAGACAGATTCTCCGAGATATTCGATGAAGTTGTTAAGATCAACACGCTCGATTACAAGCTGTATCAGACGATCCAGCAAAAGCTTATCGATGCGCTTGATGAGGCGAAATACGTTGTCGTTAAGGGTATGGGAAATAACCGCACCGATATGAAGGTTATGCTCCATGAGATCAAAGATAAGAGTAAGGAAACCAACTTTGAGAACTGCGTAGCGGACGTCAACATCCCCGTCGGAGAGGTGTTTACATCACCCGTTCTTAAAGGAACGGAAGGAACTCTTCACGTTACCGGAGTTTATCTCATGGGTCTTTATTTCAAGGATCTTGAGATAAAATTCAAGGACGGCCGTGTTGAAGAATACAGCTGTTCCAATTTTGATTCCGAAGAGGAAAATCGCAAATACATAAACGACAATATTTTATACAATCACAAGGCTCTTCCCATCGGAGAGTTTGCCATAGGTACCAATACGACGGCTTATACATTTGCAAGAAAGTTTAATGTAGCCGACAAGCTTGATATTCTCATTGCAGAGAAGACAGGACCTCACTTCGCTGTGGGCGATACCTGCTATTCCTTTGATGAGGATAACGATACATTTAATCCCGACGGAAAAAGACATATCGCAAAAGAAAATGAAGTTTCCGCGGAAAGAAAAACAGATCCCGATAAGGCTTATTTTAACTGCCATACCGATATAACCATTCCGTACGACGAACTCGGTGAGATAACCGCGGTAAGAGAGAACGGAAGCGGAGTAACCATCATGAAGGAAGGACGTTTCGTGCTTCCGGGTACGGAGGAACTAAACAAAGCTTTAGATGAGTAAAGACTGGCACAATATATTGTATTGTGCTATGATACAAGGGACTAAATATTGCAATGCAAATGGAGGAAAACATGGCAAAAGTTGGAATTGTAATGGGTAGTGACTCAGACATGCCTGTTATGTCAAAAGCAGCTGACATTCTCGATCAGCTTGGAATTTCTTATGAGATGCGCATTATATCGGCGCACAGGGAACCGGATGAATTTTTCGAGTATGCCAAGACTGCCGAAGAAAAAGGATTTAAGGTAATTATCGCGGGAGCAGGAATGGCGGCGCATCTTCCCGGAATGTGCGCAGCGATCTTCCCGATGCCCGTTATCGGAATACCCATGCATACAACTTCACTCGGAGGCCGTGATTCTTTATACAGTATCGTACAGATGCCCTCAGGAATTCCTGTTGCCACAGTAGCGATAAACGGTGGCGCCAATGCCGGAATTCTTGCAGCCAAGATCTTGGCAACAAGCGATGATGAGATTCTTAAGAAACTCAAGGACTACAAAGCTTCACTTAAGGATGCGGTGGTAGCCAAGGACAAGAAGCTTCAGGAAGTAGGCTACAAGAACTATTGATATCGGTACACTTACCGGATGATCGGTACCGAAAGATCTTTTTATAGAAATGAGGAGTTAAATATTATGGCACTGGATTACAAGAAGGCCGGAGTTGACATTGAAGCCGGTTACAAATCTGTAGAACTTATCAAGGGTTATGTTAAAGAGACCAACAGACCCGAGGTACTTGGCGGACTCGGAGGATTCTCCGGAGCGTTTTCACTTAGCAAGATAAAGGATATGGAAGATCCGGTTCTTTTGTCCGGAACAGACGGAGTAGGAACCAAGATCAAGCTTGCATTCCTTCTTGATAAACATGACACAATCGGTATCGACGCTGTTGCAATGTGCGTTAACGACGTAGCATGCGCAGGCGGCGAGCCTTTATTCTTCCTTGATTACATTGCATGCGGCAAGAATATTCCCGAGAAGATCGCAGCTATCGTTAAGGGCGTTGCAGAAGGCTGCAAGCAGTCTGATGCGGCACTTATCGGCGGTGAGACTGCAGAGCACCCCGGACTTATGCCCGAGGATGAGTATGACGTTGCCGGATTTGCGGTTGGCGTTGTAGATCGCAAGGATATGATCGACGGAAGCACAATTAAGGCAGGCGATGTGCTTATCGGCGTTGCTTCAAGCGGCGTACACAGCAATGGTTTTTCACTTGTTCGTAAAGTATTTGATATGACAAAAGAGAGCCTTGAGACATATTATGATGAGCTCGGTGCAACTCTCGGAGAGACTCTTTTAACTCCCACAAAAATTTACGTTAAGATGATGAAGTCCATCAAGAATGCGGGCGTTAAGGTAAAGGGCTGCAGCCACATCACAGGCGGCGGATTCTATGAAAATATTCCGAGAATGCTTCCCGACGGAATCAAGGCCGTTATCAAAAAAGACAGCTATGACATTCCTCCTATCTTCAGTCTCATGGCTAAGAAGGGCGGAATTGAAGAAGAGATGATGTATAACACCTACAACATGGGTCTTGGCATGGTACTTGCGGTTGATCCCGCAGATGTCGATGCTACAATGAAGGCTATTGAGGCTTCAGGCGACAAGGCTTGGATAGTAGGAAGTGCCGAGAACGGCGAGAAGGGTGTAGAGCTCGTATGAATATAGCGGTAATGGTATCCGGAGGCGGTACCAATTTACAGGCAATTATAGACGGAATAGACAGCGGTGTTATTACCAATACCAAGATATCGCTGGTTTACAGCAACAATCCGGATGCATATGCTCTTGAGAGAGCAAAGAAGGCAGGAATACCGTATGTTGCCAAGAGCCCCAAGGAGTTTGACAGCAGAGCGGATTTTAATGAGGCACTGCTTAAGATATTACAGGACGCAAACCCCGATCTTATAGTACTTGCGGGATGTCTTGTTGTTATTCCGGAGTGCGTTGTAAAGGCATTCCCCAACAAGATCATCAACATTCATCCGTCACTTATTCCTTCATTTTGCGGAACGGGATATTACGGACTTAAGGTACATGAGAAGGTCCTTGAGAGGGGCGTCAGAGTATCGGGCGCAACGGTTCATTTTGTTGATGAGGGAACAGACACAGGTCCCATCATTTTACAGAAGCCCGTTATGATCAGGCAGGACGATACTCCCGAAGTTCTTCAGAGACGAATTATGGAGCAGGCGGAGTGGAAGATAATGCCAATGGCGATCGATCTTATCGCCAACGGCAAAGTTAAAGTAGTTGACCGCAAGGTCATAATCGAAGGTTACGAAGAGGAGAAGGTTTTCTGATGAAAGTTTTGGTTGTAGGCGGAGGCGGAAGAGAACACGCTATCTGCGAGGCTATATCAAGAAGCAGCAAGGTTGATAAGATTTATTGTGCACCCGGTAACGGCGGTATCGCAGAGCTTGCCGAGTGTGTTCCGATAACTCCCATGGAGTTTGATAAACTCGTTTCTTTTGCAAAAGAAAAAGAGATCGATCTTACCGTTATCGGTATGGATGATCCGTTGGTAGGCGGAGTTGTAGATAAGTTTGAGGAGGCAGGCCTTAGGGTATTCGGACCCAGAAAGAACGCAGCTATCCTTGAAGGAAGTAAGGCTTTTTCAAAAGACCTTATGAAGAAATACAACATTCCAACAGCGGCTTATGAGACATTTGATAATGCAGAAGCTGCTCTTAAGTACCTTGAGACATCCAAATTCCCCATCGTTCTTAAGGCTGACGGACTTGCACTCGGAAAGGGTGTTCTTATCTGCAACACTTTGGAAGAAGCCAAGGCCGGAGTAAAAGAGATCATGGAGGATAAGAAGTTCGGTGATGCCGGCAATCACATGGTCATCGAAGAGTTCATGACAGGTCGCGAGGTTTCCGTTCTTTCTTTTGTAGACGGAAAGACAGTAAAGATAATGTCATCCGCTCAGGATCACAAGAGAGCGGGAGACGGTGATACAGGTCTTAATACGGGCGGAATGGGTAACTTTTCACCCAGCCCTTTCTATACCGAAGAAGTTGATAAGTTCTGCAAAGAGAACATCTACGGCAGAACTGTTGAAGCGATGGCTGCCGAGGGTAGAGAGTTTAAGGGAGTTATCTTCTTTGGACTTATGCTTACACAGGACGGCCCCAAGGTTCTTGAGTATAATGCAAGATTCGGAGATCCCGAAGCACAGGTTGTTTTGCCCAGACTTAAGACAGACATCATTGATGTATTCAATGCCTGCATAGACGGTACACTTGCGGATATAGATCTTGAATTTGATGATAAAGCGGCAGTTTGTGTTGTTCTTGCAAGTGACGGATATCCCGTAAGCTACGAGAAGGGCAAGCTTATAACGGGACTTGAAAACTTCAAGGGCAAAGACGGATATTATTGTTTCCATGCAGGAACCAAGGCTACTCCGGAGGGAATAGTTACAAACGGCGGACGAGTTCTTGGTATAACCGCCAAAGGGGATACCCTTAAGGAAGCGCGTGCTAAAGCTTATGAAGCGACAGAATGGGTTAGCTTTGAGAATAAATATATGCGTCATGATATAGGAAAAGCAATTGACGACGCTAAGTAAGGAAGGAGGAAAGCTAATTATGAAAAAAGCGACAGGAAAGAGAGTATTTGCATTTGCCATCGCTATAGCAATGATCGTTACAATGTTTTTGTCAGCAATGATCCAGGCATTTGCATATACAGAAACTACAGGAACGGTTTCCAACGACAATGTTAAAGTAAGAGAGTCGGCTAGTACGACCGCATCACAGGTAGCAAGTCTTAAAAAAGGAGATTCCATAGATATTATCGGAGAGGAGACAGATTCCTCCGGATATATCTGGTACAAGATAAGAGTCAATAAAAATGAGCAGGGATATGTAAGAAGCGACCTTGTAAATAAGGCAGGAGGTTCTTCAAGCTCATCAAATACAAATACGGAAGCTCCCAAAAAGGAAGAAAAGGCATCCACTCCGCCTGCGGAGACCAAGGTTACGGATGTTGAGAATAAATCCGCAGCTGTCGGATATGATAACGTTGTTATCAGAAAAGGCGCAGGTAAGGATTATGATTCCGTTGCAAAAGGAACAAAGGGTGATTCAGTTACTATCACAGGAGAAGCTAAGGGAACCGACGGAAAGACATGGTACAGAATTTCTTTCGGCGACGGAAAAGAGGGCTTCATAAGAGGCGACCTTCTTGATACAAGCGGAAACACCCAGGCGGCAGCTCCCGCTCCCGCAGAGAGTAATGAAGCTCCTGCGGCGGCTCCCGAGGAGAGCGAGTCAGAAGACAGCGAATCGGAAGATTCAGATTCAGAGTCAGAGGGTGAAGAGTCCGAGGAAGATTCTGAGGAATCCGAAGAAGAGGAAGAGCAGGCAGAACCCGCTGTTGTAGGCGACGGAACATATGCACTTGCTTATGAGAATGAAACATGGTACTTAAATGATTACAGCACAGGGCTCAGAGTAAAGGTAAAAGAGCTTATAGATGTTGCAAACTCAGCTCCTGCACTTGATAAGAAAGCCAAGGACTTCAAGCTTATCGCGATCGGACTTGGTGCACTTGCGGGACTTCTTCTTATAGCTGTTATAATCCTTGCAATTAAGCTCAGAGAGTCTATGTATTATGAAGACGATGAGGAAGAGGAAGAGTACGACCGCTTCTCAGAAAGCAGGAGAAGAAGAGCAAGAGATGATTCCGAGGATGGCGAAGAAGATCGTTATTCCGCAAGAAGAGAGCGTCCTTCACGTGATGAGGACCGTTCTTCCAGAAGACCTGTAAGACCCGAATCTTCAAGAAAGGCTGACGATGAGAGAGTTGTTCGTCCTTCAGAGGATGACAGATCTGCCAGACCTTCAAGAAATCCCGAAGACAGACCGGCTCGTCCGAGAAGAGGCGAGGAAGAGTACGATCGTCCTTCAAGAAGAACTGCGGATTCCACACAGGATGACAGATCTTCAAGACCTTCATATAGAGATGAGGAGCGCGAGGCTCCAAGGAGAAGAGCAAAGAATTTTATCGGAGACGATGACGATTTCGAGTTTGAGTTCCTTGATCTTGATGACGAGAAATAATTAAGAATGTTAATATGAAGATATCCAAGAACCGTGCAGAGCTATGCTTTGCACGGTTCTTTTTCATATTTTATTATTTTTGTTATGTGTGTTATACTAAACATATCACAAAGAAAACTCATGGAGGCGGATATGATCATAGAGATTGATTTTAATAGTGATGAAGCTATATATTTGCAGCTTTGCAATCAGATCATACTGGGCATTGCAACGTCTCAATTTCGTGAGGGTGAGCAGCTCCCCAGTGTCAGACAGCTGGCTGAGACTATCGGCATCAATATGCATACGGTAAATAAGGCGTATTCCATATTGCAGCAGGACGGATTTGTCAAAATAGACAGAAGGCGAGGAGCCATAATTGCCATCGACATCAACAAGCTCAAGGCTCTTAACGAAGCCCGCGATGAACTTGCGGTAGTTCTTGCAAGGGCAATCTGTAAGGGAATAGGAAGAGAAGATATTCATGCTCTTGTTGATGAGCTTTATGACAATTATGAATTTAACAGCAGATAACATGAAAGGATGATGAGATATGGATTCTAAATTCACCGTAATGGCTTTGGATGCTCTCAAGCTAGCCAAGAAAACAGCCAGATCCTTGAAACTTAATTATGTCGGAACAGAACATATCCTTATGGGTCTCATCTTGGAGGACGGAAGCGTTGCTTCAAGAATCCTCATAGATAACGGCATAGATGAGAATCGTATGATGGAAATGATCAGAGATCTGATCGTTCCCGACAGTAATGTTCGTACTTTGGATAAGGACGGCTTTTCGCCGAGAGCGGAGAAAGTTCTTGAAGAAGCTCACAGAATGGCTGAGCGTTTTCATGCGGACAAGACAGGTACAGAGCATATTCTTTTGGCTCTTATAAAAGAAGGAGAGAACGTAGCCGTAAGGCTTATCAGTACTCTAAATGTTCCCGCGCAGAAGATCTACGCGGAGACTTTGGCTGCAATGGGAGAGGACCCCAACATTGTAAAAGAGGACCTCGGAAGAAAGAACAATCCCAAGGCAGGCAAGAAAGCATCTATACTTGCGCAGTACAGCCGTGATATGACTGCACTTGCTATGGAGGATAAACTTGATCCCGTTATAGGACGTGAGCGCGAGATCAAGCGTGTTATACAGATCCTCAGCCGCAGGACCAAGAATAATCCCTGCCTTATCGGTGAACCCGGTGTAGGTAAGACGGCTGTTGTTGAAGGACTTGCACAGCGAATTGCCGCAGGAAACGTACCTCTTACCGTTCAGAATAAGAGACTTATGACACTCGATCTTTCGGGTATGATCGCGGGCTCCAAGTACAGAGGTGAGTTCGAGGAACGAATTAAGAAGGTTATAAAAGAGGTTGCTGAAGACGGCAATATCATTCTTTTTGTCGATGAGATGCATACGCTTATCGGTGCCGGAGGTGCCGAGGGTGCTATCGATGCTTCCAATATCCTTAAGCCTTCTCTTGCAAGAGGCGAGATTCAGATGATCGGTGCGACTACCATCACCGAGTACCGCAAATATGTCGAGAAGGATGCGGCTCTTGAGAGACGTTTCCAGCCTGTTAACGTTGATGAGCCCGACAAGGCAGAGGCAACAGAAATACTTAAGGGAATTGTCAACAAGTATGAAGAGCATCATAAGGTTACGATCACACCTGAGGCGATAAAGGCTGCCGTTGAGCTTTCCGAGAGATATATCAACGACAGAAACCTTCCCGACAAGGCAATCGACCTTATTGACGAAGCTGCATCCGCAGTAAGACTGCGCACTATGGGAGTTTCTTCCAAGGTAAAAGATATTGACGATCAGATCAAGAACCTTGATCTGGAGATAGAGGCCGCTCTTAAGAATTCAGATTTTGTTCTTGCGGGCGAGCTTAATAAGAGACAGAAGTCTCTTATCACCAAGCTTTCAAGAGTTAAGGCGGCTGAGAGAAGAAAAGAGCTTTCATCCGGATTTATCGTTAATGAGAATGATATAGCGGAGGTTGTTGCCGAATGGACAAGAATCCCTGTCAAGAAGATCGCGGAGAAAGAATCCGAGAAGCTCCTTAAGCTTGAATCGGTACTTCATAAGAGGGTTATCGGCCAGGAGGATGCGGTTAAGGCTGTATCCAAGGCTATCAGAAGGGGAAGAGTGGGACTTCAGGATCCCAACAGACCTATCGGATCGTTCCTTTTCCTCGGACCTACGGGTGTAGGTAAGACAGAGCTTTCAAAGGCTCTTGCCGAAGCGATGTTTGGCGATGAGAATGCGCTTATCAGAGTTGATATGTCTGAGTATATGGAAGGTCACTCCGTATCCAAAATGATCGGTTCACCTCCGGGATACGTTGGATATGACGAGGGCGGTCAGCTCAGTGAGAAAGTAAGAAGACATCCTTATTCGGTTATTCTTTTCGATGAGATCGAGAAGGCGCATCCTGATATCTTCAACGTACTGTTACAGGTACTTGATGACGGACATATCACGGATGCCAAGGGCAGAAAAGTAAGCTTTAAGAATACAATTCTTATTATGACTTCAAACGTCGGAGCTCAGAAGATTGTTGATCCCAAAAAGCTCGGATTCGGCGCGGGAGATGATGCCAAGAAAGACTACGAGGATATGAAGTCGGGTGTTATGGAGGAAGTTAAGAAGCTCTTTAAGCCTGAGTTTATAAACCGTATCGATGAGATCATGGTATTCCATACTCTTACCGAGAAAGAAATGATGGAGATTGTCACACTTCTTTCAAGCAATCTTGCCAAGAGATGCAAGGCACAGATGGATATTAAACTTACCATTTCGCCAGCGGTTAAGAAGTACCTCGTTGAGAAGCATTCCGACGCCAAAATGGGTGCAAGACCTCTTAAGAGAGCCATTCAATCAACAATTGAAGATGCAATGGCTGAAGAGCTCTTAAAGGGCAATATCAAGGCAGGAGATGATGTTACGGTCGGTCTTAAGGATAAAAAGATTGTGTTTACAGCTGCGGACGGTAAAAAGACTTCCGTAAAGAAGGTAAATGTTAAGACGACCAAGCCGAAGAAGGCTTCCAAGACCAAAAGTGCGGTAACTACAAAGAAACCTGCGAGGGCAGCCAAAAAAACTTCGAGTTCAAGATCGAAGAAAAAGTAAAAAAGTAATAAAAATTTCAGTTTATCATTAGGTGGACTTGAATTATAATGTAATTAACTAAATACATGTTTTATTTCAGGAGGGTTAATATGGCTGTCGTAGAGCAGTTGATTCGCGCTGAGAGCGACGGAAGCATCAGCTTTGGTAACTATGAGCTTCCCGAGAAGAAGAAACTTGAGAACTTCGAGCACAACGGAGATATTCTCAAGGTTAAGACTTTCAAGGACATTACTAAGCTCGAGTGCAACGAGAACTTTGTTTATGAATCGGTTCCCGGCACAGCGGTCACAGGCTTTAAGGAGTCCGACGGAGGTGTAGAATTCACCGTAGAAGGTGTCAATGATGCACAGATCACTTTAGGACTTTTGGAAAGCACAGAGTACAGCGTGTTTGTAAACGGATCCGCTATCGGCAAGATGAGCACTAATGTAGGCGGTAAGCTCAATTTTAGTGTTGAATTGTCAGATGGAAGTTCTGCCAAAGTTAAGATTGAAAAATAAAAATTAAATAAATGGCCGAGGGCTTTTCGGGATACCTGAAAAGCCCTCGACGTTTATGGGAGGATATATGGCAACTAAGATAAAGACTATATTTTATTGCCAGAGCTGCGGATATGAATCATCCAAGTGGATGGGACAGTGCCCGGGGTGTAAAGAATGGAATACATTTGTTGAGGAGACGGTTAAGCCTGCGGCTAAGACCAAGGGTGCGGTTTCATCAAGTGCCCGCATGATCTCAGGAGCCTTGGAGGCTCCAAAATCTCTTTCAGAGATAGAGATAAATGACGAAGAGAGAGCGGACACACATATCGGAGAGCTCAACAGAGTCTTGGGAGGAGGCCTTGTAAGGGGCTCCATGATCCTTGTCGGAGGAGATCCCGGAATCGGTAAGTCCACACTTCTTTTGCAGGTTGCGGGCAATCTTTCGGGAGATAAAAAGAATATTCTGTATATCTCGGGTGAGGAATCGCTCAAGCAGATCAAGCTTCGTGCCAACAGGATAGGAGAGTTTTCGGACACATTGAAATTTATGTGCGAGACCAATCTTTCTGTGATAGAAGATACGATCACATCCGTAAAGCCTGAGATCATCATCATAGATTCAATCCAGACAATGTTTAATGAGGCGATATCATCGGCACCCGGAAGTGTTTCTCAGGTAAGAGAGTCAACGGCGGTGCTTCTTAGAATTGCCAAGAGCCTTAATATCACGGTGTTTATAGTCGGACATGTGACCAAAGAAGGACAGGTTGCGGGACCTAGAGTCCTTGAGCACATGGTTGATACCGTTCTGTACTTTGAGGGCGACAGACATGCTTCATACAGGATACTTAGGGCTGTAAAGAATCGTTTCGGTTCGACCAATGAGATCGGCGTATTCGAGATGGCGGAGAGAGGCCTTATTGAAGTTAAGAATCCTTCTGAGTTCATGCTGGAGGGAAGACCGGAGAATTCCAGCGGCTCTATAGTTACATGCTCTGTAGAGGGAACAAGACCCATTCTTATAGAGCTTCAGGCACTTGTGTGCAGAAGTAATTTCGGATTTCCGAGGCGCCAGGCCAACGGAACGGATTATAACAGAGTCAACTTGTTAATGGCTGTTCTTGAAAAGAGAATAGGACTTCAGCTCGGAGATTACGACGCATATATCAATCTTGCGGGCGGAATGAAGATAGCGGAACCCTCGCTTGATCTGGGAATCTGCATGGCTATTATCTCAAGCTTTAAGAATAAGCCTATAAGCGATGATATGATAGCATTCGGTGAGGTTGGACTTTCGGGAGAGGTAAGAGCCGTAAATATGGCTGAGCAGAGAGTCTCTGAGGCCAAAAAGCTTGGCTTTAAGACTTGTATCGTTCCCAAGGCTCTTTGCGCAAAGATTAAGAAAAGCCACCCCGATATCAATATAATAGGAGTGGCTTCTGTAGCTGATGCTATGAACTATATTTAATTAAATAATTGATTTCTTTTTCTTACTCAGAATGACTATGGCAGCGGTGGAAGCGATGATCGCGATGATTCTTCCCGCGATATTTGTTTCATCGCCTGTCTGACCCATTCTTGGTAATTTCTTAGTGGCGCCGAGTACCTTTACATCGGCGTCATTTTCTTCTAATGCTTTAGTGATCACGGTTTTCTTAATGGCATTTGCTGCGATATTATTGGGATCACTGTCCTGGCCGTCTTCTGTATAGGATGTATAGGTTCCGTCATCGACAAATTCAAGCTTTCCGGCAACACATTTTACATTGTAGAGTGATGTTACGTCTTTTCCGTTTTCATCAACAATTATAAATGATGCGATCTCGTTCTTGGATGAGCCGATAACACTTTGACTTCCGTTGATGACAACGTTTTTAAGCTTGTGGCCTTCAAGAAGAGAGCCTGATGTGATGCTTACTTTATCATTGGTTATTGTAGAACCGTCGTAGTTCTTAACGGTAGTTCCGGCTTCAAGCGTGAGGTTTCGCTGCTTAACGTTAACCTTGGCTGTGGTGGGCTTTTGCTGAGTGATGACGCTGGCAGGGAGTTTGAACCACTCGCCGTCTTTCTCGTAGCTTACCGAGATTTCCTCGGGTGAAATCTCTTTTCCGTTAAACAGGAAAGGGATTGTATAAGTCTTGATCTCAGATGCCACTACATAAGCTGCATCGATGTTAACCCAGTAATTGATGCCGTTGTTGGAGAAATACGTTCCGGAGCCGTTTGTTCCGGCATAGGCTTCAACAGTCAGAAGCTCTCCGAGTGCATTGAATATATTCCTGAGAGAAGGCCTCTTGTTATCAAGGTCTTTTACAACGATATTGAAACCGCCTATTATGTGCTCTTTTCCGTCATATTCGATATCTGTTTCCTCGCAGGTCGTATAGATCTCTATGGAAACATTGGGATAATCTTCGGGTATTATTTCCTGCGAAGAAGCTTTATTTCTTATAACACCGTCAACATGAACGCCTGATTTCTGAACTTTTTTGACGTACCATATAACGAATTGATTCTCGGGATCAAAAGTGGGGATGACATTCTTGATGTCTTCAGCGGTTGGAATGTTGTGAAGATAACCGGATACCGCGTTGGCAGCCGTGATGTTATCATCCTTAAGGCTGTCTTCCGAACCACTTCCGTCAACGATGGGGGAATAGTATCTGTAATCGTTGGGGATAGCTTCATCTATCGTGATTGCACTGCTGTAGTTATCACTTGAATGATTAGCCGGCTCTTCCGGGATATCTGCGTTTATCTCATTGAGAATATAGAAGTTTGCCGTACTGTATGTGACAGTGGGGAGTTTTCTTGTATCGGCGGTAGGCTCTTCGATCTTAGGAGCTTCTACCGGTATATCTGTAACTATAGGAGCATCCACGGGTGTTGTTTTTTCAGGAGTTTCAGTGGGAGTTTCAGTGGGAATTTTCGAGATTTCGGGTGTGGCTTCTTTATCGGAAACTATATTTTTGTTTTTGGTTTCCGTAGGGACAATTTCTTCTTTATCGTTATCTGTATCCTTTTTTTCTTCCGGGATGGGATTTGTGACTGAAGGATCTGAAGTAGATGAGCTGTTTGATGCGGACGAATCGTCCTCTTTTATATCATTTGTATCATTTTCTTCGGTGGTCGTATCGGACCCCGGTGTCTCAGCGTAGGCTATAATCGGCGATAACTGTAATGCCGTAAAACCAAATATGAGAAAAAAAGCCAATAATAGCGCCGCGGATCTGTTCTTTCTCTTAATCATTAAAGTGCTCCCCAAATATTCAAAAAAACATTAAATCGAACATACTCGAATATAATAACACAAAAACTAAACTTTTTGTAAATAATGTCGATAAATTTTATATAGAAATTCTAAAGAGGGGTAAGTCTGTGCTTATGAAGAAAATTATCAGATCAGCATTCGCCGTATTATCGGCATTTGCGCTCACTTTATTCATTATGTTTTCCGAGGTGTGTTCTTTGGAGATTCATGCCGCGGACGATCCTTATACAGCTTTTTCAAAGGCCACTACCGTCTATAACGGTGTGGACTATAAATCTGAGTATAATCCGCTTTTTTATTATCTTAATTATGCCGACTTAAGGCAGGCCTTCGGAACGGATGCCAATAAGCTTATCGAGCACTGGGTTCTTTTCGGAAAAAAAGAGAAGAGAGTTGCGAACAGACTTATCGGTGACAGCACTGAGTTCGTGGTTCCGACCGGAGATGAAGGAGTTGTGGTTATTCCAAAGACCAAGCATGACAACGGTGGAATGACCTACGATCAGGAAATTCAGGCAAGAAGCATTGCCAAGCAGATAGCTGCGGCGATCAATAATGCAGCCGAGGCTTCGGATACTTCAAAGAGCAGCAGTTCTTCTTCGTCAAAGTCTTCCAAATCCAAGTCTAAGACCAAGGAGATAAAAGAGGTTGAGAAGGTAGCATACGCAGCGGGCGTTGTAAAAGCATACTGCGACCTCGGAACATACACGACGGAAGGAAAGATGTACAGGACGGCTTACGGAGTGTTCATTGGAGGCCAGTATTCATGCGCGGGTTCAACCAGAGCGCTGGGACTTATTCTTGATTATCTTGGAATAAACTGGGTTCATAAGAACATCAATCAGTGGGAAGATCAGTGGTGCCAGGTAATCGTGGACGGAAAAGAAGGCTACGGAGATCCGATGATCGCGGCAGCCGGATACGGTAAGCATCCCAATGAAGGCGGTAATGCCAAGGATGCCGTTTCATACGCAAAGATAAGATATAAATTCGAAGTTGCTACGCAAAAGCCTAAGGCGACGAAGTGATAATTCTTTTTTGATAGATTAAGATTAAGCAGCTATAGAGGACTGAAATGACAACAAGTTTTTTTGACAATAAAAAAAGAATAACGATCGGGCTTAAGGCAGTAGCGGCTCTTCTTTCGATAGCTCTTTTGACAGGGATGTGCAGTGTTAAGGTAAACGCAGCCGGAAATGTTTCGGGAGCAGGCGCAGGAAGCGCGACGGGAGCCACTGTCGGAAGTGTCTCGGGGACATCCAAGATCGATCAGTCGACGTTCAGAAGGAATGTTGACATAACCACCGTTCATATCGGAAGTGACATTACCGAGATAACACCGGGCGCGTTCAAGGGGCTTATGAAGCTTCGTTCGATAACGGTGAGCGAGAACAATCCTTTTTATGCTTCTTACAGTGACTGCTTGTATAACAAGGATATGACCGAGCTTTTGTGCTTCCCGCCTCAGCTTGACGGGGCTATGATTCCTTCTTCTGTGACGAAGATCGGAGAATATGCGCTTACGGGCGTCGGAGGAAAGCTCAAGGATGACATCAGAGCGGTCGTTAAGAGCCAGGCGGAGCAGAACCTCAAATTGGAAGATGTTCCCGGAGAGCATTTCATCCATACCAAGTATGGCGTTAAGTGGAGAGAGGCAGACGGAAGCTATTCTGAGCCTGACACGGAGCTTAAAAAGCTCATTGCTTCGGTGCTTGAATTTGCAACGGATGAGACGATGACGCAGAATGCACAGCTTGAGAGGTGCTTTAAATATCTGGTTGATTTTTCATCATATGAAAGGAACAACGAAGTTCCCGTGGGAGATTGGACCGGAGAGTATGCAAAGGACATGCTTATGGAAAGCAAGGGTAACTGCTACAATTACGCAGCGGCTTTTGCTTACATGGCTAAGGGACTCGGGTATGATGCCAAGGTATGTACGGGAACCGTATTGTCATCGCTTGGAGGAAAGACACCTCATGCATGGACAGAGGTTAAGATAAACGAGAACTGGTATGTGTTTGATGCTGAGATGCAGGATGCCAAGGGAGACGGCTATTACAAGCAGACCTATCAGAGTTATCCCGCCAAGCCGCTTGAAAAGGCAGCAGCGATCACTGTTAGTTTTTGAGATTTCGGAAGGAGCTTTTTTATGAGGAGGATATTTGGAATATCAGTCGTATTCTTAGGCGCTCTGGTATGCGTTCTTTTATTTAATATATTATTGTGCGCGATCATGCCTGCTTATAAGGATATGATATCTTCCGCTGCTAAGAACGACTCGAACATTCCTGTTGTCGAAGTGAGCGAAGGAGTGACTATCGTAAAAGAAAACAACGAAGTCAGATACATAACAGACGGCGCCGATTCTTTCAAGGATGAAGATGCTTCCATGAAAGCTGCGAACGAATACTTTGACAATTTGGATAAAAAAGACGGTGAATCGGAAGATGATTTCGAGGATGAGCCGGTCATAATAGACAGAACCTACTACGAAGATTGCGGAACCGGTAAGGGGTACTGGGTACTGACTTATTCGGATGGCAGAAAGATAGTAGAGTGATGATTTCTTTTATCGAGATAGAGCCCAAACTCAGGCTGCTCCTGGGGTTGGGCTTTTTATTTGCGGTGAATAATGTTTGATGATAAACTAAATTGGTTGTGAAATTTAGTTTCAAGTATTTGGAGCTTTTTTTGGAGAGTTTGATAATGAAAAAGATGTTATTGGCTTTAGGGGTGATGTCTCTGCTGATAGCTTTTGTAGTTACAGGCTGTCATATGGGGGATAAGGAAAAGCACAAATTCACGGAAGATAAAAACGATACAGAGGATGTAATAGAGTCTGATCTTTCACAGGTTAAGATCGGCGTTTGTATATACCGCTTTTCGGATAACTATATGACTCTTTTCAGACGAGAGCTGGAGTCGTACTTATTGGATCAGGGATTTGCAAAAGAGAATATCGTGATATTGGATTCTGCGGACAGCGAGATTGTTCAGGACAGGCATGTGAGATCGTTTGTTGAAGAGGGTGTCGATGCGCTGATCATCAATCCGGTAGATCCGTCAGATGTAAAGAGTATCACCAATTTGGCGGTCGAGGCAGATATACCGCTTGTATACATCAACAGAGAACCCGACGCGGATGAAGAAGTCAGGTGGGAAGAGGGCAAATGGAATGTCACTTATGTAGGGTGTGACGCCAGACAGTCCGGAACCATTCAGGGCAAGATCATTGCAGATCTGGGAATAGAAAACATAGACAGGAACGGCGACGGCGTTGCGCAGTACATTATGGTTGAAGGCGATCCCGATAATGCCGATACGCAGTTTAGGACGGAGTATTGTATTAAGGCGCTCAATGATGCCGGTATCGAGAGCGATTGCGTGTTCAAAGCCTTTGCAGATTGGGACAGGACCGAAGCTGAGAATGTGGTAACCGAGGCTTTGCAGAAATACCCCGACGCGGAAGTTATTTTCTGCAACAACGATGCCATGGCGCTCGGAGCTCTTTCTGCAGTAGAGAAAGCAGGAATACGTGCGGGAAAAGAGATTAAGATCGTCGGAGTTGATGCTCTTACCGATGTACTTATCGCGGTACTTGAAGGACAGATGGCCGGAACAGTGTTTAACAACTACGTTCAGCAGGCACACTCGACTGCGGATGCCGTGACAGCTTATCTTAAGAATGAGAATAACCCGCATTACATTCCATGTGATTACGTGGCCGTAACTGCGGACAATGCACAGACTATACTGGAGAACCTTGCTCACTGATCATGGGTAAGGTTCTTTTTTATAGTCTTTTAAGAAACCGAAAATTGTCTTTATAGTAAAATATAAATACACCTAATGATACTTTAGATACAGATACTTTTGACAGCGTTGGCGATTCTTTTCCAAGCGGAGGTAATATGCGCGATACGACACAGATTACCTATGGAGACGGCATCGTGAGCGTAGAGCTTATTTCTGAGAGTAGGAGCGATATTCCGGCTCCGACCATCAGATTTGGAGACTATGAGCAGCTGCTCGAATCCTGTTTTACAAAAAAAGAGCTCGAAGAGATCCTTGAGGGTGAACATGCAAATCTCACCTTTTCTTTTGTTATGTCAGATGAGCCCAAGGAAATAGCCGAATACGATACGCTTTCATCCGCTGTTTCAAGAGCTTCGAAAAACTTCGGTGAGCTTAGTGAAGGAATTGCCCTGGAGGCAAACGCTGTAAAAAGAGTCGATGCGGGAGAGGAGCTTACCATCGATAATCTTGCGGGAAATGTGGAGCTTCAGATTGAAATCCCGCTCTATCTTATCAGGGAAAACAGAGAATACTATCTTATGACGGATTCGCTCGGCGCATGCACGCTGTATGAGGACTATGATACCGAGGCCGATACGCTGTCGGTAAATACAGATACGGTGGGTACTAGTATGCTCCTATATAGGGATACATATCCCGGAGTCCCGGCCGCCGAGACCGCTTCATTCGGAGTAAAACCACAGTTTGTCTTCGGCGGGATCGTAATAATGCTCCTGGTGCTCTGGCACTATGTTACCGGCGCCAGAAGACAAAAGCTCAAAGAGCAGAGATAAATCCGTGGAAAAAGAGTTATCTGAGTGCGCCAAAACAGCATAACCATGCACGTTATAGCGATTTTTGCAAAAAAAAGAAAAAATTCTCGAAAAAGTTATTGCTTTTCTATTTGGCACGATATATAATGGAGAACGTCGTCGGGGTGTGGCTCAGTTGGTAGAGCACTATCTTAGGGAGGTAGGGGCCGCAAGTTCGAATCTTGTCACTCCGATACTTGGGAAGCTAGTAATCATCTGGCTTCCCGTTTTTATTTTTAATCATTCAGTTTTAGATTTTTATTTTTTATACAAATTTTTATACAAATAAAAAAATAGGGATAACCTAAGATGATTCTTAAGTCATCCCTATCTTAATCAACTACCAAGTCTTAACTCAGCATCCCTTCTTCGTGCTTCTTCATCTGACACGACCGAAAGTTTTGCTACATATTCCATTGCTTTCTTACAATGACCATTCCCTCCTAATGAGGAATATGGTTTATACATTGAATCAAGCGTAGCCTGTTCTTTTATTGTTATTGCGCCCCTCATGGCTATCTTGTCTGTGGTTGAAATGATCTTGTCGTGAGATAGCCCCAACAATGATTCTGCCATTAGTTCTTGTTTATCAGACATTTTCTGTATACTATCCGTGATCTTAGTATCGTTGTCTGTTAATTTAACAATGGCATCTTTTAATTCTTTAAAGTCTTTCTGGTAAGCAACATTCATCTGTTCAATAATGGTCTTGCTTTCCTTATGTCTTAGCTCCCCCGTCCCCTCACGTTCATTCAGCTCTTTTTGGAATTCTTTCCGCAATTCTTCGTATTTATCATTTTTTAAGTCTTCTGCTTTCTTATCCTTTCTGTTTACAAAGAATTGAATTATACCACTTCCAAGAAGAACTCCAAGAAGCGAACAAAATGCTGTAACAATAATTTCCATTACATTAAACCTCCGGTTATAAGTTTTCTCCATGTTTCTTCATCGCAAACTCCCGTCTGCTTTAACCCTTTATATCCTTGATATCTTATAAGCGCCGACTGCGTGAGTGGTCCAAACTTACCATCGGGGGTGAGTGGTTTTCGGACTTCCTTGCCATTAACCATTACTATGGCTGTTTTAAACCTGTTCTTTAATAGCAGTTCCTGCATCCTCTTGACTTCGGGACCACTATCTCCGTACCGTAATACGGGCAACTTATCAACAACATCGTCGATTGAATCTTTTTCGACCTTTATGTACCATTCATTTACATCAACATTCCCCTTGATCCCCTCAACGATGCAAGTAGAAGAGTACTGCCAGCCATATAACGTGTTGTCAATAGCAGGTTTCTTTAATATATTGATGGGTGTTTTTATCGTAATCGTATTCTTAGATGGATATCTGGCTATCCAAAAAGGAATATCAGACATCTTTGAAGAATACTTCTTAAGATAAGAGTTATAAAAAGACAGTCCGGTATACACACCAAACTGTCTTCCACTACCACGTATTATTTCTCTGTAGGCTAATATAATATCTAAGAGTCTATCACCTAATCCCATTTGACATTTATCTTCGATATCTAGCCATATCATTGGTCTTCTTTCTCCGAGGATTTCCAAGACTTTCCTCGCGTCTATCTTCGCTTTTTCTACCGTGGTAGCGTAGCTGTAATTATACACTCCCTGTATAATTATTTGTGCTTTTTGGCCCTCGTTCCAATTAGTTTCAAACATTTTATCCGGGGTAAGATCTTTTCGCATGACTTTTAAGACAACAAATTCAACGCCATTATCTTTAACTTTACGCCAGTCTATATCCCCTTGATAGGAAGAAACGTCTATTCCTCGCATTTCATCACCTCACTTTCTTAATATTTCTCTTGTCTTAGGTCCTACTATTCCGTCAGCTTCAAGGTTATTCGCCTTCTGGAATGTTACGGTTGCATTGTGGCTTTTGGGACCAAACTCACCGTCAACTTCATTCCATTCAAGATAACCTTTACAAGCCAATTGCCATTGAACCCATTTAGCGCCATCTCCCTTAGAGCCTTTTTTAATCAACGTAGTTGGCTCCTTGTAAGGATTAGACACTTCAACAACCATTACAGTATGAGCACCGGGCTTTACAAGAATGTCTCCGCGCTTTAAGAACATATCTGTCTTTAAGTACTTTGCATCTGTTAAAGGTTCAAAGTATCCCGTGTCAAGAAAAGTCTTGACCATAGTTGATGTAGTGGGAGCGTTAGAAGTGTAGTTAAGTTGAGGTATTCCGCCAATTATATAACAAGCGGTCACAAAAGCAGAACAATCGGTTTCACAGAAACCTATTTTATTCACGTCAAAATTATGTTTTTTAAGCTCATTATAAAGCGTATTCCGTTGATTTTGGTCATACCCTACCTTATTTGATTTTGCAAGCGATATGGCAGCCTGAATAGCTTTTTCGGCTATCTGAGGGTCCTTAGGTCTTAATACATACGACCAAGGCTTTGAATACCAACTTCTTGTACAGACTTCTTTGCCTGTCTGGTCGCCTGCAGCACCGCCTTTTATCTTTCTGTTTTCATCACAGCTTGCGTGAACTATTGTACTCATTAGGATCTCCTTTCTTAGAAATATCTATATATAAAAATGACAGGGTGATTAAACCCTGCCATTCCTTATTCTCAAAGTTGATTCATTACTTTTCGGATAATCTCTCTTTCCTTATCCGACTGAGCGTTGTTGTATAAGTTCTCAAGTTCAGTCATAGGACTTCCGGTTCTACTGTATGAACGCTCGTATCTTCCTCTCATTGAATTTCCGTTGTCATAATTGGCGTAGCTTCTATCTCTTCCGCTATAGCCAACCGACTCCATAGCTTCAACTTCTTTGATGTCTTTTATAATATCTACTGCCATATCCAACATCTCTAAGCTGGCAGGAGATAAGTCTTTTTTGACAGTGCTCTCGATTTCATCAAGGAGTCTGTCACATAACATATCTAATGTTTTATCCATATTTGCCTCCTTCATGCCAGTTTATTTACGGTCAGACTTGCATTCTGTACACTTAATGCCTGTGTGCTTGTATTCCTTACAGAAACGCTTGCACAACATCCATTAGGAACAAGAATGTCGGTAGTATCATTGATGTGCGTAAATGCCTCTGTTGCCGTAGGAGTTTCTATTGCTGTGCTAGTCGGAAGGGCTTCACCATTCAAAGATATTGCCAATGAGATTGGCTCAACGGTTCCGTCTGCCGGGATAGCAACGTTCGCACTATAGGAAACCCTATATGTAGAAAATCTACGGTTTGAATTTCCTCTTAGGGTTACAAGCCCAGAGTCTTCTCTGTGCATTACTGAACCATAAGGATAGGGATAAGGCACTGCCGCATTATCATAGATGATGTCATTATTTGCTGCTACGGTCTGTAAAGCATTTGCCGTAAAAGTTGCCATGCCATCACCTCCTTAAGCTATGCCATAACTGCCATAGTTAAAGCCATAACCGTAACCATAAGGGTTTGGTACCGTGTATGAAGGGACGGGATAAGGACTTACCCTGTTTACAATGTACTGTGTCTGCGCGGTGTTATCAGCAATAAGTTGTGCTGTCTGAGCAGACTGTGAAGCTGCAAGGTTCTGCATATTAAGCTGAGTCCTAAGGTTTGCTATCTCAGAATTTTTCGCTTCAATTTCTTGCTGACACATTCTGTCGAGAATAGCCTGCGTATTCGCTGTCTGATTTGTGATAATATCTCTGATACCATCTGAAAGAGCAGCACGGTCGGCACAATTTTCTGTCGCAATCGCGTATTTAAGGTCACAACAGCAGTTCTGCCTATTAGCTTCATTCTGCATAAGTGTAGCGTTGAGATTGTTAGCTGCATTATTTACAGCTGTGACCGTATCAAAGCGGTCATTAGCAATTGCGTTTGTGATTGCATTCTGTCCCTGCACAAGACTCATAGTCTGGTTGCACTGTGACACGGCTGCATCACTAAAGCCGTTTGTAAGAGCGGACTGAATACCGCTAAGTCCTGACATTATTGCAGACTGATCAAAGCCACGCTGCACAGTAGCGTCAGTATTATTGTTCAGAATGTATGGAGTAGCTCCACCGCCATATCCGCCATTTCCGCCCCATCCTCCGGCAAAAATAAAGAGGAAAAGAACGATAAGCCAAAGGCCGGAATCTCCACCGAATCCAAAACCGCCACCATTACCTGTAGCAGCAGCTATATCAGACAAAGAATATCCTGAACCATCGGTTAAACTCATATATTTGTTCTCCTTTTGAATGTATTTTTACATTCCTTGCGCAAGGAGTAGTAAACTTATTTTATGAACTGTTGGAATTGCTTCGCCAACTGAACATACTGATTAAGTTGAGCTTGAGAGATTTTTCCAGAGTTAAGCATCTGTTGAAGTTGCTGTTGCGGATCCCCCTTAAAGGAACTCTTAAACTCATTGAATTGTTTCATCATCTGCATTACATTGCCGAACGGTCCGCTAGGCTGTGAATTTCCAAGCATGTTATAAATAGAATTTGCCATACGAACCTCACTTTCTAGTTGTGGTCTTAGGAGAAGATAACGAATCTATTTTCTTCTCTATGTCCGTTGCAACCTTTTTAAGTTCTTCTTTTGTCACATATCCGCTAAGGTCAATCTCGGGAGCCTCGTTTGTCTGTTCGGGAACTTGAGCTGCTTGTGGTTGAGGATTCTGTGCAATAACACGCTCTGAATAATCAAACACCCTTATACTTGGCATTCCGCTTTGGTCTGCCGATTTGATATAAAAAGCGTTCTCGTTAGAATCCATAAGCAATATGCTTGTTCCATTAGACACAGGGTAAGCCTTCGCTGAGCTCACCCCGTCTACCCAAGTAATTCCGCTTTGCTGCGGAGCTTGCTGTGATTGAAACTGAGAATAATTTTGCTGAGGATAATATTGCTGATAAGTTGCAGGGAAATAGTTTTGCATAATACCTTACCTTTTGAAATAGAATATCGGGACTTCATTGCCGGAATCCCATGCGTCAAAGTAATTCCCGTCAATAACTGCAATCACATGATTGCCTGTTGCTAAGATATATTCACCATAAGGATGATCTCTGCAAAAGTCCTTGACGGTGTAACAGTTAGGGCAGGTATCTGGGATAATGTATCTCTTGAACCCATTGTTCTTAAGAAAGTTACCCCAGACTTCGTTGCTGGATATAATATCGCAATCTTTTAAGCCCTGTTCGGTAAGTTCCACGTATGCTTGTTTCCATGTTATCCCTAAAATTTTTGATATTGCCCTTATAACGCAATCTCCGGTGGACCTTTTACATGGATTTGAATTAAATTCTACATACATTTCTTACCTCTTTCTTTAAGGTAATGATATATAAAAAGAAGCCTTTAGACGATGCCATCTAAAAGCCTCTTTCCTGCAATTTTAATGTAATTTTCTTGACAATTCTGTGCACTTGGCGAGGAGACATTGAAAATTCTTCACTTAATGGTTCTATGCAGATACCATCAATGAGCCGTCTTTTCATAAGCTTTCTGTCTCTCTCCGAAAGTACCCATTCATCAATAAGATTTTCTATTTCCGTGCGAGATAATGTAGTAGTCATGATTCCCTCCCAAGCTATACTTTTCTCTAACAATAGCACAGAAGAGAAGAGCATAACCAAAGTAGAGGATGAATCATAAAGTAGCGGTCGAATTAAGCACTTACAACAGTAGACGTAACTAATGCCGTAAGGACATCAAGCTTAGTATTTAAGTCATTGATTGTTTCTTGCATTACAGAAAGCTGTGCGTTAACGTTTGTTGCAAGTTCATAATTATCCCAAGGCTTTACCTCAAAAGAAGCACTCTTACTTCTTAAGACCTGACGTTCCGGTGCACTTGAATTATCAGTGTTGGTATAAGAGAATTCAAGCCATATCTCTACTTTGCCAGCAATGTCTGTAATAGCAGTAGTAACAGGCAGAACAAACTCTAAGAAGTTTTCTTTATCACTGTCTACAGACTCAAGTATCTCTGAATACACACTGTTACCAGAATCTTTGTAAAACAGATTAGCAGAAAACTTAGACATGTCGCTGTCTTCGTATATTGTTGGAACGTAGATCTTTAATTTATCTACCAGATTTTCTCCCTGCATTATCGTGCTAAGAGAGTTAATCTGTAATGATTTATCATATTTTAACTGTATTACCATATTAACCCTCCCCCTTAAGCATCTAAACTGTAAAAATGTTTTGCTGTAATAGAAACATACTGAGGAGCAAATCTTGCAACTATCCAACCAGAAACAGTGCTGCCAGAGAAACTTATGCCGGCAACGCCTCCTGACCATTCACCGTCTCCATCGTCTTTTTGGCACGTTGCATCAACAATCGCGTCAACCCTCCATGGGAAAGTGACACTAAAACGGTTATCACTTACATAAGCATTGCGAACGTCTTGTGTAGATCCACGAGCTTTTTGAGCGGCCCTTCCAGCTGGCAAGCCTCTACTTTTTCCGTTGGCATATCCAGCAGTATATCCTTCATCGTAGTGGTTTTTTCCACCACATCTATAAAATGGCATATAGTACCTCCTTTAATCATTTGCGTGATATTGTCGCCCTGTGATTGACACGTTCCATCCTTGAGAAAAAGCACCATCAACATCATAATGAACGGTATTAGTTCCATTGATATAGATACCCGCAAAGCCATGTCTTCCGCCATTAACATCGGTTAGAGAGGCACTTACAATAGCATCCACTCTAGAGATATTGGGGATTGTTACAGTTTTTTCCCATTCATTAACATTAGACGCTGTATACGTTCCATCCACATATCCACTATTTCTCTTTTCGGCCTTACCCTGATTGTAACCATCGGTATATCCTGCAGCATCGCCTGCAGTATATCCTTCATCATAGTGGTTTTTTCCACCACATCTATAAAATGCCATGTATTTACCTCCTTATGATGTCGCCTTAACGTACTGAATGGTGAATGCTTCAACATTCCAAGTAATGCCACAAGACCTTACGTCACAATGTCCATCCCTTAACCATGTTATAAAGTTATACAAAGGATTGTTGAATGAACTGCTAGTGTATAAGGTTATTCCAATCAGTTTGTCCATACTGTAATCACTTAGATTAAAGAGTGTTACAAACGTATCACGTGTCAAACTTACTGGACTATTTAACTGGACACTCTTTTGCCAAATCGGGCTTCCATCAATCCAAGTTCCTACAATCTTTTCTGTAGTGCTGTAATCTGTATCATTTCCTATGGATATTGGTGAGTCTGCTGTTTTGGTGTAAGTAATTGTCAGATAAAGTGTGTTATTATTCATCCATGAAGAATCACTTGTTATGTACTGAATTTTTCCAGACTCATACCTAAATTCAAGATAAGCCGAACCACTGTTGTATGGTGCGGAGTAGTTTTGAGTCCCATCTGTAGCATATCCACTAAACCTTACAATATTCACACCAGACATTGTTTCTAAGTCTGTCCAAGAACCTGATGTATTGCTAAAAGTTTTAGTCAAATTCTTCTGATACAATGGCTTCCCGTCTATCCACTGTCCTATCATTCTCTCATCAGTAGAGTACATATCGCCTTTACTGAATTTATTAGCTAATATCTCTGGCATACCGCCCAAATAAGGAAGTATATGCTCATAGAAATCAGCTAGGTCTTGTTTTGTTACTACTCTTTCTGGATTTTGTACGTTCATTTCCTATACCTCCTTAATCTGTTGTCTTGGTGTATTCCAAACATAATATAATACGATTTACGGCTGTCCAATTTGTTGAACCTACGTATAGCTGAACGTAAGATGGGTCAAATACGCCTAAATGCACAAAAGTGGTATCATCATACTGAGCTGGTATCGTTACACTACTGTTCGTACCCACAACTTGTGCTCTGCCCCATGCTATTCTAATCGGAGTATCTATATTCTGAATATCTAAATTGATTTGAATAAGTCCTGTAAATGCATTAGAAAGGTCTTGAATGACTACTTTCCTATAAATCGGCTTACCATCTATCCACTCACCAACTATCTGTTCCTCTGTGCTATATTTATGTAGTCTCGCAGGAATACTTGGTAATGGTGTTACTACATCATCCATATCCCCACTCTGTAAGTTATTTGTGGAAATAACATCTTCTGCTGAGATGTTTATTCCGTCACCTGCGGTATATCCACCACCGCCGCCTCCACCGCCTTGCTGTACGTTCTGCGGTTGCCATGAATATGAACTATTCTGTTCTATGCATTTATAGAAATATCCGTTGGTATAAGATACTGTGGTGGCTCCGATGTACTGAACTATTGTTCCAACATTATCTGCTGAAGCTGTTGGCATTGATGTGTACTGCATGCGTTTCTGATAGTCTGTTTCGTCTACAGTGCCGTCATTCTTTAACAATCCGGCTGTGAGAGATGTACTTACTTTGTCTGCAAGTTCACTCTTATTTTCACCTGCAAGTGTATTGATTGCTGACAATGCGTCTTCAACAGTTGTTTTTTCTGTTCCATCTACATTGAGGGGTGTCGATAATGTCTTTTCCTGAAATGCTGATGTGTCGATACTTACACCTTTTTGGAGCTGAAATTTGTACGTATCATCTGTTGCTCTGTTTACTACCGCATTGTTGCCTGCTTCAATAGTCTGTCCGGCACCGCCAAACCAATTAGCATCAGTTTCGCCGGAATCAGTGATAAGATACACATTTCCAATATTCTCTGCTATAAGAAGTGCACTTGTTAATTCTGCTACTGTCTTTTCACCTGCAGGGTGGAATGCACCACTAAGCATTGCTGACATAGCACGATATACTGATGCAGATGTGGGAATGTCTTCGTTGTCAGGGCTAACATAAGTAGTTATTGATTTCATTGAAGCATCGCCAAGTGTTTCCCATTCAAGATCATAATCGGTTCCGCTTTTCTTTGTTACGACCTGACCTGCCAATCCACCAGTAGGGATACCGATACCCATGTCGCCTTTATCACCTTTTTCACCTTTGTCACCGGGCGTACCTTTTTCACCTTTTGTACCCCTGTCACCTTTATCACCTTTATCGCCCTTGTCACCTTTATCACCTTTAACAGTAGGAACAAGACCTGCGTCATCAGTTGTTCCGTCTGAGAAAGTAACAATAAGATGATTGCTCTGATTTACAGCGAGTCCTGTTACAGAAACGCCGTCTTCGGGTTCTCTGAACTGATATGACAGATGTTGTCCGTCTGAAGTATCAAACTCAAGGAGTCCGGTATCTGAAATGGTGTAGTTAGATACACCAGCTACAATAGCTTCTGTTAACGCTTTACTGAGTACATAAGCTTCTTCGCCTTGCATTTACCGTCACCTCCTTTACAACATCGTCCATACATCGCTAGAGTTAAGAATGTAATAAGTTGCAGGATTCAATACCATACATGTGCTTCCTTTTTGGACTTTCTGGCACGAGATAACGTCGTCGCCCTGCTGAACCCCTTCTTTAGAAGAAGTAGGAAGGTTCTTGACATCAGCTTGCGCATCTGCTTGAAAAGCCCTGCAACCGTCACGCATATCATTATTATTTGGATTTATCCAATACATGTCGTCCTGCCACTCAAAATGTATTTAAATATACTCAAACACATCGAGAAATTGAAGTCCTCACGGATACTTCTTACTGTTTCAACGTGCATGCTTTGGCGATCTTTTACAATACGCTACTCACAAGTTCTTGTACACTCCACAGTCGTAAATTCCCGAAATAGCCTTCGGTACATACTTACGTTTGCCTGATTATGCAACTTCGTAAGTTACAGCATCTCTGAGGTTTAGACTTGCATTGAAATCCCTGTCTTCGACATAACCACAATTACAGCGATATATTCTATCTGAAAGTTTTAAATCTTTCTTAATACTACCGCAGCAGTGACATATCTTAGATGATGGGTACCATCTATCTACAATCCTCAATTCAATACTATTATCATCACATTTAGCTTTTAACTTGGTTCTAAATTCATAGAATTTTTGCGATGCAACAGCTTTTGAAAGATGCCTGTTCTTCATCATTCCTGATACATTCAAATCCTCAATAGTTATATAAGATGGTTTGGTTTTCACTATCTCAGCTATTGTTTTATTGATGTAATCAGTACGGATATTGTCTATCTTGTGATGAAGCTTCTGTACTTTAAGCCTTTGTTTTTGTATATTTTTCTGAGTGGACTCTCCTTTCTTTATATTTACATACTTACGCGAGAGACTCCTTTGTTCTCTACGCAGTTGTTTTTCAAATTACTTAAAGTATTCTCCTTATAAGAAAAGGAGAGGATAAAACCTCTCCGTCAATAGTTATGTTAATTTTTCTTGCGTTTTGAGCGAGTCTTTGTCTCTTCTGCAGGTTCCTCGGCGGCTTCTTCCACAGCATCTACTATAGGCTCTGTAGTTGCTTCGGTTGCCACCTCTATAGTAGGCTCGGGAATAAACACTTCCTCAAACCAAATGTCATCCGGTTCATCAGTAAGAGTGAAAGTACAGCCGTCATCTTCCTGATGGTAGAGGTATTTGTGGTCACTAAAATCGCTCATTACGCTATTGTTATTTTCATTAAGTTCGTGAAATCCCGAAGCTATCAAAGAGTTTACGTCAGCAACAGGATTTGCAACGGTTACTATAACCCTGTGTCCTTCAAGCTGAACATCAGCATTTATAAGGGCATCGTTTGATAAGAATTTTATTACTGCCATAATATCCCTCCTTACAGCTCGAAGTAATGCACTTTGATTGTTGCAGCCTGAGAGATGGCTTTAAACGTAATCGTAAGCTTTGTTCCGCTCAAAGTCATTCCGGTAGGATCAAGCCCAAACACAGAAGAGTAAATATCAAAGTGTGTGTTTGCATTAAAGTTTGAATTTGTAAACGAGATAGAAGTAGCATTGGCAGCAAGGGTTCCCGATACATACTGAGATACCTTTTTGTTAATGTTTGATACTGTTGTTGCGTCTGCAGCATAACCCGGAGTAGTAACAGAGGTTGACGTTGTAATACCGTTGATTGCGCCGACCTTCTCCTGAGCTGTTGCACCATCGTCAAATTGCACATCAGAGGCATGAGTCCAAAAAGACAGCCTGTTCCAGATGAATGATCCGATGGTATTGTCTGCAAGAACCTTGTAGTCTCTATGCAAAACATTATTTATAATCGAGGCCATAAATTTCTCCCTTCAATTAAAAAGGAGAGGACTAAGCCTCTCCGTTAATAGTTATGTCCAACAGTAACCAACAGGAACTCCCGTTGGCTCTGTATTTGTGTATGATACTAATTCTGGTTTTTCCACGTCATAGACAAGATAATTCTCAAGAGCAATAAGCCTTTCTTCAAGCATGTTTAATAACCAAGCACCATAAAAAGTAACGTCCTGTGCATTGATATACTCAGCTGCATCTGTGTATGCGCTTACATTTATCATGCCGTTATACTTATCCATGATAGGAAGCTTGTCGATTGATATATCTTGAAAGAAATATCTATCATCTATGAGGTTTGGAAAGACCGTATTATATTCTTTCATACCTTACACCTCGTATTCTCCAAGCCAAACATCACCAACAACAGAGCTGTTGTCGGGTTCAGCACCTTGATAAAAGATCTGTTGTTTCTTGGCTTTAGCGTATATTTCAACGTTTCTTGTTTCTTCGTCGATAGTATTAAGGTATTCACTTCCCAGAACATAAGGTCCAAGTTCAGCTTTATGTACGCTAATATATTCAGCAGCACGAGAGTATTCTCCCTGTGACTGCAGAATCTTTATCTGGTTGATGACGTTCGCAATAGAATCATCCGCATCTCTGAACTGATGACGGGTCAAAATCTGATCTGGGAAGGAACTGTATTCATGAGTATAACTCGCCATACAAACCTGCCACTCAAAATGTATTTAAATATACTCAAACACATCGAGAAATTGAAGTCCTCACGGATACTTCTTACTGTTTCAACGTGCATGCTTTGGCGATCTTTTACAATACGCTACTCACAAGTTCTTGTACACTCCACAGTCGTAAATTCCTGCGATAGCCCACAGTACATACTTACGTTTGCTTTAGTTATGCAATTTCGTAAGTTTTGGCATCTCTAAGATTTAGGCTTGCATTAAAATCTCTATCTTCAACATAACCGCAGTCACATCGATAAATTCTATCTGAAAGTTTTAAATCTTTCTTGATATTACCGCAGCAATGGCATATTTTTGATGATGGATACCATCTGTCTACAATCCTAAGTTCAATACCGTTATCATCACATTTAGTCTTTAACTTAGTTCTAAATTCATAAAACTTCTGCGATGAAACAGCTTTTGAAAGATGCCTGTTCTTCATCATTCCCGACACATTCAAGTCCTCAATAGTTATATAAGACGGTTTGGTGTTCACTATCTCAGCTATTGTCTTATTGATGTAATTAGTACGGATATTGTTTATCTTATGATGAAGCTTCTGTACTTTGAGCTTTTGTTTTTGTATATTTTTTTGTGTGGACTCTCCTTTCTTTAAATTTTCATACTTGCGTGATAGACACCTTTGTTCTCTACGCAGTTGTTTTTCAATTTTTCTTAATCTTGCTGACTTATTGATATTCTTGTATGTTTTCCCATTTGAAACAATCGCCAAATCTTTTAAGCCTAAGTCAATCCCTATGCCATCATTGCTATTATTGGCAATCTTGACATCAGGAATTTCAACAAGAACTGATACGTAGTATCTGTCTGCTTTGATGGATACTGTACCGCTTTTGATTTTCCATCCGTCTTTAGTTGTAGGTATATAACCTTTTTCTTTAAGACGCACCCAACCTAAAGTCGGTATGTTTAGTCTATGTCTTTCGCAGCGACAATCCTTTGGATTGTTCTTTACAAAATACATTTTTACATCTGACTTGCCTTTCTTTTTGAAATTTGGAAAAGCACTCTGATGTTTGAAAAACCTTGTAAAAGCAGTGTATCCATCTTCAATAGATTTCTTTACGGCTTTTGAATATGCTTCCTTAATCCATACTTTGTCAGGGTTATTAGGAATATATTCATTATTAAGCCATACACTAAAACTCTTGCCTGTCATGAACTTCTCACCCTTGTCATGTAAGCTTTTGTTATGACCAAGATAGAAGTTGTAGACATATCTACAAGTACCAATAGTCTTACTGATTTTAACTTTTTGCTCGGCTGTCGGATTAATTTCCGTCTTGAAGCTCTTTAGCAATTTCCTTATCCCTTTCTATTTGTTTTTTATACTTGCGAAGTCCATACAACCTACAAGAAAACACATGGAGTATTGAAACAATATCCTGTACTAGTTCTTCTTGTGGTGATAGATCTTCATTGTTTACTACCACTATGGTCGTATTGAACTTCATACAGAATTTTTCAAACCAATCATAGCCAAAACGGATAAATCTGTCTTTATGCGCTACTATGATAGTTTTGATTTTTTGTTCCATAACTTCATCTAATAGTTCATTCCACTTTTTACGGTTGTAATTTAGACCACTTCCATAATCTTCAATACATTGGTCTACAATAATACCTCTAGCATTGCAAAAATGCCGTAAAAAAGATACCTGATTATGTAAGTCATCTTTTTGATTTCTTGTAGACACTCTGGCATAAATAACAATCTGACGATTATCATTTTCTATGTTTATACCTTTAAACTGAAGATATTGGTCATAAGTATAATAACGCCTATCAGTTGGAGTTCGGTTCGCCTTTAGAGTTCCTTCCCTATCCCATCGCTGCAATGTCTTAACGGAAACACCCAATAGTTCGGCGAAATCTTTTGGCTTGTAATTTGTGATATTTGATGTGTTCATAATAACTTACTCCTTCGAGTACATTTAAACACATTTAATCACATTGGTCAATATCTTAGGTTGCTTAACATTTCTCCTTAATTATCCTTTAAGCTGCTCCAAAGTCTGAACAATCTTATCATATCCGAGCATTGAACCCATCCAGATACAAATTGCCATAAGAGCAATATAGATAACATTCACTGCTGTAAAAGGAATGCTCATAAGCACATAGGCACATACCATTCCAAGGATACCTACAATAATCGCATTGGCAAGCGCCAAGATATTACTTGAAACATTAGGGAATGCTTTCTTTGTTGCCTGTGTTAAAAGAGATGCGAACAAACTTCCTATAGTGAATAGATAAATAAACATTTCTACTGTCATAATTTAATATTTCCTTTCTTTTTACTTCTTGATAAATTCTTTGCAGCCATCAACCACATCTAAATTATCATCAAGAGTGGCGACAATACCGCTTGTAGTAGCAGTATCAGCATATAGAAGTCTACAAGTGTCGTGGAATGCCTGTTTTGCTTTTGCTTTTTGGTCGTCTGCCCAAGATGACCTGATAACTAAATTTCCATTTACTTTCTGAACTACATCATACATTTTTTCGTCCTCCTTTTAACTTACCGAGATTGTTATGTTCGTACTTTGTGTTAATGTGTCAAAAGATACTGTTACCCTGTCTGATACTCTGTTCACAGAATAGCTTCCGTTGTAGTTATCAAAGAATACTGAAATATTACCCTCTGGCACATTGTAGAAAGTTTTTTCACTCTCATTAAAATATGCTGTTGCGCTGTCTACATAGGGTGTCAATTCTTCTATCGCCTCAGAATGCTCGTTTTGAACCTGCTGCATATCTGACACAACGTTACTTAAATCATTTAATCGCTGCTCATAGTCAGTATTCAGAAGTTCCAACGAAACAACTCTTCCATCACTTACATCATACATGGAAGCGGCATTTAAACGGTCATATCCGCGATATATAGCAACCTGCTCATCATTCTCATACACTTTGATTTCTTCGGCACTTAAAGCATCCTCAACTATCTCATCCACTGTATAATCACCTTTGAGGATCGTTGCCTGAAAATACAATGAGATGATATTTTCATGGTCTACCAATGGATAACTGATTTCATTGAATTTTACTGTTCTCACTATCAAATACCTCCTTTAGGTTAATTTACACCATGCAACCGAATGCCACTGACCTGAACCTCCACTAGGCGCAACAACGGTAATTGTTGAACTCGTTGCTTTTACAAGTAGCAATACAGATATTGAGTAATTATCTGATGACCTATGAACAGCATAAGCACACCATTTGTTTAATAAGGCAGTTCCATTAGTAACGGATGGCATTGCAGAGCTATTTGTGTTTAGATACGTTGAAGTAATTGCGTATATACATCCACTTGTGGCAGAAAAACTGCATGTCTTATTACTACTTTCTACCAGACCGTTATTCTTATTACTCGGTGCGCCATCTGCCTTGCCTTTATTATAGACATTAGTTGCTGTGACGTATCGATAGGTATTTGTTACTCCAAGGTCTTTTTGTCCACCTGTGTCATTTGCGGGAAATGTATATGTGCCTGAATTTGTGTTAGGGACGCTATTTGTATTCACATATCTATATGCGTTGGTTGCACCCATGTCTATAGAAGCGGCTCTTGTTGTGGGAGTATAAGTTTCCGTGTTACTGTTCGGAACACCCGTAGTATCCAGATATCTGTTGTTGCTATTTGCTCCCATGTCAATGTTTGCCGCTCTAGTAGTTGCTGTATATGTTCCTGTTGGTGGTGTACTTCCACCACCGCCACTTAAATCGAAATATGCCATAGTTATAACTCCCTTATAAGTACTGCTACATCTAAATCAGCAGCTTGCTCTGGAAATGTTACTGTTACTGTGTTACCACTTTGACTTGCAGAAGTTGGAGGAACCCATCTTTTAGGTGCAATCTTGATGAGGCAATCGTCCGTGATTCTATCATCTGTAAAAGTAAGTGAAGTAGAACCCGCTGTAAGTGTTTGTTTTAATACTGTTTCTGTGAGCTGACGGTTGGTTTTGGCGTATGGTGCGTTATCATACTGTTTTACATCCGCAGGTTGTACCATTGGGAATATCGTGTAATCTTGTTCTTGAAAGCCTCGGTATAATTTCAAATAGAAAAAGACCTCGGTATCATTTGCTAACGTGAAATCATCTAACCAATCAGCGTTGGCTATTAAATTATGGTTTCCATCATATATATTTATGCCTACGCCTGATTGCTGTTCTTCTTGATCAACTACTAATTCATATTTGCCTTTAGGAAGAACCGTTGAAGATATCAATGTTTCTTCACTCTGTCCGCAACTTCCGTCAATAGTAATGCTTCCGTCACTATTAAAAGTAACATCAGCGTGGTCTACCTGCTCTGGTTCAAGTCCGGGTTTAGGCGGTAATAAATTTTTCGAGCCTAAAAAATTAAGAATAGAATCAAGCCTCGGGTTGATATTGTTTACATCGACAGTTAATTGCTTATTGGTTTTAGCAAAGGCAACAAAATTTTTATCCTCGATATTATAAGGAATGCAAGTGGGCCAAATTCTTTCTCCGTCGCACCAATTCTGTTCATCAAAACCTATTCCAAACCATACATCTTGTTCGCTATCGAGAGTAAATGATGAGTCTGTGTCGCTGTGCGCCACTACATAACCATTTACCTCTGCGTACAACCAAACACCTTCGGCATCTTCATTGTTTATTGATATAGTGTATCTTCCTTTTGGCAACTTGTTATATGTATAAGTATATGTGGGCTGACCTGAACCCTCTTGTCCCGAAATATACGCACTCCCATCTTCTCTAAAGGTGACAGTCATATTGTCTATTTCAACTTGCATCTCACCTGTTTTTGGTGGGACAAGGTTCTTTGCTCCTAAGATGTTTACAACATCAGCCATTTCCTCTGAGGAAACATCACCACCACCGCCTTGTGAACGGATAACTCCGTTCGCATCAACTGTAATAGTAGTTCCATCGGGCTTTACAATGCCTGCTGCCTGTGCTGTGGCATAGTCTGTGTCTGTAATAAAGTCAGAGGTATCAACAAATCCCGCAAGAACATCATAATAATATGTAGGGACTGCAACTAACTCGTAGTAGGTTTTTCCGCTTACAGGTGAAGTGTCTTCTGTGGGAATATAGTCTGTTCCGTCAAGTTCATACAATCCCATTTCAGAAGGGTTATCACCTTCTTCAACCGTTGCTGTTTCGTAAGACTCTTCATCTTTTTCGATAATAACAACGTTTGTGCCTGCCGGATAATCTTTACCAGCACCTTCAACGAAGTCAGCAGTAGTAGTAAAATCATCCTTGATGTTATAAACGTGTCCTTCTCTCGATGCAGCAAGTGCAGGGAGATCAGCAAAGAAGACTGAACCACTTGCCTTATATGTTACTGAAAGCTTTTCATCAACATAATCTCTAAGGTCACTCTCAGCACCTTGCGCTCTGGTTACCTCGTTTGTGATCTGCGTTGATAAAGTTGACTCAACGCCTGTCGCTCTTGTCACTTCTGCAGAAACCTCTCCTGCAGCAGTTGTGATTCTGTCGGACAATGCGCCTTCTGCATTCGTTGCTCTTGTAGCCTCAGCTGCGACCGCCGAAGCGATATACTGAGACTGAGGAGTGCTTACGGGTTTTACAGAGTCTGCTGTATTATTTACATTGCCAAGTCCCACCTGAGCAGCAGTGACTCCATGTGGGTTATTAACATTATTTGCATGTGAACTGATTGCATCAGCGTTTGTTTTTAACTGACCGTCAATCACTGTATTGTTTGCATTTACAATACTTACATCGTATCTCTCAGCCGGTATTGGCAAGCCGAGATGATAATTTTGTGTATAATTCATATTTGCCTCCTTCGGCTAAACTAGATTAGACATCTGTGAATGCGTGTATCTTGCAAGAGTGCCATGAGTATACTTAGAAAGGATCTCATGTGTGCCACCATAATTCTCATCATCGTAAAGAGGATAGAACTTCATAAGAGTCCATGAAGTCGTACCACCGCTCCAATCATGAGACACGTTCTTTACAATGTACTGATGGTCAACATCATCATTACTTGGGCGATACTCAACCTTTACATTTACGTCTGCAAAGGGAGTAATCTTCGTACTCAATGTAATAGAATCCGTTAAACGACAATTCTTCCAATTCTCCCAAATTGCCCTATTAACAGCAAGAGCATCGGAAGTAATATTCTCATACTCGCCACCGGTCTTGACATCTAATATCTCGCCAAGTTTTTGGACAGTAAAAGGGGAGTCGGGAATAATTGTCATATTTACACATTCGCAATTATATTTTGCTTGGAAATAATCTTTAGAATATATCCTATGAGATGTACCGCTTTGATCTGTCCATGTCTCATTTAAGACGGTTCCGTCAGTGAGAACATCTATTCCGTGAGGAAGATAATGACCAAGAAGATACGCTCTAAACTGCGAAGCATTATCTACTCTTTTACTCTTAATCTTAAATGTATAAACAGTGTTAGGATTAAGAACCCTAGCCGAAATCGGTTCCTCGGTATACTCATCGTAAATAGGTATATTTGCAAGGCTGTTAATCTTAAGAGATGCGCTCGCAGGGTTAGTCGTCCTAATAAGCAGCGCAACAACATCGCCGTTATAATATTGGTCATAACTTGAAACCGTTGCAGAATATATAGTTCCGCTGAGACTTGTGCTTTCTGAATAGAAATCAGCCTCAATGGACTCTCCAAACACTTCACAGATATTTCTTACCGTAGACAAGTCTATAGAAGTGTTCTCAGATATAAGAACGTCTCTAAAGAAATTGTTATCCAGAACGGTATCGTCCATATATCTACTCGGTATCATCTGGCAGATAAAGGTTCCCGTTTCGTCAAAGTACATTTCATAATTAGGGTACAAATCTCTAAAGGCCGTCAATACGCTCCACACAGAAGTTCCAACTGAAAACTCTTGGTCATAGGGCAGGGCGTTCCAAGTATATTCAAGAGCACCACTTTGTACCGGAACCCTTGACTGATTTCTATATGTCTCATAGTCCGCGTTATATTGTGGCATTCCCTTATATTCACCAATCTCATCAACCTCATAATCTCTTACGAAAGAGAGCTGCGTGAGAGTGGTTATGACTTGATCACGGATATGGTTATAGTGAATAACGGCCCCTGTTGATTCGTTTTCAACATAGGCAGGGTACTCAATGATTTCAGCTCCACCTATCTGACCGTTCTTAGTTCCGTCAAGCTTTGCTACAAGGTCATTACATGAAAGCGAGATAGTGTTCGTGGTAGGGTCGAAGGTAGCAGACATGTTTGTATACACGTATCTACCTTCCTCGTACCACGTATAAACTTGTTCACGAGTATCTAAAACCCCTATCTCAAGTTTTATAATACGGTTGAGCCATATCATCCCTTCTTCATTAAGCACTAACCTATCATTGTCCACGGGAGTACATTCCAAAGAAAAAGTGCGTCTTACATCTGACTCTGCACTTACCGTACAAGAACCGGAAATAATACCGCACTCTAATTGATCCAAATATTCACCTGTCAATTCATGGTATATTGTTATTCGCACTCGGAGGTCTATGATGCTTTGCTTTAACAGCTCGACATCGCTAACTGAAATGTTATACATAATAACCTCCTTCGTTTAAGTTTCATATGACCAGAAATTCTCGGGAACATCAATTATCCCTGCTTTATATAAGTATTTCTCAGAGTCAGGGTTACCCGTCTCTGTAAGTGTAAATGTAACCTTTCGGATATAATAAATACCATCGGCAGTATCCGACGGGGGAGTAGTAATATATCCAAGCCAGATTCTTCCGTCTGGGCTTTTCAATACCTTTGTACGTCTGTTCCTTAAGAACAACTTTGCCTCTTTATTCCATTTAGTTCTTACAGCCTCGTCATCCTCAAGAAGAGTACACCCATCGTCACCTATAGGTACGAACTCGCCATTAACCGTCACTTGTTCGTAGTTCGCAAGAGTATTACTTACTATAGTGGGATAGCGGTCATACATTGTTTCTACCACCGCATTAGGTACTACAGCCACATCATCAAGATATTGGTCTGTCAAATACGTGTACCAAAGAGCAGTACTATCCGCTATAACAATTCCTTTTGATTTAACGTCAACCTTCTCAATAGAATACTCGTTTTCGACGTTATCTACGATAGCAACGGCTGCATACTGATACTCATAACCGGGAACTGCTGTAAAGTCCGTTCCTTGAAGATTATAATCGCCAACATCAGTAGCAAGTTGCACATCCTTATAGTCAATAGTGGTCCACTTATACTCAGAAGATTTCTTTCTCTTGATAAGAAGATATGAAACTCGTTCAATATCCCACTTAACGTTACCTGCGTAAGTATCATCGTCAAACTTCGCGTGCATGGCTGTATCATAGTTCCATATATCAACAACCTTTTCACTAATCTCTTCGTTAATATCATTAGTTATTCTCAAGTCATCAAACCATGCGTTTTCAAGTTTAACGTGTGTTATTGGTTCTATAGTGGTAGGAGTGCAGGTAACAGTATTTGTCTCACCGCAAAAGAAGCTTTGCATAAAGATCATTTTTGCCATCCTCCTATCCATATGTCAAACCTGTTCTCAGCAAGAACAATAGGTTCTTCATCCATAACAAACTTATGAACATTCTCTTTGAGGACTGTTTCTGTAGGTTCGTTCTCATTATTAAGCCAAATATCATACAAGTCAGGAATTGCAGGTTCATTGATTCCGAAGTGCATATTGTTCTCGTTATCGTCCTCAGTAACAAATACATACAGCTGATAAATGTTATTTACTCGCTTAATGTATATAGTGAACACTGTAGTTGCATTAGGAATGCACGGATCCGAATATAATATATAAGGTGTAAGCCCATTAGGAACCGTAAGCTTAAACCTCATGTACGCATCATCATAAACAAAAGATGAGAGCGTAAAACCATAGGACTCATCAGAAGCAGTAAGAATAGTTCCGGTTTCGTAGTATTCCTTTATTTTTACACATAAAATAAAATCGCCCTCTACAGACAATCCCGTAGTATAATTAAGTTCTTTCCCTTGGAGGTTTATATAGCTGTTCTCATATTGAAAGCTATCCTTATCCTCGTCGGAGTTGATTATCGAAAAGTTGGTATAGTATGTTACCAATCCATTATTTTCATCACATACAGCATTGATATTATTAAACTCAGCGTTATCATATGCCGTGTTAACATCAATCTCGATATATCCGGTATCAAGTTCCGTTCCATACTGTGTAAGGCCCTTCGCTCTGATAAAGTAAACAGTATCATCCTCAAGACCCGTATAGTTAAATGTCAAATAATCAGATGAATAGAACACCTGAGATTCTGACAATAACACTTTATTAGCGTCATATATCAAGAATTGGAATTGAGAAAGCCCCTCTAACTGAGTCTGAGCATAAAACAATTCAGCATAAAACGAAGATGTTGTTATTGTCTGTCCGCTCTCTACATTTGTAAAATAGAAGGACGGTTGCTCAAGGCACCAGAAATATCTCTTGTCTGACACGGTACTTGGAGCGCCATACATATCAAAGCACTGAATTGCAGCAGCATATTTAACACCATTTCTACAAGTATTTGCAGGGAGAGTACAATAAAGAACTCTACTAGGTGAAGTTACGTCATACACCGTTGCAAGAGTGTCAGCATTATAAATAATCAATCTATTCTGATAAGGCAGGTCTCCCGTATAAGTAAAGGTTATTTTCTTCTGTTCCTGCGCATCGAATGGGAATATATAGTTAACAACAGGCTTTGCCATACTTCAGACCTCCTTTCATCGTCTTCCCATAATAAAGGCGTTGTTCATCTTATTACTTGGAATATGGACCCACACAGGGGTTCCCTTAGACAAACTAGCGCCGGATCCATTTTTTAACCAAAAGTACGCCCCGTCGATATTACACTTATATTTACTTCCACTTATTGCCTCTACGGTACTGGCAACGGTGCGGTTTATATTCTGTTTCTGTAAAGCTTTTTCTATCAAGATTTCAATTGATTTAAACAAATCATCTTGTATACTCATTCCAGATACCGTTTTCCTTTCTCTTAAATAGGCAGACACTCAATTAAGAATGCCTGCCTTAAGATCATTGTTTCATAGCGTGTTGATATGCGTTTGAAATTATTCCGGCGAAAACATCGCTTATCTGAACAGCAACAGCTTCTCCGGTCACACCTGAAACAGTAAACGAAGTTCCATTGATGTTAATTGTGGGACTTGCGTTGTTTGTAGTTACTTTATTTATGTTTTGAGCTATCGTCTTAACAGGACCAAGCATCTGAGATACATCTGCTTTTATTCCGACAAGAGATTCGCCCATTGTCTTAAATAAGTTTTTCTCTGCATCTGACAATGGCATCAAGCCACTACCGTTTACGTATGAATTACCGCCACGCTTACCATGTTTGATGATTGCTCTGGTCTGTTCTGCGTTGAAAATAAGGTCCCCCTTTTGCAAACGAGTAAGTTCAGGACCATGATCTCCAACCGTACGGTAAGTTCCGGTTGTAGGATTGTAGACTAGTTCTCGACCAAGTTCACCAACAAGAGCAGTCTCTGAACTCTTAAGTCCAAGCCTGCCACTTGCATAAGCGTTGCCGTGAACGTTACCTGCTGCATGACCGTTTACATGGACGTTACCCGTTGCATATTCGCCATCAAGGACATGCTCACCACCCTCAGTCTTAAGGGTTCTTATAGTTTCAAGAAGTTCGTTGGCTTTTTCAACGCACTTTTCAATAATCTCGAGAAGCTTATTAAACATCTCAACAATACCATTGTCGCCCATTATAGCGTCTTTACCTACAACAGGTAGACCTTTTACAGCATTGACAAGAGTCGTTCCGTCTTCACTGTATTCGTCTTTAGTATTGCCGATAATCTCAATAACATTATTAACAGCACCATACAAAGCATCAAAGTCAGAGATTACAGTTTCTCCACCTTCGGCATTTCCACCGCCGCCGTTTTCGCCAACACTTGACTTCTGACCAATATTATCATTAGCAGCTTTTTTTGTGTTTTCGATAGCACCAATAAGTCCACCAGCACCAGATGCGCCATCTGACGTACTTGGTGATTTTGACTCAACAGGATCCCCAGAATCACCGCCAGAGCTTCCACCACTAATAGCAGAAGTAACAGTATCTACCGCACCAGCAAGGGCAGTGAAAGCACCTATTGCACCGGTAGTATCATCGCCTAACGAGATTTCACTAATAGCTACAAGTGCGCTTTCAAAAGCACTCATTTCACCTTCGCCAATACCAAGAGCGGTTGCACATTCTTTAAGAGCAGCAGCAAGACCATTAAAGGCTTCTACTGTTCTGTCAAGAGAAGTATTTGCAAGGTTCTGTACCGAACCATCAATAGCGGATATGTCTTCAGACGTACTAGCAGCGTCTTCTAAACTACCGCTGAGATTGCCAACATTAGTTGCAGCAGTTCCACTATTGGTTGCAACGTTACCCAAAGCAGTCGCAGTATCTTCAACTTTGGTGGAAATATCACCTAAAGGCTTAAGTGCTTCGTCTACCTCAGTAGCCTTTGTGGAGATCTCATCGAGAGAAGCGCTGACATTATCTTTGGCAGCTCCCGTAGCATATGTAAGACCATCAAGGAAGTTCTGATTCTCACTGTTTGCGTCTTGAAGTATATTGACGTAAGCGTCTCTAAACGCTTCAAAAGCACCCGGAACATCATTAAGAATATCCTCTACAGAATATCCAAGTTCTTCACCGGCCTCTTGAATAAGAGCATATGCGTTAGCAATCTCTTTAATCTCAGCAAGTTCTTCCCATTTAGATTTCTGTTGTTCAAGGGCATCTATAATGGAATCCCAGTACTTCTCGGTCTGCTTGATGAGATTGTCGTAGTATTCGTTAGAAGCTTCAAGAGCTTTTCGGAGTTCTTCTTGCTGCTCTTTATAAGCATCTATCTCTTCTTGTATAAGTTCTTTGCGCTTTTCAAGAAGGTCAATCTGTTCTTGCAAAGGTTTCTTAAGGTCTTCAAGTTGTTGCTTCTGAACCTCAAACTCAGCATCTTCAAGATTCTCACGAGCCTGTCTTACTTCTTTTGAGTCATTTTCATAGACCATTTGGCCATCTTTATATCATTCTGTTACTTTTATGACCTACATCTGTAGGCGAGTAGTCATTTCTGGCTACTTCTCGCATTTCTTGTTTTTAGGATTATAGTGCGAGGTCGGACTGGATCTTCACCCTGCTGACAGGGGAACAACGAAAGAGACGTAGTTACCTACGCCTCTGTTACAGTCTCTACGGATTCTATATTTAGTTCATTTTGTAGTATTTTTTCAATTTTATCGAAGTCATAATGCCATATTTCAATTAACTTTATATTGTGGTCAAAAGCATATTTCCTTTTTAGAAAGTCATGTTTTTGCTGCACGGCAAAATGATTTTCTCCACCGAAATAATTAACCGGGTACTCATGTTGAGCACCTTGGAATTCAATCAAACGATTGTGTTTTGGCAAATAAAAGTCATAAGAAAGAGGGTTTCTTTTCCCTTTTAAGTCTGCAAAACGATAATTATGAATATAGGGAACGTTATAGTGCCTTAAGAACTGTTTTACACGTTCCTCACCAGAATAAGGTTTGCGACACTGCCCACATCCATAACTTAACACATTTGCTGGACGAGCATAAAAATCATTACCACACTTGTTGCAGTGATGAAGAATTGAAACACTGGCACCTTTATAAGGTTCTTTTGCAAATATATCTGGGAATTTGGTATTTAGCTCCAATTTATATTCCTCAGTCGTTTTCTTACACCTAGCGCTAGTAGCCGTATCAGCGCACACAGGACATCCACTTCCGCGAAGGACGTTCCCGGCCATAGGAGACCAATGGTATCCACACACTGAACACTCAACATCAATAGGTCTACGGGCCCCACTATACTTACCTATTATTTTTATATTCGGAGATACCGCCGCGCACTGAGAAACGTATTCGTCTTGTGACTTCGTTCGCTTCTGGATACGTTTTGTGTTATTGCAATAGGAACAACCAACGCCTTGCATAGCGTGATTAGGATCAAGCATAAAATGGGTTCCACATGCTTTGCATCCGTGTAAAATTTTCTCTTTTGAATATGTGTATTCCCCCAATGGATAAATGTTTGGATTGATTTTTGCTAATAAATCGCGATATTCTTGTGTGCTTCTTGTTTTCTTTTTTCCCATATCCTTATAAGAACATACGGGACATGCCGTGCCAGATAGGATATTGGCAGGTTGCACACTCCATTCTCTTCCACATTTTAGACATTTATGCAAAATTTTAGTATTAGTTCCCTTGTATTCTTCTACACACTCAATATTGGGATTACATTTTGAAAGTTCTGATTTATATTCTTCGGTCGTTTTTCTTTTCATACAATAACCTCTTGCATGAATTATTATACTACAAAAAATTAACAAAATATAGTCTTTCCTCGGTCTTGTCCTTCCTATAGGATTTTAACCGATATAGTTGTTTTTTCTAAAAACGCATTACTGCGTTTCTTGGCATATAATTTACCAAGCGAGTCTTTTGATTTAAGCTGCGTTGTAGTTGATATTCGGCTTTTTGCAGATTTATAGCCTGTTGTCTCTTTTGGTTGGCTTCTTCAAGAGCGTCTATTTGATCTTCAATAGCATCAATCTGATCTTCATATCCCTTAATCTCATCGTCGATTAAGTCTATTTCTTTTTCTTTAGCCTCAATCAAATCATCGAGATGGTCTATCTGGTCTTGATATGCTTCTGCGGCAGCATCCTTCTCATCGTTAAGTGCTTGAACAGCGGCATCTCTGCCTTTCTGAGCAGCACTAATACGCTTATTAAGAAGAGTACCGACAGCAGAGAAGATTGACTCGTAGTAGGAGATAGCTCTTTGGAAGTAATCACCCATACGCTTGGCGTATTCGTCTCCGTAGCCGTCTACATCCTTAAAGTATTTCTCAATAAGAGCCTTGTATTTATCAAGGAATTGCTTCTCGGACAATATACCTGCATCACGTTGTTCTTCAAGGGCTTTAAGTTCTTTTTCAAAAGCTTCGATATAAGTATCGGCAGCTTCTTTGCCAGCTCCGCCAGCAGCTTTAGTGTTCTTTCCACCTCCGCTAAAATCAATCTTTGGCATTTCTATCTTTGTAAATTCGCCAACGATTTGTCTCCAAGCTTCTTCGGGAGAAACAGAGTAGCTATGCTCATAACCTCTATTGTTAGTCATTTCGACCAATTTTGCAGCGGCGGCAGTTCCGAAATATGCGGATGCAAGCTGTGACAAGGCCGCCACCTTATCATCAACATTCAGTCCGGTATTATTAAATACTGTTTCGGTAGCTACAAGGTCTGCCAAATACACTTTTGCCAGATTAGACATCTGAGCTTCTTGAACAAATTTAGCTGAAGCGTTCTCGGTTTCACCTGCCATATCGGAACTAGCAGCAGCAAGAGCAGCAGCAGTATTTGCCTGAACTTCCATTTGTGCGTTAAGTTCTTCCATCACAACTTCATTAGCATTAACAACACCCATTTCTCTAAGCATCTGCTCGAGAACTTTTGCATTCTCCTCAGAGAAATCACCAGATGCTTTAGCCGCGTTAAAGTACGAAGTCGCAAGACCATTAAACGCACTCTGAACCTCTGTTGCAGTAGAAGAGGAGTTACCTATTACTGAGAGGAATTTATCTACGTCTTCTGTTTTGCTTTCCCAATCAATATTAAGGTCTTCGTCTAAGTCTTCAAAGGCGGACCTAAGTCCTTCAAGGTCTTCAGCACCAATATGAGATAAGTCAAAGCCTTTTTCACCATTGAATATCTCGTCGTATACCTTACCAAGTTCCTCGAACTGTGGAAGTATACGAGAGTTTACATTGGCAACAGCCGTGGAAAGAGTACTTGCACGTTTTGTCTCAGCATCAGTTACCGCTTCAACAGCTTCTTTTTGTTCCCAATAATACTCAACAAGTTCTTTTACAGTGAGGCCATATTTGCTGCACAGCGCATCCAACGAAGGGAACTGAGCCATAAGTCTATCTTGTGCAGACTTAAGGTTATCAGTGCTATTTATAGCATTCTTTATTTCGTTAATCGCATATTCCGATTCAATACCGGTTATGCTATTAAAAGGGTCAAACTCCCCTGCAAGAATTTCATATTCGCGAAGAGAATTGCGAATGCCCTTAAGTCTTTTCTTTGTGTCACCGAGCTCTTTTTCAGCATCTCTTCTTGCTTTCCCCGTTGTAAGATAATCTCCGTTAGATGTTCTGTCTTCAAGAGCTTGAACTAATTCTTCTTCCAATTCCAAATACGAATTGTACTTATTTAACAGTTCACCATATTCGTCTGATTTTGTTTCTTTTTTGAGCTCTTCAAACTTGTTTTTTCTATCTTCCAGCTTTTTGTTAAGTTTCTTTAATTCCTTTTCAGTTTTAGCGTTATCTAAATCTGCTGTAATAGAATCAATTTCCGCACTCAAATTTCTGAGATCAGATAAAGCGAAGCCCATCTTAAGCTGCAAAGGACCTAAATCCCCTCGGCCAAAGATGTCGTTACTCAACCTTGTTGCAGCATTGTCCTCATCGAAAAAGTTAGCAAAAGTCTTTTTAGTTAGATCTTCATAATTACGTTGTTTTTCGATTTCAAGAAGTTTTTCTTGTACGCTAAGCTCTCTTTCTAAATAATCAATACGCCTAGTATCATAAGGAGTTTTCTTCTCGAGATTTCTAAGACTTTCAAGTTCTGAGGTTATATTCGCTATAGACTCAGTACAATCATCTACTCTTTTCTTGGATTCCTCAACAGAAGATGTAAGAGCATCAAATGTGGCAACTGTTCCAGCTATTGCGGCCGCAGCCAGGATAGCCCAACCAACAGGAGTTCCCACTAAAAATGCTGCCATCGCTTTTACATTTGCCCACAACGAGGCGGTAAGAGCGTCAACAGAAACAGTAGCGGTAGCGTTTGCGCCGGCTAACCCCGCTTTAGCAAGAATGTCAGCCTTGGTAGCAGCACTAACACCTGCTATAGTCAGTATTTCTTCTGCCTGTGCTTTAGTAAGAGTTTTTGTGGTAGCAATAACTAACTCATTGGCAGCAGCCTGTTCCACAAGGTCTTTAGAATTTAACAAACTTGCTGTTTTAGCTATGGTTTGCATGGATTCAAACGTGGCTTTTAATTCTTTAAAATTCTTTACAAGAGCAACGATGCCCGCAATTGAAGCACCTGCACCGAGAAGACCGATGTGCTCAACTATTTCATCAAGAATATTAACAATCACTGTGCCAATATCAACAATATCCTTGACAAGCTGAGAGTCAACTAAGTCGGCTTCAAGTTCTTGCATGCTTGCTGTAAATCTATCTAACGAGTACTGAATACTCATCATATAGTTTTGTTGCTCTTTAGCTGCGCTTCCAGCAGCATGAGTTGCTTTGTCGTAAACTTGCTCTACCAATTCAGCGTTCTGCAAAAGAGCGATCAAAACGTTTGAATTTCGTTTACCTGCCAAGTCTTCAGCCAAAGCAGCTTGTTGGATATCAGTAAGCTCTTTCCAGTGCTTACCAATACCAATAATGATCTGGTCGATGGTTTTATAAGTTTCTTCATCTTCCATAATGTCAAAGCCTGTCATAGCTTTGACTTCTCTTCTTAGCTTAGATGAAAGATTTAATACATCTTCTTCCTCTTCACCAAGTTCTTCTAACTCAACTTTACTACCTCGAATTCTGGCAGAAAGGGTTTTCATTGCTGTTCCGACCATCTCAGGGTTCTGAACAACAGAGTTAGCAGTTGTTATAACTGAAATAGCACCTTCGAGAGAGGTGTTTGCGGCATTGAATGAAGCGGCACTTCGTTGAAGTGCTTCTCCTATGCCCGCCGTATCTATCGCAAAATTGTTCGCTCGGTCTGTTACTATGGAATAGCAGATTCCATTATGACTTAGAAATATCTAAGCGGGCAGTCATTTCTGGCTGCCTCTCACGTTTCATTATTGTAGGATTATATCGTGAGTCCAGACTGTATATTCACCCTATTTATAGGGGAGCAACTTCGGAATGATTGTTACCAATCACCCCTCTGCAGTCGTTACGCATTCTGTAGTGAAAAATATTTTCTTTGACACTCCACACGACTAAAGTCGTGGGATTCTTGCTTCAACCACCACTGCGCTCCTAACAAGTTACCTTGCCGGCCCGTCTTACACAATGTCCACAAGCGTAAATTCCCGTATGCCCTACGGTATATATATATATATATTAGGCTACTGATAATTTTTAAATTTTTCTTTTTCCATATTTTTCCCTACAGTCTTTGCTCGGTCTTGCGTGTCCTACCACTACTTTAACCGATATAGTTGCTATCATCTAATTTTAATTAGAGCATTTACATTACTGTAAATGGAGGCAAATTCTACCTCGTTGTAAACATCTGCTATATGTTCAGCTTCATCTGCTGTAAGCTGAAAACCCTTAAGGGTAGAAATCATAAACGAACTTGCATCGTCAGCTGACATATTGTCACCGACATTCTGAAAGAGGGTAGTTACCCTTGCAAGTTCTTCTGCATCATCAACATTAAAACCACATATTGTTACTCACTCTGCGTAGAGTGGGGTAGGACATTTCTGCCTACCTCTGCAATTTCATTTTGTTATATTTGCAGATCAGACCATACCTTCAACTCATAAGAGTTGTCCCCATACGCTTAATCGTTACCTTTTAAGCTGTGGTCGTTACGGGTGTATAACTTCATCAATTATTTGTATTACCTCATTGTAATTACGCAACATCTCAATTACAGTTAATTCACCATACACATTGCCAGTTAAATCTTTTATTTTTGACAATTTAAAACCTCCTTTCGTCTTGAAAGGAGGAATACAAATAATCGTTATACATTTACCCTCGGGGTTGTCCTCTTCAGGAGTTTCCCCGATTAGAGAGGATTTTCTTATTGCGTATCGCTACACAAAGAGACCTAGTTTGTTAAGCCTCGCCCAATCAGCAGTAATGTTGATGACATGAGTTATACTAGATCCTAGTTCCTTTGCAGTCTTTGCGGATACTTCAAAGTTCTGGACTAATCTTTCCGTTGATGCGTCAGATACTTTACGAAGTTCAGTAAGAGCAGAGTCAATCTGCGTTACAGTAGTTACAATCTCACGAGCATAACGCATCATGTCTTGCAAACTAAAATACGTTGCTAAGAACTGAGCATTAGCGGATTTTAACTGCTTTGTAAAAGATCTAAAGAAACTGTTTCCTGTCTGATGAAGGCTTCTTACTTTAGCTTCCACATTGTTGGCTTCAGCAGCCAACTCGTCTAGCCTTACTTTTGATATCTGTTCTCCCGTATCAATAATCTTTTGGAGCTCAATATGGACTGCATTAAGGGCCTCTTTCGACTCCTTACCCATTGCGGTATTATTGTCCATGAACGCCATTATATTATTGTTTAACGAAGTAATATCTTTGATATCCGCAGGAATAAATTCACTTTGCCTCGACTGATTACTAACAACATTTAATTCAGATTCAAGGTCTCTTAATGTCGTCAAAAATGCTACAACCTGTTGCCTGACATTATCAATGTTAGAGTCTTTAAAATCTATCTGAGGGGCAGCTGACAACTGTTTTAAATTATCAACCAAGTTGTCTACATTAGTAGAAAGTTCAGGCATAAGAGGCTTTGATTGAACACTCTCGGCATCTGCAATAAATCGTTTTAGTGTCTTTTGAGCAGAAGCTATTACGGACTCCCAGTCTTTCTTTTGGGCTTTCAAACGCTCCGTATCAAATACTTCTGCATGGAATTCCTCTGGCAAATTTTCATCAGAACCAACCCACCCGGCATTTCTAATTTCTAAAAGGACTTTGCTGTATTCTTCTAGAGCGTCGATTTGGTTCTGCCAAGCAGAAGTGTCAGCTCCAGCCTTTGCATTAAGGTACATGTCCTTTGTCAGGCGCGTAATAGCCTTGTCATTGCGTTGAATCTGTTTTTCTAATTCAACATAGTTTTCTTTTGTACTTTCAAGGACATAATAATCGCCGTTCTTGTCATACCCACTTTTAGTGGTTCGCGTTCTAAAATGATCAATATAGTCAGTAGAGGTGACAGAGCCATTGGCATTATGAGTTTCACTTTTATAAACCCGTTCGGAAGCTTCTTGAAGCTGTTGTGCTATTTTCTTAGCGTTCCACTCACGCTGTTTCTGAGCATCTTCAGCCTTTCTAGCCGCTTCTTCTTCAGCTTTTGCTTCTTCTTCAGCAGCTTTAGCGCTTGCCTTTGTAGCTTCGGTCTTCTTTTTCTTTGACTCTGTTGCCTTATTATCCTTGGTTGATGTTTCTTCGGCAGCCTCGCCCGCTTTTTTCTCAGATGAAGTTAATCCATCGGTAGCGTCTGTGGCTTCTTTCACAGCCTCTGGCAGTTTCATTCCCAGAGTTTCAACCAAATACTTAAGACCACCTTCGACACCATCCGAAAGAAGAACTTTCTCAAACTTATCAAAATCTCCATAGGTAACAAGGTTGCCACCCATAGACTTTGCGCTTGAAGATATAAGTCCCGTGAGACTTTGCGAATGCGCAAAAGCATCTGCAGCCTCTTCCGCGTTTTTAATTCTCAATGCAACTTCGGTGAATAACTCAGCATGAGCCTTACCAAATAATTTTTCAGCATCAACCGATTTGTCCAGCGCATATGTATAAGCCGCAATTCTATCGATGAGATTGTTTATATATTGTTCGTTAAAGGTTCCTTTTGTATTAGCATCGTCATAATCCGATAGCAATCGCTTTAGACTTGCCTGCGTGGTATGAAGTTGACCATTTTTTCTTCTGGCGTCACCGCCATACACTAAGCCCGGAAGGGCATCGTCTCCATAAGGAACAATGCTTCGATTCCCCTTTTTGCTTTTTTGAGTTAATTCATAATACTCGCGGACCCACTCAACAAGTTTTCTGTATTCTTTTTGAGCCTCAGTAAGATTAGGGATTTCAACAAATTGATTTGAATAAAAGTTCTTCTGCGCATCCGATGCTTGGTTAATCTCTTTTGCCAACTCTTGCCAATACTCTATGGCAATTCCAAGCATAGCTTTTTGATCAACCTTTCCATTTGGAGTGGACATAAAGTCTGTTAACTCTGACCTTTGGTTTTCTGGCAGGAAGTCATAAATATCAGAAAGGAATTTTTTAAAGTCAACAAGTGCAGCACGAGCATCATCCATTTTTCTAGGGGTTTGTTCGAGATAATAATTCAGCTGATGGAAAGCCGTTGCAAAATCTATTGCTTCACTTGAAGAAAGTTCTTTGTTCCCTACAGAAACTTTCGCCCATATTCTATCAAGAGTCTCAACAAGCTTATTAGCCTCACGCTCGCCTTCGTCACTATTGAAAATGTTTTTTGCAATGCTATCACCCTCAACAGTATCTTTTATTTTCTTTACAGACTGAGTTACTGCGTCACCGGCCTTTTCTGCTTCGTTAGAAATATTTTTAAAGAAAGTTCCGGGAGCAAGATTCTCTATCTGTTGCATGATAGCAAATGCTTCTTTGAAGTTATCAACGTCGTAAAGCCAACCTGTAGAAGGGTTGTTTGCTTTCATATACTTTGAAGTAATACTTTTTATCTTTTTATCTACAACATCAGGTTTGCCACCGAGCGCAGAGAAAGCATTTGCGTATCTTGCAACGTCAGCCATAGCTTGTTTTGCTTGTTTTTCTGATCCGTTCTTTATCTTTGATTGATAATTCTCATAAGCTTTTGCAAGATTTTTCTGGGCTGTTTCTGCATCAGTAAAATACTTTTGAAGCGTATTAGATTTCTTTATATTGTTAAGGTTTTTAAAAAGTGCCTCAATTTCCTGATTGGCGGTGTGAACCTCGGCACTGTTTGCCTTTATGTTTAAAGGCTTTTCGGCAGCTCTCTGAGTCTCACTTATGGTATTTCGGATATCAGACAAAAGGTCTTTTATCTCATCTAAATTAAGGCTCGTACCCTTGCTGTGTTTTTCAGACATCTGTTCTCACCACCTTTCTATAAGTTTATAGATGTCTTTTCAAGTAGTCTGTAATATCGTCTAATTGTTTTTGCATCTCATAAAGATTTTGTTCTATACTCGCGTCCATTTCTTCAACCATTCGATCTCTGGGGGATTCAGTTCTTTCAGCAACTCTTCCCCATTTTACATACGCTGGACCCCCATTGCCCGGAGGAGGATCCCTATAATAAAGAGTTTGGCTATCGACGGGGCTCCACTGATAGCTAGATTTAGGAGCTCCACCATGCCAACCTTTTATGAATGCTATATCATAAATATATTCATTAGAGACACGATGAGACGCAGTTAAAAAACTTTCACTGAATTCATACGTTAAAACATGATCTTTAGACATAGTGACTCTAAAGACATCCTTCAAACTACCTTTTCTATGATATAGATGAGGCTCATATGAACTATAAAAATCAGATATGATTTGTCTTCCTATATCATTAAGGTCGTCAACAAACTTTTTATCATATTTAGTTTGGAGCTTATCAATGTTGGTCATCGTTTTATCAATCAGTTTTATTTTCTGTTCCAACATATTGCTGATTCTTTTGTTCATATATTTTACCCATCTGATCCAAAACAATGCTTAAAGCATCTAACTTAGTTTCAAGGAACGAAGCAAAGTCTCTCTCGTTGCTATAAATATCCTCAACCTTCATTTTTAATACGGTTTCAAGTCTCTTATACTCATCTCCTAAACAGGAAGAAATAAAGTACATCACATTATACTGTTCTAATAAATCGAAACCATTCATTCTTTCGGCACCTTTGCCTAAGTCTAAATCTGTATACTTATCAATAACCGAACATACAAAGAGCATATATCTCATTGACGAATCAATAGAGAACACCTCTTTCCCTTGAACAGTCTTGTGAGTTGTCGTAGTTGCAATTTTATTGCATATAGAAACTTTTGTGGTATACGGGATATAACTTGTGGTTATGTGTTTTTTTACGCAAGCATCCTTGTTTTGAGACTTATTAAATTCATCAATAAATTCTTTTACGTTCATCGTTTATTTATCCTTTCATTCCGTTTGCCGGTCAAAGTGCAGACTCGGCTATTTCAATTAACTTAACTCGTTTCTTCTTTTGTGTTGCCAAGATTTCTCTTACTCTACTTTCCGGGAGAGTAGTTAGTCCTTTCCTAAAGAGCGTTCCAGTATACTTATCCTTGAATTCCCTTACAACATTCACGGATAAATAATTCTCAATAGGAACCGGTTCTCTTTTGGGCGCAGGAGCCCCCAACATTTTCTTCCACTGATTAACAATAGCTTTATTATCATATTTGAAATCAAACTTGGGGATATTAAGGATCTTCTCGACGTCAAACTTCATATCAAAAGGCACAACATATCCATTCACGCCATCAACAAAACCTTCCTCAAACAACGATGCAAAGGGCGTTGCGAGAATTGGGGTATTAAGATTGAGGGCCTCAAGTATGCTCATTGAATACGCCTCTTCATCACTCAACTGAACAAGGTAATCGGCCTTCTTGATAAATGTCTGAATGTTTGCTCTTGCACTCATATTGATAAAGTTTGCAGGAGGATCCGGCAATCCCTTATCAGAAAAATTCAGCCACACAAACGGAATTCCTTTTTCGTTAAGCATTCGCGCAAGAGTTCTTATTCTGTGGTCATTCTTTCCTTTATCACTTACACCCATGCGAGTGGCAGACACTAGTAAAAGCTCCTTTGCTTCGGGGTAGGAGAGGTTGTGGATGACCGTTCCATTCTCTGCAATCTTTCCCCATGAATCTTTTGAAGCTTTAGATACATTTACAAGATAATCAGTGTTCTCTGGATGGAGCATTATCACTTTCTGCCTACAAGCATGACATACCTGAATTGATTTCTTATAAGTCACGTTCGGAGGAATCTTATCTGTAAGCCTATTAAGGATAATAGTGTCACACACGATAGACCTTTGGAGATCGTTCTTCATCACACGAGCAACCTTTCTGAGACGGTCACACTGCATTGGATCAAATCTGTCGTACAACACAAGAATGTCATAGTGTTCTTTTAAGTGCTGGCAAGTATTGTAAAGGAACGTAGATATTCCACCAATCATATTGGCAAATTCACAATACAATACAACTTGCGCTCTAACAGGAACCTCTATTTTAGTAAACCTACTATACGGTTCACCTTTTAAATAATGTCCCCAAATACTTATAGGCTTTGATATTTGGCAATACCTCCGCAATTCTGGCAAATCATTTTGTTCCGTAAGAAGCCACACCTCATTGGTTTCGTCCTCTTTTTTTATAGCATCAATAAGCCAATTCATATTTGAAGTAACGTGCTTATAGTAATACACAACACGTTTAGTCTTCATCAGGCCCTTCTTGAACCGTTTTATTTTTGAGCCCGTCACAGCGGTGCGATAGTAATACATATAATCATAAATGACGGCCCGAGAAAATCTATTCGTTTTATCTAAATATCCTATTTTTCTTGAAAAGTCCTCATCTTCAGTAGAATCTTTCTTTTCGTTAAAACGAATATCGCCAATAAACGATCTCTTGAACGCCCTTGTACATACCGAAGGATTTGATAAGTGGTCTGTTGGATTGTTTAATTTATGGTTGTGTTGAACTCCTTCAGTAGAAGACAGGGATTTCCAAGAAAACTCTATGACATCTGGCAGAGTCTTGGCAGCCTCCAAAATTTTCTTCACATAATAATCGGGGACAAGATCATCTGCGTCTACGAAAGAGACGTATTCACCCATGGCGTTATCCAATCCAACATTTCGTGCAGTAGAGCACCCACCGTTTTCCTTACGGAATACCTTACACCATTTGTATTTGGTCTTAAAAGGCTTTTCACTTCCGTCGTCTACAAGCAAACATTCTATTTCATCTGTCATCTGAGGAGCGAGAACATCTAACAGCTCGTCAGTATATTCTTTTGCGTTATAGTATGGGATTATAATTGATAGTTTCATTAATAATTACCTTGGCAAGCAAAGCGTGGAAACCCACTACCTTTAGGTGGTGGGAGGAACGCTGTTTAGCTATGCCACTACCTTTCTCTCTATTAAAAAACCTTTTGTCATCTCAACTAATCTAAGTTTTTTGCAACTAATACTTCCTTTATTAACCTTTTCTCCATCAAGGGTTCGTATATCAAAGAAACCGCTTGTACGTCTACCAAATACAAAATAATTTTTCCCGTGATACTGAACCTTATCAAACAGTCTATAACCTTTTACAATATACTCAGCTTGATTTAGTTTCCTATTACCACCTTTTAGAATTGACATTTTGTGTATCTGTCTATTATGGCAACGTACTTTCTTTTGATAATAAACTACTGTCTTGTTCCAAGGATGAATTGCTTCGGGATAATCACTTATACATCTCGCATCAATGTAATGCTCCTTTGGTAAGTTACGTGATATACGTGTGTTCTTTGTTATATACCCATAAGTCATATGGACATTCGGATATATCTCCTTAAGTCTGTTATAGAAATTCCACCGCATAACATCCATAAAACTAGCATCTTTAAAACTTGTTCCACGCTTTATTGTTTTAGGAAGTTTGATATTTCCTTGGTGGTACTGCGAATGACAATACTCACACAAAGTTATAAGGTTATTTGGTGCATTACCGCCAGTCTTACGACTTTCAATATGATGTACATTTAATACTTTGTCTTTTGATTTACCTTTACAACATTGGCAAGTATGATTATCTCGCCATAATACATATTCCCTTACATTCCAAAAATCTAATTGTTCTCCTTGCTGATACTCAATTCCTTGTATATCGGGATTCTTTATTTTCTGAATATCAAATTGTGCTGTTTCAACTGTTATCTTTGTTATTGGAAGTATCTTATGTACATTGGCTATTACTGTAAGGTGTGCGTCAATCTTTTCTCTGATACTAGGTGCAAGCCATCCTTCACCTTTGCGTCTGTTATTAAATCTTGCCTTGCGATATCTTGTTTTTCGGTTACGTCTTGCTCTACGATTTTCCCTACGAGTAGATAACAGCTCCACGATGTCATTCCTAAGAGTTACATCGGCTTCGTAAAGAACTATTGCTCCGGTATTTTCTCCTTTGGTAGTAGCAGAAATACCAATATGTTTACTTCCTGCATCCACTCCCAGTGAAATAGGTTGTACTTCGTTATCACATGGATATAAGAGTTGTATTGTAAACGGACAACGCTTTACTACTTTAGCCTTACCATTTTTCAGAAGCACACGCACTTTAGCATAGTTACTTGTAGGCATTATAGGTTGTCCGTCTTGATTTGATACATATACCATTTCGTGTACTCCTTTCACATATTTTAATTACTCACTCCGAAGAGTGGTTAGTATACCATCGCCAATGTTAATAAGAGGTTTTGTATACTTATATCACTATCCCTACCACATAGGATTGTTTAAATATAAGCCGTAGTGTTTGGAACTTGGTATTACATCCCAAAGTACCTATATATTCTCTCTTAACGTAGTCCTCGTAGGACTTAGGCTAGTCAACTTGTGGCTTTTGCAGGCCACGTACCTTTAGGTGCGTGGTAATTGACATTCTTTTTTCCTTTTGTTCTTATTTTTCTATGCTTGTTATAGTTATTTCTGTACGAGGCATGTCCTTGTCATACCCGGTACATAGCTCCAAAGATACAAGATGTTCACCATCATCATCTACAATAAATCCAGCCTCAGTCATTCCATCTAAAATAAATTTCGGAACCGTATTGTCGGGATCTATTCTTCTTTTTGTCGGCATATATGTTTTGAAAGTCATCCTAAAAGTAGTGAGCTTCAAGTCTGACAAATTATTTTCTGATATAACCCACTCAATGAAGTCTTTCCATTTCTGTTTAAGATCATTCATCTGAGGTCGTTTCATTACAAACCATGTGTTAATAGAGGGATGATATGGATGTTCGATAGGTTTCTTACGAGCCTTCGTATGCACTTTAAAATATTCTTCCGCATATCTATCAACATCAGACTGCGTGATTACAATCTTATATTCCATTTATCCCTCCCTCATTAAATACAAAAGCGGCCCATATCAGACCGCTTTATATTACTTCAACTTATATTGTCTATACATTTCGTATAATTCTTTCGTGTCTTGTTTCAAGAAAATCATTACAAGATTCTCATCACTTACATACATATCTATAGGATATGCACCATGTTTTATGAACAAAAACTGTTCATACCTGTCTACGATCCTTACAACCTCTCTTGAATGATAGAACTTTGTTTGGAACGCAGGTTTTACCAGCTCATTCATTTTGTTGTCCTTTCAGTCCATAAAAAAAAGAGGAAACAACCATTTGTCTCTACGGATGTTTCCTCTTTTTAAAATCCTATATCCGTATTACGTTTTCTATATTTCTTTTTACCGCTACGGGTTTTTCTCGAAGAACTCTGAGTTTCAACAACCGGTTCTATCTTTTCGGGTTCATCATTTTTTAAATATTCAACCTTTGGCTCTTCAGCCTTGGGTTCATCAATTGTAGGCTCGACATTATAAATATGAGGAGCTGAAGGATCTACTTTTTCAACAACCGTCTTTACAGTTTCAGCTGTAGGAGTTGGCTTAAAGACTTTATCTAACGTAGCAACGATGCCACTATTAAATGTTGAATAGTCTTTAATGTTGTTTTCTTTAAGGACCTTCTTTACTTGTTCGGCTGTAGCTCTGCCAACATTGTAAGCAGCGACTATATTAAATACTGCAAGACACTCTTTTGTGTCCGTGAGGTTCTTCCATAGTTCATCACTCTTAGACCCACAATGAGGGCAATATTCATATTCCTTGCCACAACACTTACAAATTCTTTTACTCTTTAGTGACATAATTTTTCCTTTCAAAAATAGGAGAGAGCCGTAGCCCTCTCCTTGTTTGCTTATTAAGCACTAACTGTTCCGTTTGAATAAGGGAACTGTGTGTCGTACTCATCTGAATCCTCAGCGAGTGCAACATAGAACAGAAGCTGTTCCTTACCGCAATCTGTTATCTTTAGATGAAGTCGTTACTTTCATCTGTGCATACGCACCACAGGCTTTCGCCATGTGCAGAGACTATATCATCACCCATCACTGGGGCACACCACTTCGATGGCACTTGCCATCTACTCTCCTTAACGGAGATAGTCGTTGAACCTTCCCTTTCGGGCTTGGCTGCTGATTTTCCATTGTTTGAGTGTTTAGGATTTAACCTTGCACTATCCAAGCAATTCTTTCTACTTTCGCAACCTTACCATCTGTGCATACATTATAACATATACTGTTAATTTATGATAGCATACACTCTGTTTTGGTTTGCCTGGCTTTAGGAACTTCCAGCAATTCAATGTGTCATTTTTTCATACCGATTACTCGATACGGGATCTATACTTTGGTTGTTCATCGTTGTACCTCCATTGATTATGCAACCATTTTTGAATCCTTAAATGCTGTTCCAGAGAAGCTCTGAGCACTCTCTGTATCAAGAGTCCAGTCAAAGTCAGGAGACATCTGGAAGCGAGGGAATACGATGTAAAGAGCACGTACTGTCTCGGGATCACAAACGTCAGAGCAAAGTACACGGAATGTAGCTTTGCACTCCTTCGGGAACTCAGATGCATACTGGTTAACTCTAACGGCAGTCTTTCCTGTAGCAACCTGATAATCATACTTGATCTGAATTGTAGCTGTTGCGTTTGTAGGAGCGGTAAGAGTTGTCACTCCGTCAACAGTTGTAAGTACGTATGTATCATCGGCTGCTGCTGCACCTGCAGTGTAAGGAGCATCTGTGTTAGGAAGACCATTGTCATATGTTCCATATACCATCACTGTACCCTCGATAGGTGTCTCGGGAAGAGTAATGGGTGATTCTGATGCGTTAAGCATAAGGATACGAGGAAGAACAACGTTCTCGTTAACAACCTTATCAGAACCTGTCTGAATAGACATGAGGTTGAGCGAAAGAACAGCATTCTCTCCGGTAACCTCAACTGACTTTGATGTGTAGTATCTCTTAATAAGAGCACCCTGAGCATCAGTCTTGTCTTTTGTCTCAGAAGTTGTGTTTACGCCAAAGTTCTGAACCTGATCAAGGCATGCAAGAAGATTGAGATTCTTGTCCTCAAACCAAGCATCATAAACTCTGTCGATTACGAGTTTATCAAGATTTAATGTAGGCATAACCTTCTCCTTTCAAAAATAAAGAAGTAGCCACACGGACTACTTCTTTTTAACTGTTTTTGTTATTAGCTTTTTGCCTTTCGGCTTATACTTCTCCTCGGAATAGGTCCAATCAAAAGCTTTGGAATCTATTCCAGAAGTATCCATGAAACCACTCATACTTCCTTGCATAAGAGCCATTGCTGACTTCTTACCGCATATCTGCGTAAATGATTTCATAAGTTGATATATTGTTATTTCATATACTGTCTTATACGTATATGAAAACTCCTCAGTATTAACCAAAGAGATTAAGATACCATCAAGCATTGATTCTGATTCTTTATTCTTATTCCTTTCCCTCGCTCTGCGATCATCCATAATGAGAAGTTTCGCAGTGGATTTATTGGCGGCCTTCTTTCCCGAATGGTGGAAGTTCACCATTTCCCTTACATAAGCAATGACTTCATGGTATACTGCCTCGTCAAATATGTATCCATCTGATTCTCTATACAAGACATACTCAAGTACGCCATTATTGTCTCTCTTTTGGAGAGTAAATTCTGAGAAATCAAAGTCACCAAATATAAGCTTCGTGGCTTCTTTATCCATTACCTGTACAACAGAAAGAAAATATTGCCAATCAGATACCGTCATAAAATCAATACCCATGTCATCAAGCATTGCCGGCCTATCATATGCAGCGGAGCACATGCTCCAAAAGATTCCGAAGAATTTCTCTTCGTCAAAATCTATAATTTCATTTATGGTCGGTTGCCTTAGGGTTATCTTTTCATTTATGACTATAGGATCTCCTCGGAGAATCTTAGACTTGTTAATTGCCAATCCTCAATCCTCCTTGTTTTCCATAAAGCGAGTTAAGCGTCTGCTGTTCAAAGACTAACGTTCTGCACGCATAGTCAGTGTCAACAACGCTTGGCTTATCGGACATCAACTTAAGTTGAGTTCCAAAGATATTAGATCCTTGAAACATGTCAATAAGCACAGCTGCTATAAGGTCATGCCTTGCTGTACTTGTGTACTTTTCGGTAATGTCCTTCTGATGACAAAGAATATAGAATATTACTTGCTGGTTTTTTATAACTGAGTTATACCTTGAAACCTCTTCAAAAGATGTTTCAAAGCAGATAAAGTTCTTTACCTCGGACTGAGTAGGATTCACCATATAATATGGCAGAATGTTGGTATCAAGGTATTCATCGCTATCTGCGTCAGCCTTTTCAAGTTCTTCGTTATGGAGCAGATAGATTATCTTATTATTGTTAATAAGCATTTCCTTGATAACTTGCTTATACCGGATATCATCTTCATCTGGAATATTTCTGTAGGCACGCAATTCGGCAATCTCTTTTTCAGTTAATTCCATTTAGATCACCTCCTTATAAACCTGTGATGCTGAGTTCTATACTGTCAGATACTGTTCCCGAAGTAAACTTAACAGTAAGTATCTTTCCAATATAGGCATCAGTCCCTATGAATTTGATAGACCGTTCATTCTTTTCAAGTCCATCGGAAACTTCTTCAATAAACAACGATACGTCTGTACCGTCTACATAATAATTCCAATTACCTTCTTTAAATTCCGTAGACTCACCGTTCTTATAAAACGTAACTGATAACCGTTTATAGCCACCATCTATTTTGATGCGCTTATTACCAACAACGGATAACTCACAAGTAACATCCGAATAATCCGGCTGATCTTCTGGGGCAATCCCGTCTACATAATAGTCGGCCCACATACCTATTACATTTCCGTCAGCATCCTTCTCCACATAATCTCTATGAGGATCAAATACATCCTGCGCAAACGTAAGACCACATATGCCTTTATTGGCTATGCGATTAGGCTTTGTTATCACCCACGCTCTTGGCTCAGTTAAAACCTTATTGTCTATAATCATTCTCTGATTATAGAAAAGCTTTTCAGTTTCTCGCGTAAGTGGAAGCAAACATTTCTGTTGGTCTTCCGGGCTCTCTATTTTATAGTCAACCCAGACACCGCTGTTGTAAGAATTTTGACTTCTGAGGACACCAGCCATCTGCATTTTCTTGTTGTCTATAACCCACTGAAAAACATAATCACATCTAAGAAGTTCAAAATCGGAGAACTGAACGTCATTATAATCTGCTTTGCTAACTACAAGCCAACGGTTATAGCGACCTTTACTATCCGGGATATCGACGTACAAACCTATTGGGAAAGTGGCGCCATATCTGTCTTCAAACTTTTCTTTGTAATAAGGGATCACATCTTCAGATTGAGATGGACGAAACTGCAAATGATAGCTGATAGTATCTTTCGCAAGAGTCTGTTTTGTGTGAGCAATGAATTTAATGCTAATTGGAATTTTCTTTTCGTCTTGTTCGGGATGAAGATCATCTAGCTGAGTTATATGATTGTCATGGTCGAAGTCATAGAAATAGGCAACCCGAGTATCTATATCATTATCCCATGTTGCCTCCATAACCATATCGGAATCAGCTTTATGAGTTTGTCCCACGGTAAGACCACCGTGTAGTTTTTTAAATGTTTCAAAAGAAGGCATTCTCACACCTCCTTTATACTCTCAACTTCCTTGCCAGCTGTAAGAATAAGTCTGCGATAGACCTTAAAGTCATACTCATTACCCTTTTGATATTCCTCAAGGGCAGCTTTAAGTCTGCAGCTTATTGACACAACCTCGGTGGGATGATTGAGAAGATCATTAAATCCCGCAAGCATTCGTAAAATATCATCGAATGCTGCAGGGACATTAACGCTTTTATATTGTCCTTGGGTTTCGGGATCCACAACTATGAGCAGAAAAAAGATTTTCTTTTGTATTAAATGCTTGATGTCAGCAACCTGATTTGGAGTAAATTCACCATATTCATATACCATATCACCACTCCACATAGCCATTATAGAATGACCCACGAGTTAATATATAGAACTGCAACTCTTTTTCCATATCAGATTTTAATGCACGGAGCTCTTCAATGTGGGCTGACTGCGAATAAAACTTCTTCGTAGAACCCGTAAACATCTGAGCCATATTAACTTTAGATTGTACCTGTGGGGTAGCCCACTGCACAACCATAGCTTTACCAAGCACTGTTGATACAAAATCTTTATCGGCCGATTCATCTACCGCTTGTTTCATAGAATACGTCAAAGTCTGCACTTCATCGTCTAATGAAATAGAAGAGAAGAGTCTTCTTACGTAAACCCCCGACACAGACTTGTGTAGATATTCAACCATCATTTCATTTACTAAATCTGCTGCCTCTTTTGCCAAGGCAGGATCCGTTATGTTCCCAAGAAAATTTGAAAATATTTCGTCATAAGATAGAGATGACATAATTCACCTCCGTCATTAGTCCTCTGAACCAGAGAACGCATCAAACTGTGTCCCCCAAAGTTCATCTAAAGCCTTAATTTTCTTAATGCTATCAAGATTACCTTCACCAATTGCAGTAGCTGCAAGAGTCTTCATGTTATCCTGCGCACCGGAAGGAAGCTTCTTAATTTCTTCAACCATTTCTTCAACGGGAAGTTCAAGAATCTTTCTAAGGTCTTTAGTAGAAAACTGTTTAGAATAGAATGCATCAAGCTGAGGAGTCTCTGCGATAAAATCAACATCTTCAACAATGAATCGTGGAGTGAAGATGTTAGGGGATCTCATCATAATAAGACCTTTAAGGTCTCTATACTCAATCTCAGCCTCATCGCCATAAGCGGCAAATGTGTACAACATTCCAGACTTAGGTCCATCTACAAACAATGAACCCGGGGTAACACTTCTACAAACAACCCCGTCAGTAGATTTAAAGTCCTTCTTCTTTTCAACCTTTGTGGGTTTCTCAACAATTTCAACCACAGGCTCTTCGACTATCTCAATGTCTTTTGTTGACTGTTCTACTACGGGTTTAGATTTAGTCGTAGTTTTTTTTGTTGTTGTCTTAGTCGTTGTTTTACTACTCTTAGCCATATTTTATTTTCCTTTCATTCACCTTTAAATAATTAAAGTGTCCACTGACCGAAGTATCTTCCAAGAACAGTAGCAACACCAAAGTGTCTCTGTACTTCATATGTCATGATGTCAGATACATAGTCGCCACGGTCTGTCTTCTCGAGAATAAGAGTGTCACCTTCATCGACAAACTTAACGAACTTGCCTGCGTCTCCAACAACAGGGATGATCATAAGCTTTGTAGGATCAAACAACTTATTAGGAAGAGCAGCGCCTGAACCTGTAAGAGGAAGCTTTGAAGCGAATCTGTTAGGAATCTCAACAAGCTTTGTTCCCTCGTACATACCAATGTTTCCTGAGTTCATTACGCTATCCTTCTGAGCGTTTGCGATAAGGTTTCCATTATATGTGATGTCTGCAATAGCAGAAATCTTTGAAAGGCCAGACTTTGTTCCCATGATAACAACTTCAGCGCCATCGTTAGCTGCAGAAACGTTCTCGATGATTGCGTCGAAAGCAGCCTTTGTTGAAGATGAGAGAGTACCTGTGCCTACAAATCCTGTCTGAACAGGAAGAGAAGCTGCTGCAGAAGTTACGTTTGTGTAAACCTCTGTCTGAATCTTTACCATAAATGCCTTTGAAACAGCATCAACAAGAGCTGTCCAATCAATCTGACCAACAATGTATTTGTTGATGTCAGCACCAACTTTTACAACATAAAGAGCTGTAGGAACAGAGATTGTCTGTCCAGCAGGGAGTCTCTGAATAACGTGGTCGTGGTGTGAAACACCAGCCTTTGCTACTGAAAGCACTGCGTCATTCTCAATATAGAAATCCTGTCTGTCGCCATAAGCGATATTTCTCTGATCAACAAGCTCATCAAACCACATGTTGTCAGCAAAGCCCCATGCGATTCTAGCATCAATGGTATCCTCGATAATATCGAACCACTCTCTGCCATGATCACGGAAGCCTCTGCGAACCTGCTTCTTATCATGTACGTTCTCAATTCCAAGAAGCTTAAGAGAGAACTGGTAGATCTTGTCGTTTGCTTCTTTCTTAGAAATAATTCTGTCTGACTCTGCATCGTAGATCTCTTTTCCAAGAGCTACGTCCTGCATGAGATTATTCATAGCCTCGTAATTTGTCTGCATAGCAGCAAATACGCCATTTACATGCTCACTAAATGTTAATTTCATTATATTCTACCTCCTTTCTCATCAACCTGAAATTGCACTAACGATGTACTTCTTTGTAGAAGAATCGAAACTAACTGCAGAACCTGCAGCAATTGTACCTGTGAAAGCGTTCTCTGAAAGTTCGATAACGTCACCAACACAAAGAACACCACCCTGAGCAACCTCACCTGCTGCATTGTAGAAAAGAGACTCATCCTGGAACTCTCTCTCTGAATAAGGGCTGATAGCCGCATTGTAGATAACAAGAACTTCCTCGTCTGCAGGAAGAGCTGTAACCTCTACATACCAATTTCCATTTGCTGCCTGCTCGTTAATTCTTCCAGCGAACTCGTCAGAAGGAGCAGCCTGCTCGTACTGATCAAAGCTTACATAATCGCCACGGCCTGCAAGCATACCATTGTCTGTATCTGCCTGAAGAACGATATTGTAAACATGTGAATACTGTCCCATCATAGAAGCCACCTTACTAGGGAAGCTTACTACATGAGAGCCTTTTGTGATATCAATCATGATATTTCTCCTTTCGATATTTGTGTAATAAAAAAGAGCCTTTAAGGCTCAGTTACAAAGTAATGGTTATTCCATTTACTTATATAGACGGTTTCCTAACCGTAACTATTTACTTTACAAACATTCCACCATATCTGCCAACTTCCTTGACATTCTTAGGAGGGATGCGAACCACTCCAACAGTACTGTTGGTAGAGGTATTTGCAAACTCAGCTTTCTTAGCAGCATTGAGCAAGATTTCATCAGCCTTTGCTTTTGTATCTTCAATGCTAAGGTCAAAATGGTTTTCCTGAATCTTAAGCTTTTCAAACTCATCAGTCGATGATACATACCCATAATCAGGAGAATTAAGAATCTCCATCTTCTTAGGCTCATCTTCATACTTCTGAAGCTTCTCTGAAGCAGCTGCATAATTAGCCTTAAGGTCATCCAATGCCTTCTCTTCGTCGTCAGTGATATAGCGTGCATGAACTGATACACGATCACCAACAAGAGAGTATTTACCGGAACGAACCTTATAAGTCTGCTTGTAAGCTTTGCCAGACCAAAAGTCAACCATAATAACTTCCTTAGAATCAGAATATACGTCTATCTCGTAGTAAGCATTGTCTGATTCTGCGTAAGTGTCATTAACGAGCTGACTAAGAGCATAGAGTTCATCACGTAAACTCTGCTTGAAAGTATAAACCTTCTCACCGAAACTTACAGACATCTCGGCTGTATTGCTTTCCTCTACAGGAGGTTCAGCTTCGGGTTCAGCAGTCTCTTCCGATTCTGTGATAGCTTCAACCTCGGGAGTCTCTTCAAAGTTGTCTTCGGCTACTTCCTCGGCAGGCTCTTCAGCAAGAACTTCCTCACTCAAGGTTTCAACCTCGTCCGCAGGAACTTCCTCAAGGACCTCTTCTACAATAGGTTCCTCAATAGGGGTCTCTTCAAGCTCAAGCTCTAACTGTTCATTACCCATGTCTTCTCCTTTCTGTAGAGCAAAATTCTCTACTGATTTATATTTATCAAGCATCTCTTTGAGAAGCTTAATATCATAATTAGTAAAGCCATTGGAGAAGTCAGCAATATCAAGTCTTGCTCCTTCCATTCCCTCTTCAACAGGATTACCCGTCTCGGGATCCGTGCCTAAACACGTAACACCTACAACCTCAACGTCTTCAAGAACAAGTTCTTTTTCTTTTGCATCGTAAGACATTTCGTTGATTGCAAGTTCGGCAGATACTTTAGTTCCGCCCTTTCTCTCGATAATTTCTGCAGCAGCAGTGTATTCTCTAGGAATAGCACAAATAGCATAAAGATAATTTCTATCTTTTTCTTTGTCATATTCAACCCTTGGTTCATCAGCAGTAAAGCATCCGATAGGGAATTCTTGATACTCTACCTCCCCGTCATCACCGATAGTGAAGTCATGGCTAGTAAAATCCTTAACCCCATCCACCTCGCAGAAGTTTGCGAGAAGAGGTTTATAAGCCAAATTCTTTTTGCATTTGTTCATTGCATCCAGGGTTAAATTAGATCCATTCCTGTTTCTTCCGGTGTGCATTATCTTCACTTCGCCATAAAGAGTATAGTCGTCACTCTCATGTTTGGCGTATGTAGCCGGAACCTTTACTCTCAGAGAATACCCAGACTCAGAGCTGCTAAACCTTGACAGCTTTCCGCTTTCACAGAAAGCTACGAGGTCTTCTAGTGTTAGAATCTTATTCATGCTCTGCTCCTTTCTTTTATACCGAGAGAAGATTAGTGTAAACCATCTTGCATCCCTCGGTAGAGAACGTCAGCTTCCCATCATTCACAAAGGCATATGTTTTCCCTTCTTTTTTTACAAAAGTAAAACCACTTGCCTTTAAAAGATCAGCCGTCTTCTCCTCTTGGGTTAGTATAAATTTCTTCTTCATCCTTTTCGTCCTCTGTACCTCGCGGGTATTTATAATCAATGTATCTTGTGATTACACTTCCACCAATTTTTAAACTGTTCTCAACCGCAGCCTTTATAATGTAACCGCCTATAACTTCCCTAAACGTTGTGTGCGTTTCAGATAGCAACACACTCAGATCTTCCATATTGCCAGAAGTAAAATACTCAACGGCAAACATCACAAGAAGATAGAAATTAACAATTACAAAAATAAAAAATGTAATAGATACGATTACCTTTGAATACTCTTGGAGCCAATTAAGAAAAGCGCCGTGCGTCTTAACTGTTTTGTCATATTCTGCAGGAGCCTTAATATGTTTCATGACAGCCTCCTTTATGAATTACGACTTCGTTCACCGCTTGGGCTTAATTCTTCATCGGGCGTCTCGGGCCTTCCTTCTCCAACTTCTCCTTGAACCCCGGCAGTAGTATAAGAACTCTGCAGAGGATGATTCATAAGAGTATTCAGATGGAGCACATTATTCTCCAAGAATTCCATAGCCAAAGCATCTTTTTCAGAGATTCCCTGCGTTGTTAAATATGCAAGGCGAGTGCTGAAAGAATACTGCGCCGATGTTAGAAGTTCTTCGCCAAGATCCTTCTTGGTATAAACAGACACCTCAAAGTATTTCACTTTGCAAGCTCTGTTTCCCAGATCAAACGAAAGTTGGAAGTTTGTAAATCCTTCAATCTGCGGCAGCAAACTACTGATTGCAAACTCAGTCTCCGCTTTAAGCCATGCGTTAAACATTGCAGTGTTATTAAGATTGTTGGCGTTTATCACAGCACCACCACCGGCCGTTGATAAGATAGTATTCTGAGATTGTTCATACCTATCCACATCTTTGTCGGCAGCAGTATCTGAGAAATTAACTACATCAAGTCCGTCGCCCGGAACCATGGCAGCTGCCACATAATCGGGAAGAGCATTCTGGACCATTTTGCTAAAGTATTCAAATGCAAGGTCCGGGCTTATTTCAAAGTCGTCAGCCATCTTGGCACCAGACAGAACCTTCATTGGAAGAGTAATAAGCTTATATATACTTAGTTCGTCTGCTATAGCCTGATTGTCTGCAATGTCCATAAGAGAAGCAAGCTCTTGGAACAGAGTAGCCATCGGAGGGATTATTAAATTCCAATCCGAGCTTCTAAACTTAAAACAAGCGGCATATTCATCGGGGACTTGAATGTATTTAACATTTGTTCTTTCATACTCTTTCCACATAGAAGCAAGAGGTTCACCAATCCATTCAATAACTTGTTGACCTGCTTGGCTTTTATACTTTGTCATGTCTATTGCAAAAGCAAAATTACCCGTAAAGTATTTACCAACAATCACACAATATGAGGGATCAAGAATATAAAAGAAAGAGCCCGTGTCATCTTTAAAGAATAAAGAATAACACACATCCTCCGTGTAGCACTTTACAGCCACGTCATACCAATTACCTTGGATATTGTATTTCTCAAGGCAATCAAGTGTGTCATTGTAGCTTTTAAGCATCTTCGAAGAGTCACTGTCCTTAGTTAGGTCATACTTTGGTATTACTTGCCTACAGCGCAGATCCCACATAGTTGCATACCATTGTACAAGCCTAAAATATATCTGCGACCTATAATACAAATATCTTGAAACATTGATAAGGTTCGTTTCATTTGAAGCAGGAGCTTGGAGGTAACCTCTAATAGTTTCCCTTGTATAAGCCGTCATACTTTTAGACGAAGTCTTATTGGGGTCTCTGAATTGTTTCATAGCTTTCATAGCAGCATCATAATTCTTCTTTACCCTTTCAGACTCTTCATTACGAAAACGCTCACTTATTGCTTCAACCGTTTGATTAGGTTTTCCTACCGGAGTTGACACTTTTGCTACAGAGGTGCCATTAGCACCTGTTTTTTTTCGAGCCATTCGGCAACCTCCTTATTTTTTTATTTTCCCCTTACGCATATACATAAGGTCTAATATCTGTTTTGCATTACTTTGTTGTGGTTTTAATTGAGTATTCAATATCTGCACCACCGCGTTGTTATAAAGCATAGAAGAGTATCTATCCTTTCTTGTTCCACTGCGTTCCTTCAATCTGACCTTATTATTTACAAGCTCATGATCGAGGTTTATAGCCTCATTTATAAGAAGAGAGGTCTGGACGTATGACATGATTACATCCGTCTGCTCCTTTTCGGAAAGGCTTGAATAAGATGGAATCTTCTTCACAATCTCAGAAGCGTCATGACTATCTACAAGAAGATTTATCTCTCCGTTCTTAAGGCTTGTTCTTAACGCCGTAGCAGCATTAGAATTAAAGTCCGCAGATGCTTTTATACACCAAACGCACTTACGTGCATTTCTTACTTTGCATCTTTCAGCCATTTCTGGGTTATTGCATGCAGCAAGCGCTCCATAGGTTTCTCCGGTGTCAGGGTCATACTGTTCCTTAATAATAAAATCATAGACTCCCAAACCGACTCCGGCGCAGTCCAGAACTAAATCTGTGCAATTATAATGATAAAAATAACGCATAATTATAATGCCTAGCTCATCTGTGGTGAGACCTTCTCGGCTATCTAAGAACACATAATTACTTCGATACCTTTTATCATCAGGAATGGCGACATTGATCTGAATACTTGTTGAGTCGTTATCATGCTTGGTTGATGCCATAAGAGCTACGTCCACCGACATAATACGCCTTTCGTTTGGTGACAGCTCGGGAACATGGATGCCACGTTTTTCGTACATGAAGAGTGGGAGATAAGCATTCTTAATCTTTCTCCTATTATTGAAATCTTCATAAGAAAAGAACGCATCACTGTTCTGCCCGTAGAATAAACACTCCATCTCCATGCTCCATGAAACGGGATCGAAATCTTCCTCAGACATCTCATCCTCAACTTCTTCTCGCATAAGAAGACCGCTCTGTATAGCATGCTGATAAGGAAGGCCACAAATAAAATAACTTCGCTTGTCATCGAGCATGTTCGCAAGGAACGACTGAGCCTTTTTAAAACACCAGTGAGAAGAGTACCATGCGGAACTCATATATATCTCAGTGTTTCTCTCTTGAAGGTGAGAGTATTCAGGCTTGTTTAAGTAGCCCGGAGATCTTGGAGCCGTCAAAAACTTCTTTATGACAGTAGTGATCGTCTTAAGGTCAACCATTCTAAACTCGTCTATGATGATAACGTTCGCTCTGTTATGGCGAGCATTATCATTGGCAGTAACGATATGGATGTAAGAGCCATTCCAAAAATCGCACTTGCCCGTATTAGGGCTATCAGAGATAGCTTGTATCTCATTACATAAATTCTGAGAGCCCCAACCATAATTCTTCATGAAGTCATCCTTTATCTTGCTGATAACTTCCATTGCTTGTCCCTTAGTACCGGATACTACGCATATCTTCGTACCGGGGTATAAGATACATCTAATTACACAATAGAGACTTGTACACCAAGTCTTGCCGGCAATATGTTATCTCAGAGGCTTTTTATCCTCTGATTCTTATAGTTCTTTTCCTATAAGTTCAGCGCACATTTTCACCTACGACTTTACGTTAAGGTGTCGGACACTCTTGGATAGATTATTCTTTTCGTCACTATCTGCGCGTTACGGTGTTATCATGCCTTTTAATTCATGATAGTTACCTCGGTGTTGGCATTTCAGCGTCCACCGATTTTGCCCGATTATAACTATATATTTCTATATAGCAGAGCCATTAGTTAACCCACGACTGGCGAAATACATGAAATGTATCATGTGCATCATCATGTATAGAAGTATCTTTTGAAATATTTTTAATTTAACATTCAAGAACTCTGCAGCAAAACGCTGAGGATTCTCTCGATAGAAGGAGGCCCAATAGCCAACACCTTCCATTATTCGTTCGGATTTTTCTTGTTGTACTTCTGCAAATGTTTTCTTAGCAGCCTTAGCCATCCATATTACCAAATACCCTGTCGAAGATAGATTCACTGTCTTCTTCCTCTTCATATGTCGGAGGTTCAACAGTGTATTTCTTCATATACTTTTCATAGATATTTGCAAAAGCATTTTTCAGTCCGAACATTTTACTTAGATGTCCTTTAAAGAAAACATCTATAAGTAAACCTATTTTATCTACGTCCTTTAGTTCTGGATCGATTTCCGGAAGAGGGCGGTCCTCTTCAAATTTTTGTATAAGAGTTCCAAACGTCTGCGCATCAGTTACATTGTTAGATGCGGACTGTCTGGGGGTTATGTTTGCCGTTTGAAGCCATTGCTGATAAGTAGCATCAAGCTTATCTGTAGAGTCGCCTGCCAACGTAGCCTTATGGATCTCAAGTTTCTTCATAGCCAAGCGCTCAAAGATTTCTTCCTGTGCCTTTGTATTGCATTCATAGCGAGTCATCCATTCTTGATATTCATTCTCAAGGAATTGATATTCCTCATCTGAATAGCCGGCACCAAATCTCTTGCGTCCATTCTTAACGGTGCGCGGGCTAATCTTTGCAACGCCCTCACTATCTTCATCATCAAGATCTTCATCTGTAGCAGTGTAGCTACTATCTTTCCACGTCTTACCTTTGTATTGAGGAAAAGATTTATACTGAGTAACTAACATCTGGAAAGCAGTAGGCCGCTGCCTTTCGCCTGTATCTTCCTCAATCTTTTTTAGACAGTTCTGATATAAACTCTCTATAAAAGGAAGATCAAGTAATTGCAATACTTTCATTGTCTTTTCTCTGTTATCCGTGCGAGTCTTTGTCTTCTTGTCGTAATCTGTCGCCATATCCAACAAGCATTCAGTACAAAAATAAAAACGCCCGGTTGCAAAACGTTGGTCCTGATAAAAAGCCGTAGCTTTTTTCCATTCACCACAACACGGACACAATAGTTTCTCGCCATTAACTACATCAGTGTAATCATCGGCAAGCATGTTATACTCCGTTCGCAATACGCCGATAGGAGTACGGGCCACGGATTTGGGATTGCGTGGCGTGATCATCTTTGCCATATTATTTTCCTTTCATTCTCAAACAAAAAGACACTCTGTATAAAGAGTGTCATCCTGTCCCATTAAGCTTCTGCTTAAATGTAGTCGAAAGCAGTATGCCTATAGTTTTTCTGTTCTTTACCTCTACAATATCCAACGTTTTAGGATTGAGATATTCTCCATCTTTTACCGGCCTTGGTTTTAATGTTATCCCGTAAAAGGGACGAACAGCCTCACCTTCGCGGAAGCTATTCATGAGAATATCTTCTCCAGCCTCAATGACCTTCTGGACATCCTCAACCTCAACATTAGATCGAAGAGATATCTCTCTAATAAATTCCGATCTGTTCATTACTTCCATTTCTTTTTCCTTTTTATCCTTTTTATCCAATTACAGTTACAAAATTCACAGTCGTAGACTTGCAAATTTCCCTATCCCTTATAAGGAACTGAACTGAAATATAAAATAAATATAAACTGGGTCATAAATGGACAGGCTCGGACTCCTTACTCGTCATAGAAAGATACTGCTTTCCGAAATCATTCAAATCCTTTGTGACATATGCAACTGGCGAATCAGGGACAAGATTCACGCGATAACCACTCTTATCAATCATGTGATTGATTTCTATTAAGCCATCGTTATAAAGGGCATGAAGTATCTGAAGTTTTTCTTTATAAGTCACATGGACATTAGCATATTTAAAAATATCTGTTTCCGAACAGTTAATCCACCCAAGAGTAGGAGAGTATATCTTCGCAAGAGCATAGAGGGCGAAGAGGACTTTGCGCTCTTTTCTATACACCGCGCTGTTAATTATCTTCAATTCTTCTTCGGTAAAAGAGATTTCAGATACCTCACGCAGTTCATGAGGGAAAGATCCATCTCTTAAGCGTTTACAATACTGTCTTGTAAAATCAGCAAACCTATATTCCTGATATTCAAGGAGAGACATGTTCATCATTCCGATTACATCAAGGACGTAGCGGATATAAGTATTTAAATCTTCATCCTTGAATTTCTCATAATAATACCTTGCGATATATCTAATAAGCCCTTTCACGCTCATGTTAGAGGGTTTACTACCTTCTCTTAGAATATCCTCAACATACTTCTTCTCGTCAGCTATTATCATCCCAATCCTCCCACTTTGTTACTGTTAATTATTGCTAGTGCTGCAAATCTTTTACTCGAGTCACAATCATCTCACCAATCACATCCCAACAAAATTGCCTGTTGATTGCATTCCCGTAATAAAGATCAAGTATCACATCGTATCTTTGTTCATCGTTAGGAATGAGCTTTTCGGCCTCTTGTCTATAATATCTTTGCACGAGCTTACGATTATTATTCCCCTGTTCCCGGCTAAGATAGTCTGTGTTTTTCAGATTTTCATGGACCGCTATAGAATACTCATTTGCCAGTTCTTGCATCTTGCCTTTAAGGTCAGAAGAATAAGATACCCCATACTTAAGCAGTTCGTAATCAAACACTGACTCCCTCTTTACCTTGGAGACAATTCCTTTAAACTGGCCTTCTATATACCAACAGATTCTATTCATTGCACACGGTCCCATTCCAAATGGGTTACGAGACTCCTTGTATTCAAGGAACTCTTTATCCGGTTCTATAACTTCGCCGTAAGTTATCTGTTGTGTCTTCTCTGACTCTTTAAGGTATTTGTTATACCTTGCCTTATAATCATCATAGACATAGATCATGAAGTAAGGTTTCTTGTTGGCACATATAGAACGCTGGAAATCATTCTCACATTTATGTAGGTCATACCAGTACTTTGGCATTGGTTCCGCTAAAATTCCCTTAATTTTGTCCAATTCCAGCTGCTGGAAATGCTGCCCTGCAGCGATTCTCCGCTGAAGCTCATCATACTCTGCTGAACCTTTTTCAAAATGGGATTGAGTTTCCATCATCGTAGTAATGCGGTTAGTTATAGTCCCAACTTGATTACCCATTCCGTTCCAATTACTCTTAACAATATCTTCCTCGGTAGGAATAATCTTGGACGCATTATGTTGTATGCATATCAGCGCAGGTAGTTTTCTATATCTCTTTAACAGTATTGGATTGTTCGTAGAGAAATTTATGTCCCCATCAAAATCTTCCCCATTGAGTGCTTGGCACATTGTATCCCAACCATTAAGAATCATTATTCCATCCATGTATTGATACCAATATGCGTGTTCTGGCTGACATACCACCTCGCATCTACGGATATTGTTATGAGAAGTCATTGGGCTTCTAAACACAACTACATCATTTGTATTTTTGTTTGACCAGTAGGAAGAGTATATTTCTCCTGCTTTAAGAAGCCCCTTTAATGGAAGCCCACATACATGTTCCATCAAAATAAAAGGATCTCCAGAGCAAATTTGATAGTTGCCATCCACAAGCAGTTTTCCTATCTTGGCGTTATCTATCTTTTTGCGTATCATCCTATAGACTGAATCAATGATAAATGGATCACCCATCATATAAGGATTCTCATACAAGGCCCTTTGCCAAGTATTGGGTTCCGAGTTGGAAGATATACCAAGGAACCTCAGAGTGGATTCATAATCCCCACACAATGCATCTTTTAGATATTGTACAGTCGGAGCGCAGAGTTCTTCGATATCCTCATCATCAAAATCATAAGACTGCAGATACTGGTAATTAAGTTCTCTTTGGTCATCCAGCTCCCTAGGGGATATCTTAGTTACCGCCCAGGTATATCCATTCTCCTCGGTTAGTCTTATATAATCTTCAATACTGTCATAGGCTTTCCAGAGTTTTAAAGAAGACTCCGTAGTGATCATTTCTATATCTGCGATATTATGCTCATTTCCCCATATATCCGTCACGTTATCCTTGTCATAATAAGTTTCAAAGAACTCCATTATAGGGAATGGGTAGAGCATGCCTTTAAACCAAGCATTTCTAAGACATACACCACCGGGAAGGTAATCAAGGCCAAGGCTTTCAGCCACACGGTACATATAATCCACAGTACATATACTGAATCCATCTGCAGTATTGTTTTCGAGAGACTCATTTTCCACAGGGATTATCTTAGGGTCAGCACTATCTAAAGGGCAGTCTATGTTAATAACATCTTCGGAAATATGCGTTATACAGTCTGGGACCACAAGAATACCTTTAGGACTGCAGATAGGCTGAGAAGCAGAACAGGAGAGTGACTTATAAGCCTCAAGCTTTGACGGGATAATAGGGATAGCTTTTCTTCCACAATCACAGCGTCTATTAAGTTCATCCAATACCTCAACATTCACAAACATCAGTGTATTATGCTTAAGGCCATTAGGGGTCCCAACAAAGCGTTTAAAGAGAATGCCATTGACCTTTACACCCTTAGATGTTATACGCTTGAAGTCAGCCTTATTTTCAACTTCTGGGACAAAGATATACTGAGAAAAGTCTATCTCGCTTATGGGTCTGTCTAGTATCTGGGATATAAGACGAAACTCTTGGGCTTCAAAGAGGGAGACTATCTCTCCGCAGAGGAAAGCGTCACGCTTAGAAATCTTCAGGTCCCAATTATAGTACCTAAGCTTCTTAGTATTGATTTTAAAGATGTCATACTGGGGAACTTTTATGCCTGCCATAGAAACCTCTCAAGATTTTTGTAATAAAAAGTGGTACATGTTGGACTTGCACCAACGATTCCCGGGGTGAATGGTGGAATATAAGGGAATCCCATTATGGTGTACCTAAGGCTATTGCCTTTAATAAGGGGCATCCAAGCCGGGAGGACGCCCCACATACTTGCGACTCGGCGTAAGCATGCAATGAACGCCGTGTCCGTACCATCAGCAGGTACATCGCTGTACAGACGCAACCTCAAAATATTTAACGGAGTTACTAGTGATGTAAAAAGATTTTCAAAATAAAATCAGTAGTTACGTTTGGCTGTCTGTACTCAGCCGGCCAGACGTTAGTGCCTGTGACTGCCTATACGCTGGGTAGTTGGTTTGTGAAACCTGAGACTTGTAGGTATATAGGCTTACCCTAGATCCTGTGAGAGGAATCGAACCTCCGCTTCCAACACATCCCTTGCGGGAGAGCTATATGATGCACAGGAAACATTAAGTAGGAGAACTTACTATGACACTGTTCATAGTCATATTATAACCATAAACTTTAAATAATGCAAGTGTAGAAAACACATTTTATACATTTCCTGAGATGCAATTACCCCCATTCAACATCAATCTCATCGTCAAGCCATCGTTCAAATAGATTCCTCATCCTACTACTAGGGATATATAGTTTTATTGGCTTACCATCTCTTATTGCAGAACGCCATACCCACTGTATAAGAGATGAGAGAGCATACATATCACCATCAACAGTTATTCCATTTCCTTCAAAGAACTGCTTGATAACCGGGTTGATAAATGTATTTATCATATATGCTAGATTATTCTTGTTCTTATATAGGTTTGTCGCCTTGGCGTTACAGGAAAGAAAACCTTTTGCATACCCTTTACCTTTTAAGCTTTCTTGGTCATCTATAAAGCAGGTCCATAAAGCATAATCGGATCCACCTTCAGCATAATGCTTAAAGAAAGTAACAAGCTTCTTTCTGACAATATCTATATCATCTTGGTGCTTTTCATCGTTATACCATGTACTTGACAGTGCATAGTAATCATCACCTATGCTGTTCATTCTTTCCCCATCCACAATGCTGACAAGACTTTTATTTTGTGAAGGACTGCCATACTCTTGTCTGTCCGGAGTTAATTGATAATTATCAAGGTTATTTCCCTTCACATACCATCTATCATATTCTAGGCCGTGGAAATCATAATAATACTTCTGAAGCTGTCCTTGAAACATATAGGTCAATATAAAGCTTTCTTTAAAAGCACTGAAGATGTCTATCGAGAATTGCCACAACATAGTAGTCTGGCCATACACATAAAGGCAATTCATGTCACACAGTCCTTTTTCTCTTAGAAACTTATTGCCATTATACCCAGCTTTATCTTCTCTCCACTTAAGCATACAGTTGTCTACAGTTACAAACTTCTCTAATAATACCTTTAGATCATCAGGCTTTAACTCATCGTAAATTTCTGCAACATCAGTTACCTCATCCAAGATAAGAATATAATTGTATCTTTTGCAAAACTCTATCATCTCCTCATCAAATAATCTGAACAGAGCATGAGTGGTAACAATGTTCCTCTTACTTTTAAACAACCTCTTTATTCCATTCTTCTTTGTTATGACTTTTGTATTCTTAGAGTATTCAGCTTCCGGTTGGCAAAACTTCTTTTCAGGACATGACTTTATTATCCTTTGCAATTCAGTCTTGTATGGTGTCACAAACAAAAATCTTTCATCATGACTATTCATATAGTTTATTGCTGCATTTGTCTTCCCTTGCCCAGTTGGTGCATCTACTACATGGATCATCAATCTCCCTCCAATACTTTTAATTTTTTCTAGCATGAACATCATATCATCTATTGTTAATTATGTCTACTTATGGTGTTGATAATAGTATACAAAATCCCTCCACGTTCAGTAACCATGCATGTTTTAGGCTTTTGAAGTTACGTTTTCATCCCTCCACGTTTTATGGGTTTTCAAAAAAATTTTTTCTTTCAAATCCACTCTGGCTCTGGCTTTCAGCGTTTTGTCTACCTGTTTTTCATTTCTCGGTAAACACCCTCAAACATAGATGAATACTGGCTTTGAAGCATTTTTGCTTAAAATACCCAAAAAATACAAAAGTAGACAAACTGATTTTTTTTTGGCTTAACCATGCGGGTTTGAAGGGGGTGTCCCTTTAAAGAAAAGGGTATTAAAAAGTAGACAAAATATTTATGGGGTCTTTTTCTCTTTAATTCTCTCCGACATTCGCTGTAATGATGCTCATGTCTCACCTATCCCTCTACTCCGCTTACACGGCAAGCTCCGCAGCCGTTGTCACTGTTTCCTTCAGAAACACTGACGTTTTAATCTGTTTATTATAATATCTATTTATGTCTTGTTATTTTTTTATAATCTATCCTTATATCCCTCTTTCTCTATATATCTTCGATTTTCTCTTCGATTCTCTCTTTCTCTCTTTATTTCACTATTTATGCTATGTTTACTAATCTGTGTTTTTGGGTATTGTTCTGCTTTTGAACTCTGTGTGTGAGTGAAGTAGCTTAACCGGAGATCCAGAAAAATCCAGGGTTTACGCTAAAAATACCCCCTATAGGGTATACAAACTATAATTTGCAATTGATAGTCGGCGGTATAATGAACGTGTAAACAATAACCGACTAGCCATTCAATCAATCAATCAATCAATCACGGCTAGTCAAATTATGAAAGTGAGGTATTTACTATGAGTAAAAGCACAACAACCGCAACCATTAACATTAACACTAGCAACCATGATAACAATTTATTGTTACCCAAAACGCCGATTAATAGCGTATTTTCACCGACTTTTAACGACGTAAAGATGTATGACAGTATGATTGATACTATCGTATATAACGATATTCACGGCAAAATTGCACGTCATTGCCTAAACAAGCTATATAGCAAGGGTAACATGAATGCCTATGAAATATTGACGCATGGCACGGCAATTATTGACATTGACGATGTAAGGAGTGAAATTTTAGTCGCTATCATCGAAAATATTGACGATATAGCAATAATTGACGGAGTATTGACTATTACTAGCGATAACGCAATAAAAGCCGTTTATGGTGCTTGTAGTCGGTTTATGTATCAGTTCATGCAAAAACACTATAAACATGTTTATACAGTGATTGACGGTCAAGAGATAGATATATTTAATGTAAAGGCGCTAGCAAGCTATGCAGACTTTGACGATATAGAGTCTATGTCATTGTATCAATCGTTTTTATCGGTCGTTATGTCGGTATATCCTAAGGATTATAAACGCATTGAAACTATAGTAAAAATGCGTATAAACGGCGCAACGTTTACAGAATGCGCTAAAAAGTTACATTGTAACGTATCAACCATTACACGCCTGCAATCTAAAATATCGGAATGCGCTAAAATGCTATATCGCTAACCTATAGCGCTTTAAAAAGCCCGTTTTTACGGGCTTTTTTTAGTGCTCAAAAATTTTTTTATTTTTTTTCAAAAAAAGTGCAAAAAATTAGAGTGCTAATTGCGTATATAGTGTAGGAAAGTTTTTTCCGCTTGTTTTTTCGGTGGAAAAAACCTTGGCAGAAAGTCGGCGATGACCTCCAAGCATTTCCTATGGCATGACTATGTCACGTCTTAACAGGAATAAGCGATTGAAAGTACCACATCACGTCATGTGAGGATCCTGGGCTGAAACACGGCGATGTGCTCCCAGACCACACGTTACGTCATGAGGATACGTGCTTAACACGAGTGAGGAATGAGCTACCTCACATAATGCCTGAGCTTTAAGGCTGGGATGGACGGTACGTGGGTGCATGATATGACGGCATGGCAATGTGGCAACTCGATTGTGTAGGTCTTGAGATGTGAATAGTTCCGCTCACGGGGATATGCGATACGTGAGGTTTGTGGTTCATCCACACGCAAGGTGATGACAAGGATGTCGATGGGATTGCGTAAGTTTCCCGCACACCCGTTAGGTGACTGCCTAACCATGTTCGCTAGGTAATGAGTTGAAGCGATTGCACTTGTGAGTATTGACGTGACGGTAGCAGAAAGTCGGCGATGACCTCTACCGTGACGTTTTATTTGCGTAGGGTCTGGCAGAAAGTCGGCGATGACCTCCAAGATCCTACGCACTATATGAGTACATGACGTTGGGTCGTGTATTGATATAGGCTCACAAATGCAAGAGCCTACTGTGTGGCATAGTGTCACGCAGCAGTAAAAGCCAAAAGGAGAATGAATTATGGCAAAGACAAAGAAAGTTTACAACTTCAACGCAATGAGACCCGCTATCGTTATCGCACATAACACCGGTAACAGAAAGGCTATCAACAAGGACCTCATAGATGGTGCCGGAATTGATAACAACTACTTCATCCAGTGGCAGACAGACGTAAAGAAGTTGCAGGAGACAGTATGGAATTACGTTCGCCTCAAGAAGAATAGTCGGTTTGATAAGACTATCACAGAGGATGCGCTCTATGCTGCACGTAACCTCATCTATCCCAAGTGGAAAGAGATACTGTCATGTGGTGAGACCAACAAGACAACAAGAGAACTCCACGTTGCAGAGAGTGACGTTGAAGACCTTATCGGATTTGTGTGGGATTTCATGGCAACAACCAATGGAACCGCTGAGGTGCAGGTATCTGACCCTGCATTCCGTAAGAAAGTAGAGTCATTGCTTGGATGTGCAATTGCTAAAAATGCCGTACTTGAGGATGGTGAGAGGGATACCCTGTCAGCATACTACAAGGCTCAGCGTAATATTCAGAATGCTATTGACAGGCTTGCTGAAATTAAGACTGAGCGTCAGGCATGGAACAAGAGAAAGGCAGAACTTCCTGAAACGGAAAAGGCATTCGCTGTGTACATTGATGCACAGATTAAGGCTCTTGACGAGGAAGAGTCAGCCGTTAAGGAAGCAAAGGCAAAGGCAGAGGCTGACCAGAAGAAAGTATCAGCTGACGCCAAGGCAATCGAACTCAAGATCAAGCTCGCAAAGTAAGGCAAACGTCCTAGGCATGACGCTAAACTGCCTCCCCGTCTTACGGTGAAAGTCCGTAACTGATGAGCCTAAGCGAAACGGGGCTTAGTTGACGCATGAAACAACTTAAAACTGCATGCGATTTATGTAAGGGAGACCAGACTTCCTTAAACAAAGGCAAAGCACCGAGGTAGCGGTGACCGACGGGTCCGTACAGAGGTGAGGAGCTAGGGAAACGCCTAGCGTGTAGGTGCTTAGCAAAAGGAAAGCGAGGTACAAAAGGATTAGGCATCGTGTACAAGCGCCAAACGAGATGAGGCGCTATGACATAAATCTATTCTCAAAGCCTCTCTGCGGTTGGGAAAAAGAAACCGTAGTCATGTTATCCAACGCATGAAACATGCCACTTGGCATAGTTGGTCGCTAAGGCAAAAGCGCAAACACCGCTTAGGTTTGGTACACCTAAGGCAAAACAGCTCCAGAGCGCATACCAAAACGCTCTTAAAGCAAACGGCTCTTGCAAACAATGAGGGAGTGCACACCTCTGGATAACAAGAGTCACACACTAAAAGAAATGGAGCTTTTGGCACCAGAGGGAAAGCCTCTTCTCGTCATAGGGAAATGGTGCATTAGGCAGTTTACTGCCATGGCACAAGGCAAATTGGCTCACGCTGTTCATTTTCCTATATGGGGATGGGCGGCGCGATTACGTTGTGGTATCATGGAAAGGAGGTCTGTATGGGCAAAGCACTCATAATGCCACTCACGGTTGCTGACGGAATATCACTGAGCTATGCTAGGGAATTTGCAAAGGCAAATGGCAATCGGAGAGTTACGCCATATGAAGCAACAAAGGTCTTGTATGGTAGACGGAACAAAAGAAAGGAGGGTGAAGCTTTGCGTGTGTTATGGGCGTGTGTCAGCTTTGACATGGCAACGTATGACTCACATGCAAAGGAATTTATTGTGTATGGATGATAAGGAACTACTTGAGTTTCTTGCTAACCAAGAAGGAGATAGGGTGTTCCCACCTTACGTCGTAAGGAAAAAGGAATACGCTATGTATGAGCAGGCTATTGCTACGCTAGACAAACTCGTCGAGCAAGGCAAACTAACTTACACTGCGACGCCTCTGAACGAGAATTTTGTTATTCATGCGATTGAGATTGAATGGATCCCCGATGAATATGACTACGTAAGCCTAGGCGAAAGGGAAACGATGGAAGCTGTCGCGAGCCTTTTCTCCGGTTTCTCAGAGTTCCTGTTTGAGCGAGATACTCCAATGAAATGGCTGTTTACAACTAACATTTATTGTTCTAAAATTTAATTGCCTCATTCATGAGGTTATTGTTTACCGCACGCCTCTAAGCGATACGAGGGCAGTCCTGAGCATGACTAAAACTGCTCTTTTTTGTTGCGTAAAAGAAAGGAGTGGCGTTATGTATAGACAATATGAGGACCCAAGGGAACTCGAAAAGGAGCTTGCAGAACTCAGAGGGAAATACCAGGAATTATCGTATATATTGGATTATCACAATACCGCTGAGTTGCAGGAGCAATTATATTACCTGCATGATAAAATCGCAGAGTTAGAAGAGAGAGTCAACTTCGCATGGCAAGATGAGGAGTTTGGATAAGAAAGGAAAGCTGCCTATGATATTTGGAAGTAAAGATTCAGTACTCCGCAAAGGATATAACTATGACGCGGGAGTAACAGTAGTAGAACAGAAACGAAACGACGGAAGTATATTTACTACAGTCTACATAGCTTGCGGACCAATCATGCACGGGAATGGGAAAACGTTTGAAGAGCTGTGCAAGGAATGTAACGTTGAAGCGATAAAAGATTTAAGGAATTGAAAGGAGAAATAATATGATAACTGCTTTATTAACGGCATTTACACTTGCAAACACATATCCAAGAGCAATGGAAATCGTCGAAATAGACAACATAACGGATACCGCAGTATGTGTTGACGCAGTAGGAATGGAATGGGAATTTGAAGGACCGGAAGATCTTGAGGTAGGCGATTTGATTATCTGCACCATGTACGACAATGGCACAAGGGAAACCATCTCAGATGACGAGATTGTAGATGTTTACTGGAGTGGATACTACTTTGAGAAGAATAAGTTTAAGAGCATAGGTGGAAAGGAAATAACCATGCAAGCATAAAGAAGGTGATGAAATGGAAAAAGAAATCATGAAGGCGATAGTTACACACGACATTGAGGCCTTGCGCGTCATATTTGCTGATGTAGTAAAGGGAAATGCAAGCGTAAAGGCAGACCTGCTGAGTATGGTAGGTGTATTTATTAAAAATAATAGTCTGTGACTATTGTTTTATATAACTTAATATGGTACAGTGCAAATAATTAACAGTTAAAGAAAAAGGAGAACAAAATTATGAACATGACATTTGCAGAAGAAATCAGAGATAGGGTTGCTATGGAACTTGAGGGAAAGACAGTGGTGCTCAGAGAAGTGGAAAAGGAAAATGGAGTGAAGAGAAATGGTCTTGAAATTCGGTCAGAGGGAAGCAACATTGCGCCTATGATTTATTTCTCAGAGGACAGAACCGTAGATGAGAATGTTGACATGATAATCAGGGCATACAAAGGGTCAGGAACACCAAGCTTTGACGGAAGTTGGTTCTTAGATTATGAGAATGTAAAGACAAAACTATCTGTAATGCTTACATCTAAGCCTAGAAAAGGACTTTCTAAGAGAAAGGCAAAGGGATTTGACGACCTTTACATGCATGCATACGTCATCGTAGATGATGTAGGTTTTGGCAGGGGAACTATAAAAATAACTGATGAGCACGTAAAGAAGTGGGGTATCACAAACGCAAAGCTATTCGCTGATGCGATTAAGTCAGCCAAGGTTATTACTCCGTCAAAGAGAATGAGCATGATGGATGCTCTTGCAGGATTTGGCGCACCAATATCAGATCTAGAACCCCCTATGACTATTGTGACTAATGACCAGAAAACGCTTGGAGCAGCAGCAATTCTCTATACAGACGTAAAAGAAAACACATATATGTTACCGTCCTCACTACATGAGGTTATTCTCATCAACGGAAACTCATTCTCAGGTATGGAGGGAGAGTTAAATGAGATGGTATCATCTGTAAACTCAGAGGTTCTTGCGCCCGAGGATTTCCTCAGCAACCATGCTTACAGATACAACGGAAAGAAGTGGGAGAACGTAGTTTAAGCGAAAGGAGAATGTGTATGGTAAAGACAGAATTGTGGGAAATGGTAGAAAGGGAACGCAGAGCGTTAGACTACATCGAGTATTGCGAAACTAGGCGGTTCTTAAAGAAATGCACGATGTTCGTAGCTGGAATGGGCTTAGCATTCGTAATACTTGTACTAATTAACTGAAAGGAGAATGAGATGAAATATGTTAACTGAGAGCGGTGAAATAATAAGAACATGGAAAACTGAGTTCCCAGACTATGACGGAGAGTTCCATCGCCCAAAGGGATGGGAAGATAATTCATGGCACAATGATGTATGTCCTCACATTTCAAGATACGTTGAACATCCAGACCTTGAGATTGAGGTAAACGTATGGCAAGACTACGTAAACCCAGATAAAAGGGAATACGGCGGTGAATATGAGCGTTATATTTTTGAGGTGCGTGTTCACAATCACGATTATGATTACACCGTAATGTTTTACAGAACAGATGATTGGAGTGAGATTGAAAGACTCATGGGAGTAGTAGGGATATGAACGAGCAGTGGAGAGATGCAACACTATTGGACATTATCAGATTTGTGATTAGAAATCCTGAGTATAGCTTAAACATAAACGACGGAGAGTTTCACGTTGACAGACAAGAGTCTAATTACACAAAAGTGTAAAAGAAAGGGGTGTAATATGAGTTCATTTTATGTAGGAACGGAAAGTTTATCTATGATAACTGACGTTATAAGTAGGTATTTGCTAGTAGGATTTGATGCCTTTGGTTTTGAGTTTCCAAATGAAATAGAGATACTATTTCGCGGAGAGTCAGACGAAAGGATCTTTAAGGGACTTGCAGGAACTAACTTGAGCGCACTCGAAGCGAGATACGGACAGAAGGGTGCTGCTGAGATGTATGACGGGAAAGATTATGAGGAAGGTCATGACATATGGAAGTCTGGCGGTGGCGTTCAGACTTGGCATTATCAGCTGCTTAAATCACTGCATTGTTACCTGTATCAGTGTAGTGAAGGAGATGTGAGTGATAGTCCAATCTATGAGGCAATAGAGAAGTTGTCCGAAAGGCTGACTAAATACATCGTATTCCATCTACCGGAATATAAAGAAGCGGAATGGAAATAGATACAAGTGTTTGCAAGATAAAGAAAGGAGATGTGATGGGTAAGGAAATCCTGAGAGAAGAGAAAGCCTTTAACGGAAATCTGTTAAGGCTTGAATACGACCAGTTTGATTTAGGTGCAAAGTACAATATAAGGTATCAGCGTCCTAATGAAAGAGGCTTTAGATTTGATACTGCTTGGCAAACACAAGGCGAGGCAAACAGCTATTTTAATCAGCTCAAGAGCGGTGGCAGGTCAAAAGCAGACGAGGACTATCTCGATTGTCTTTTGATGGGAAATGTAATGGATTAAGAAAGGAGAATAAAAAAATGGATAAGGGAATGACGTTATTACAGTTACAGGATGTTTTAGGTGACAGAATTAAGGTTACTTTGAGAGATGATCTTACACCAGAAGAAAGACAGACAGAGAATGAACAGTCTGTTATCATCACAAACCTTGCAAAGCAGATGATTAACAATGGCGACCTCATCCTCAGAACGGAAAAGCTTGCAGCTCAGACAAAGTCACTTGGAAATTCTGTGGCAATGAAACTTATCTTGGGAGATTGACATGACTAGAGAACAAGAGCAATACATCACTGACAATTTTGGTTTAATGCCAGTTGAAGCTTTGCGCAATCGGTTTAACAAGAAATATGGTACGGATTATAAGGTGTCCGCATTCCACTATCACACAAAAAGACTTGGGTTGAGCAAACATATCGAACATCAGTATACAGCTGAAGAAGATAAGTTTCTAAAGGAAAACTCGCCACTTATGTCAAGGGAAGAACTTACAAGAGAATTTAATTCTAGGTTTGGAACTAGCATCAAGATTAACACAATCAATGTAAGATGCTTGCAAAGAGGTTGGTCAGCTTCAAATGATGGACGTTTTAAACAAGGCGGCGTTCCTTGGCAGAAAACGAAAGGTGGCAGAGAAGAATATGTCAGTAAACTAAAAGGTGGCAATTCAACCAGCTTTAAGAAAGGGCAAGTCCCACACAACACAATGCCTATAGGTGCCGAAAGAATTTCATCTAAAGGTGAATATGTTATAAAAACAGAAAATGGATGGAAGTCCAAGCGACAGCTTGTTTGGGAGAAACACTATGGCGAAATACCCAAAGGAATGAGAGTTGTTTCTGTTATTGGTGATAAGAATGATGCTAACCTTAACAATCTAAGGCTCATTGATAATGACACACAAACACTGTTAATGGCTAACCGATGGCACAAAAGTGGGTCTGATATATTCGATGCTGGAGTTACATACGCAAAGTTGTACCTTCTGTTGAAGGAGCAAATGGGACTAAATTATTGGGATTTTAGAAACAGATTAGAAAGGAGAGACTATGGATAAAGATGTCGGTTTGGAAATTCGGTATAGAGAAAAGGGCATCGTTTCCACAAAACGAGCCGAAGAGAATGCATGGCTTACGGTTGAAGAGTGCGAATGGTTATCTGATAGGCAGGACAGTTTTGAAAAGCAAATCAAGCAAGCTATTGCAGTCTTCAACAGAAAGACAATCCACGATGTAGAGGTATCTTTATATCGTAGTTCGCATGGTGGAGTAAATGAAGTCCGTCTTGCACTTCTGTGTAGAGAGTACGGAGATGAAGAGAATGATGTTTACACTCTTTACAAGTACGATGGAACTGCAACGGATAAGATCAAAGTTTCCAAGGCAAAAGCAATCAAAGAGCTGATAGCTCTGGAAAGGTCGAGCGTTGTGTTATTGCTTGACCAGATTAAGATGTCTGTATGATATAAGGCTAGTAAAAATTAACAATGTAAACAATGAGAAAAGGAGAACAAAGTTATGGCAGAGTTTAAGTATGAAGTAGTTGCAGAGTATGCAGCACAGGAAAACGGACCTATTAAGGTCAGAAGCGTAGCTTTTAACGGAAGAGAACCCAAGATTGACATTAGAAAGTGGACAGAGAAAGACGGCAAAGAGCAGATGGGTAAAGGGCTTACCCTCACAATGGAAGACCTTGTATGGCTCGCAGAAACACTTCCAGAGGTTGTGGCAGGGTTTACTGGAAAGAAGAAAGCCAAGGTTGCAAAGGAAGAGGAAATAGCAGAGGAAGACGAGGAACCTGATGCGGGTCCATCTAAGGCGGTTGAGTTGATGAATTATGTCATTGACTTGGAGAAAAAGAAAGAGCCTGATTGCAAACAACTTCACGGAGTAATGATTGCAGGCGGAAAAACAATAGGTACAAACAGAGATTTTGCAGTAATTCTTAATGGAGAGTATGACCTTGGCAAGGTAGAAACAATTTCTACCCTTGTCACCCAGCTTAATACTCTCACTTCTAACAAAGAAGTAAAGGGATTGTCTATTGGCGAGATCAACAAGTTTAAGGCGGCTTATAAGACGCTTAAGAAAAGCGACAAGGCATATTACAACTTCGGTGAAGGAAAGCCGGTTATCAATGCAAGGTATCTTGGAAAGAGCCTTGAAGCACTTGAAAAAGGCAAAATAAGATATGCCAAGAACGGCATTATGACGGTATCTAATGACGAGGCAACAACGGTAATCATGCCTGTAAGGACAGCCGAAAAGGCAATTGGTCTTATTAAGGTGTAAGGCAATGGGCTGTGGCAACACAGCCCTACACAATCTTCGACAGATTAGTAAATGGGTTTTAAGAAAGGAGTGCATTATGACAGAAACAAAGAGAATTTTAATGGAACGTGATGGGCTTACATCGAAAGAGGCAGATGACATAATCGCTGAGTGCAGAGAAGCACTTGAAGGCGGTGATTATGGAGCGATGCAAGACTATTTAGGACTTGAGGACGATTATATTTTTGACATTCTGTAACAAGAAAGGAGAACAGTATGGGAGTAGTTGATAGCTTATGCAGTCTTCCTGCGGGAGATTGCAACTATACATCAGCACTTGAGCAGGCAACAAAGGCACAGCTTCAGCTTGCAATTCAGATCATGAAGATGAACGCAGACGGTCATCATCAGACAAGAATTGATGCTTGTAAAAGAAAGATCAAGAGCTTTGACGAAAAGAAACGAGTAGAGAAAGCTGAAAAGAAAGTAACTCCAAAGACAACCAAAAGCGCCACAACAACGGTAGCTAAAGCAAAAGAGGTTAAGAAAGAACCTGAAAAGATTGTTGCATTTCCAGGGAAGAAACCGGAGTTCAAACCGCTTGCAAAGTCTAACGAGTCACATACCTACGAGGAATGCGAAAAGAAAATCCTCGCAGAAACCAAGGGCTTCACAGATGAGGACAATCAGTTCGTCATTAAAGGAATACTTAAGAAGTGTAAGGAAGACGCAGACTTTCGGAACAACGTATGCCTTAAGGAAAAGACATATCTTGGCTTTATGGAGTATATGATTAAAGCTGCTGCCGAGGGTTATTGCATTATGATTGGCAAGACAAAAGGCATGCTTACAAAGGAAAAAGCTCTTGACCTTGCTTATGACTACTACAACATGCTTGAGATTATCAAGCCCGAGGAAAAGAAAGAAGTAGCCAAGAAGCTTACCAAGGAAGTCAACAAGATAGCTAAGGAAGTTAAGGCAGAAGAAAAGGAAACGGAACCGGTTCTTATGAGTCTGGATCTTGATGAGAAAACAGAAAACGAAGCTGAAATTGAGGAAGAAGAAACAGGACAACTCAGACTCAGTTTCTGAAAGGAGCAGATATGTACATAAACAAAGCTATGAAAGCCATGCTTGCCGAGTATGGCGAAGCTTATAAGCCAATTGAACAGAAGTATCTTGATTGGGCCTTAAAGGCATCAGCAAGGCATATATATGTAGATCATAATGGCAACGGCTGGTGTACAAAATGTGAGTCAAAGGTAATGCTACCCAAGACAAAACATCTTCAGACCATTGAGTGCCCTAATTGCAAGGCCAAGATGAAATCACTCCATGTATGGAGAAGACATTCTAATCGATTTTCGGGCATTGAGGACACGGTTGATTGGTATGTATTCCCTGAGGTTCTCAATGACCACACGCTTATGCTCAGATATGTCTTGGTTTATAAGGCAGATACAGAACCGGAATATGGAGAGAGGGCAAGATACATTTTAGACTTTAAGAACAAAAAAGAATACACCCTTGAATTTTCATGGAACAAAAAACAATGGGAATATTCTGCCTCTGATTACTTTAGGGAAACAGGCATGGGATATACATACAGACGCTTCTGCTGTTTGCAAGGAGAGTTATACCCACACACCATGAAGAGATTTAACAAGATAGATAATCTTAAGTATATCAAGTTCAACAAGGCAATGTTCTCCAGATGGTATGTTTCATCTGTTGTTATTAACGCAAGCCAAAAGTCTGTTATGTATGAAAAGCTTACAAAGGCAAATCTTTATGGTCTTATTGCAGAGGATCTTGGTTCTTATTCGCATTATTATGATGTCCCTTACGATGACACACAGACAGAGCTTATCAAAGCTCTTGGGCTTAACAGAAACACATATAAGTACCTCAAAAAGAACCAATCTATCAGAGTGCTTAAGTTCTTGAAAGCGAACCCTAACGTAACAGAAAAAGAGTTTGAAACCGCAAAGCTACTTGACTTCTCAAGTGAACTTTCAGAGCTGGTTACAAGCTACAATCTGCACTACGGAAAGACTCTCAAGTATGTTCGCAAGGCATCGGAAGAAAAGAAACTTATCAACTTTGTCAGAGATTACAGAGATTATCTTAATACTCTCGACAAACTTGGTTATCCGCTTGACAGCCAGTACTGCTATCCTACCAACTTCCGCAAGGAAGACGAGAGGGTACAGCAAGAACTTAGAGAGAGAAACGAGCGCAGAAGAAATATGACTAAGAAGGAAATCATTCTTGAAGAGGCTCGCATCGACAGTATCGTCAATAACATTTCCAAGGCCCTTAGGGAAAATGAAGAGTTGAAGCGTTGGATGAAAGGTTCTGACGGTCTTAAGGTAATTGTTCCGGAGTCTGTAGGAGAGCTGACAGATGAGGGCATTAAGCTCCACAACTGTCTGAAGAACTACGCAAAGGAAATCGCAGACAAGCAGTGCCTTATATTCTTTATCCGCAAGCTAAACGATCCGACTCATGCTTACATAGCTATGGAATACAGACACGGAGAGGTAAGACAGCTTAGGTTCGACAAGAACGTTACTGTTACAGATAACAAGATTGTTCAGTTCGCTGATGCTTTGGCTGCTAAGTTAAATCAGCTGAACATCATGAACGAGTTAAGGAGAACAGCGTAATGATTGGGTATAAGTTATTTACTCCAACATGGCAGGCGGTTAGAGGTGACGGAGTATTCCAGTACGAGGTCGGAAAGTCTTATGAGGATGAAAGGGAGCCACAAGCAAGACGTTGTGGCTTCCATTTCTGCAAGAACCTCATGAACTGCTTTAGCTACTACGGAATTGAGGTACATAACCGCATAGCTTTAGTTGATGCTTATGGAAAGATAAGTGAGAGCGGTGATGCTTGTTGTACAAACAAAATTAAAATAGTAAAGGAAATCCCTTGGAAAGATGTTCCGGGAATTCTAGAAAGGCAGGTATGATATGCAGATAATTCAGCTGATGAAAAGAGGTAGTCGTTATCTACTGGCAAGGATCGTGGACGAGGACTCGTTGCACGACGGCTACATTACGACAAATTTCAAGGTCGGAGAAGTATATGAATATGTAGTATGCAGCAACTTTGACGGAAAACAATGGGACGGTGGCAGTTATTTTGGATACAGAACGCTTCAGGGAGCACTTGATTACTTTAACAGAGGATATGCCATCACTTATTCAAGACTGTCAGAGCTTGCTACACGCTTCAAAGACGGACTTTTAGAGGTTGATGAAGACTATGCTATGGAGTGGTTTGAAAACGAGTGTGACATGGAAGTAGAGGAGTATAAGTACTTTGGAATTGAAGTAGAAGAGGAAGAGGAAAAAGAACCGGAATATGACATGAGTGGCATAGATGATGCTTATTACGGTTTCTAAAGAAAGGAGGGCATATGGCAAAAGAATACTCGTACAGAGATTTTCGCACACTGTTACGGCGAAACGGATATGTATTTGACCGCTGTTCTGGCGATCATTGCATATTCACTAACGATGTAAACACAATCAGCGTACCGTACCACGGCAAGAAATTAAACAGAATGATTGCACGTAGGCTTATCAAGGAAAATGGATTAAAGGAGAAAACGCCATGACACAAAAAGAAATTAACAAAACTATACAAGAGTATAAAGACTATCAGCTGATGATCAAGTCAGTTGAACGAGAGATGGACCATCTCAAAGAAAAGCTTATCAAACACATGGAAAATAAAAAACTTGAAGTTATTGAGGTTGATGCAGGCAAGGCAAGCTACAAGCACGTACTTGGTTCTCGATTTGATGCCAAGAGATTTTCCGAGGAAAACAAAAACCTTTACAAGACCTATCAAGTACCTACAGATAATATGAGATTTCAGGTTTCTTAAGGGAGTCATCAAGTGACTCCCTTTTGTATTACAAGAAAGGGAAAAATAAAATGAAAAAGCAATTATCAAAAGAGGCTTACAAAAAGAGGCTTAACGATATTCGGAATGTCAGAAAAGAGATGGCAAAAAGAGATGTTGATAGCCTTCATGTGAAGCTTCAGAGAGGCAATTCAAAGACCGGGGCCAACTGTTACACGGTGTCACTACTTCCGGTTATTGATTGTGCAAACTGTAAGCAGTGCTCAAGAGATTGTTATGACGTTAAGTCAGACATGATTTATAAGACAGTAAAGGAAGACCGTGCAAGAAACTCAGTTATTCATGAGAAAGATCCTCGGAGGTTTTGGAGCGAGATTGGCTTGCAAATTCAAGCAAACTTTGTTGAGTACTTAAGACTTAATGTAGGCGGTGACCTTAATGACGATGATTTCTATTGGGTATCAGCACTTGCAGAAAATAATCCCAAGTGCCACATATTGTTCTTTACCAAGAACTATAGTGGAATAAACAAGTTTCTTAAAAAGGGCTCATTCCCTTCTAATGTCCATCCAATCATGAGTGCATGGAAAGGGATGGAGATAGACAATCCCAATCAACTTCCAGAGAGCCATGTACTTTATGAGAACGGTGAAACAACAGCTCCTGAGTATGGAGCATACTACTGCAAAGGGAATTGCAGCAAGTGCGCTTATGAGGGAAGTGGCTGTTGGAATTTAAAGAAAGGCGAGTCGGTAATATTCAAGTATCACTAATGAAAGGAGATAAGTTATGGCAGTAAAACTTAGCGAGGAGCAGAAGCTCCTCAGAAATCGGTACGAAGAGATCTTGAAAGGATGTTGGTCATCACAGAGGATGATTGACTTCGACATGAAGCAGATAGGCTTGATTGTACCTCTTGACCATGATGACATCTATGTCATTGAAAAGCCAAGCATAGAAACAAGTTTCTGTTTCGGCTACGGAATGTACCTCAGAAGTAACGACGATGATGAAAAGCGTGCATTTGAAATGGAACACCACGCTAGAACAGATCCAAGCTACTTCATAAACGCAAACCTTGAACCACTCAACAGATGGATTGAGGATTTGCAGAGCAATAAATGGGGATGGGGAAAGCGTATCAAGTACAACGGACAGACAAATCCGCACCTTGTTTCCATTGAAGCGTTTAATTCTTGGGAAGAACGTCCTGACTTAACGGTTCTTACGGAAAACGAGATACAGAACCTTGTAGCCGGTTACGAGGAAGTGAAAGCACAGTTTATTAAAAGGCTTAACACTTACCTCAAGAGATACGGACTGTCCAAGTTAAATACATGGACTTATTTGAGAGATTGAAAGGAGATAAGATATGCCAAATTATACATGGAATAGCATTAAAGCAGATAAAGAAGTTATCAAAGCAATTCTGAATACCAAGGGAGAGTTCTCCTTTAACACATTTGTTCCTGTGCCAGAGGAACTTGAGAATACCACGGCAGGCGGTTACGTTGATGAGCTTGTTAGCCTCTACATTCTTGAACATTTCAAGTACAAAGACGTTAGAGAAAAAGCGCAGGAACTATTTAAGGGTTTTAGCACATGTTGTATAGACTTGAGCAAGCCTAAAAAAGAGAACATTGCAGCTCTTAAAGCTAGACTCAACGGCAGGACGGTTGATGTTGTTAAGGATGGATTTGGTGAGGATGCAAAGGTTATCAGAGAGATAACCGGAGAGGAATATTTCAATCTTCAACAGAAATACGGATTCCATAATTGGTATGACTACCACAACGAGAAATGGGGAACGAAATGGGATGCCTTTGAGGTAAATATTGGAGAGGACGAGATACAGTTCACTACGGCTTGGGCTGCTCCATTCCCAATATTTAAGAAGATATGTGCAATGTTCCCCGACAAAAAGATTAAGTTTGAGGCAGAGTATGAAGATAATTACTTTATTGCCGCAGAAAATGATCATGGGGAAATGGTTGTAACAGAGGAACATGGAATGGATTACGAAGAAGCTGAGTGAGGTGATCAATATGTTGTTATGTCAGCAATGCATAGCTGCTATAAAGAGCAGAGGCGAAAAGATTTACGTAGGAAGTGAGTTCAGAGATTTTGAACCCGATGAAGAAGTTAAATGTGAATGGTGCGAGGAAGTAGATACAGTCTACGATTGCATCCAACCTTAAAGGAGAAAAATATGCAGGACAATTTTGTAGCTATAGCAGTTAAAGGAAAAGAGTTCCTTTACAAAAGATCAAGTATGATAGCCGTTCCAAACGGCAGAGCTAATGACGTTGTGGATATATTAAACAAACGTAAGTACCTCATCAAGGAAGGTGAGATATGGCATGTCTATGAGAATGACAGCTACACAAATATGAACATTGGCAAAGAGATTACGCAGGTAAGAAAGAACGGATTTAAAATCCACACTAATTATATTTTTTAAGGAGAAAAGGACATGACAAGAGGAACACTTTTTTATTATGAATCAGATGACAAGGTATGGAGTTCAACAGAATTTAATGGAGATATGTACCACGGAACTCCGGAAAATCCTGAAGGAATTGGCGATGAGGTTATCGAACTAATGCAAGGACTTAAGAGCCTTGATGATTTCAAGGGTGTACTTGCAAAGATTAACCAGCACTATAAGTACGAAGAGGGAAATGATTGTTACTCGGTTGGTTATGGGGCAATAGCTATAAGTAATAAGAAAGCCATTGAGTGGATTGATAACGAGCGCCCTGATCTGAAAGGCAATGACCATTTCGATCCACGAGCAATGGAAAAGACGCCTACGTTCAAAGATGTGAGGACGTGGCATTTTTGGGGCATGCCTAACCTTTCAGACTATACATACATTTACAACAATTCTGGAAAGGATTTGGTTATTAAAACAGATAGCAAGCCAATAAAGATGACTATTCCTGATGGAGCTTTAGGCGTTCTTAATTACGGCTCAAGGGATTGTCTTTGCAAGGACGGAAAGATCATTGATGGCATGGGGCACTATGAAGAAACTAAAGAAAGCGAAGAAGCTCCAACAATGAATGCAGACGAGTTCTACGATTACATTATAGAGAACTTCACTTTAGATGGCACTTCAAGATCACTTGTAAGAAACATTATTGATTATGTTTCAAAAACAAACAATGCGGAAAACACGTATACACTTCTGAACTGGCTGCTTGATGGCATAGGTCTTGAGGATAGTGAGTTGAGAAGAGTTCAAATGTAAAGGAGATCACTATGGCAGGAACACATCAGATACAAACAGAAAGAGGAATTATCACTGTGGCAGACAGACCTTATTTAAGGTCTGATGCCATTGCTGAGGGGTATAAGTATTCCTTTTCAGTTCATGAAGGAGTAAACCTCAAAACGAAAAAGAGAATGATACCGGTGGACATATATAGTAAGAGCGAGGATATATTTCATCACAACTTTATTGTTGTAGCAAAGGAGAATAAATCATGATCGGAAAGTATATGGATGTTTGCACATCACACTTAACACAGGACACGGTTGACAACTTGGTCATAGGGAACATTCCTAGTGTTCACGCATATGACTACGAAGAGGGAATGTTTGTTGTCATTCCGGATGAGGAGCATCATCTGCCAAACGACTTGGATGAGGTGTTCAAGTACGCAAAGCAAAATGATATTACCTTGATACGTTTCGATAGAGATGGAGAAGAGATTGATGATCTGCCTACTTATGATTGGCGAAGTCCAAAGGAAAGATTCCTTGAGCAACCTGCTTATTTTCAGCAGACAGCACTAATGGAAACTGCAATGAGAATACAGGACACCGCTGATTTTCTTAGATACACAGGAGATATATCCATTGATTGTGATGAAATGGAACTTCTCTGTATATTCACGGAAATGGCTAGGGAGTTTGAGTATAAGTACTACGGTACAGACAGATACACTGATGATTTCCTTAATTTTACTAATGAAGTGTTCAGGGAAGAACTGATTGAGAAGTACGGAACAAAGGAGAACTGATATGACTAGAGAAGAACAGTATGCAGTATTAGACCATCACTTTAGAGGGTGTGTAAGATTTTGGGAACATGAGTTAAAGACTGATAGTGACCTCGATAGAGAGCCATATATCCATGCAATAATGGAAATTCCGGTCGTGGATCCTACTTGCATTAACGGAGAGCCACTTGATAAGGACTTAAGAGAAGACTTCATCAAGTCTAGGTTCATGGATTGTTATGGCAGGGATTGGGAGAAGAGCTACAAGGAAATGAGAAGTGGCATCAGAGATGTTAATTAAAGGAGATGAGAACATGAATGAGAATTTGGAGAGATTAAAATCACTTGTTGCTGAAACAAGCGAGGTTATAAAGAACTTAAACAAAGAAACAGAAACCATTAAGCAAAAGAACCAAGAAGAAAGAGTTTCTAAGTTCGTTACTATTCGTGACTATCTTTTTGATTGCTATGATGTTATAAAAGACCTTCACAGAAGAATAGTGGTAAAGATAGATATACCAAATGTCAAGTGCTTAGGCTATCCGGCAGAAACGTTTATAGAGTTTAATGACAACAGTTCAAAGCCGATTAACATAATGCTACGCTATGTTGACAAGCATGGTTGTACATCTTCTGATTATGGAAGAGAAATCACCAATAACATGGAATGGAAACCCGAGTCTGAAAGACAGTATATAGGACCATGCTGGTTTACCCAACAGAATGAATATGACTTTGTTGACCTTTGGGATAAAGAAACGTTTGAAAAGAGATTTGCCATAGAGGTCGAAAAGGCGCTCACAGAAAAAGCAAACAAAGCCAATGATAAGTATGATAATGCGCTTAACAGAAAAGCGATGTTACAGAAAGGAGAGTAAATCATGACGTGGGATGAAATTTATGAAAGAGCTGAAGATTGTGGCTATGGCAGTGATGAACTGACCGCCAAGGATGAGGCTCGGTGGCAGGTAAGAAACCTTGTTCTTGAAAAGGAAAACGTTGACATTGAAAACGCTGAGTGTCCAGAGGATGAGGTTGATTATTACGCTGGATTATGGAACGTTAGGTTTGATGAAAATGGGAACATAAAATGCTATGAAATATGTTAAAGGAGAACGCTATGGGAATATGCAGAGATTGTTTTGGGAAATTAAGCTATACCGCAACTAACAGTGATAAGGCTGTGTTCAGTGTACACAAGGGAGATAACAGAATTATTAGACACATGCCTTGGTATAACACTGATGCAAGGCTTAGTGATCCAGTGTTCTTATGGAATGACTTGCCGCAGTTTGGTAGTTTTGTCCAGGCAGTCAGATACCTAAAGGAAAATTTAGAGCAGTTACAGTGAGGTGAGATATGAGAAAAGGTGATTGTGCAAGATATATTGGAGCTGACGAGCTAATGATAGGGAAGACCTTCAAGGTCAGAAAGAAAACGGGGAATCATATTGTAATAGGGAAACCTACAAAGTACTTGGATGGTAGCGTTCATGCTGTAGAGTGTGCAGTACCTATCGAAGAGTTTGAAAAAGTTGAAAGGAGATTTTTATGGTAGGATTTCAGATTTGGTGTGATGATAATTGTTTACATGAAGAAACTGGTTTTGATGTTGAGTACCTTGATGAGCTTTATGATGAAGCCAAGAGCTACTGCGAGGGAATTATTGAGAGCCAAAAGGCGGATTCAGACTGCAAAGAGCCAAATGAAATGAGCGACTTCCTCTGCAAGTTCTTTGATACTGAATATGACGAGGAAAACGAGTTTACGGCTGATGAGCTGTGAGAAAGGAGATTAAATATGTTGCAATGGGATTGGGATAACAAAGTAGGAGAGGTTGAGATATTCAACTATGACAAGGTTGTTACTTACAACCTCTATCAGGGAAATGCTTTTCTCATCATGCTCTATGAGTATGAGGAAGATGGAAAGCAGATGTATTCAATGCACAACTTCTTTGCTGATGAAACTCATGCAAAGAGAATGTTTGGGCTGGATAAGAAGTGGACAGACACTTATGGTACTAACAGTTTTAACCAGCCTACATGCAAGATGCAGCGGATCCGTATAAAGAAAAGTGAATACGGTTATCAGAACACAAAGAGGCTTGTGAACATGTTGATTGAAGCGTTTGATGAAATCAACATTGAGATTATTTAAAGGAGATCAGATATGAGTGATGGAATATATGCAGTAGTAAAAAGATATGTTACATCAGAGGGAACTCCTGAGAATCATTACGAAGATAATGGCTTTCAGGATTGGTGCTTCAAGCCAAATGACTACGACAAGATTTATGACAAGATGATGGCAGTCACCGACGGAGATCATGAGATATCCTCAGATGCAGCAAGCTGGTGCGAACTTGCAACAGTAGGTGAAATATATGAGTTCCGTGAAGGCGAGATTGAAATCATGGAAATAGATTAAAAGGAGAACAGTTATGGAACGATTACGAATGACAACAGGATCTTATATCAACGTTTACAAGGATGGTGTTGATATTTATTTTATTATTCATGAAGCAAATGATGTAGACAATGACAAGATTCTTGAGGCAACAACATACCTTGAAAACCTTTTAGAACACAGGAACTTAAACGAAGTTGGTTGGAACAACATAACAACGGAACTCGAAGATATATTCCCATATGGAGTACACATTGTAGAAAGGAGGTAAACATGGGATACGATTCACTTAGAAACAAAGAGGTAGTAAAGTTTCCGAACGGAAAACTGATGATGTTTGCAGAGATTTCGGACTCTCGGACATTTGATGACAGAGGCAGAAGAATATGGACGAAGATCCTCGTTCATCCTGACGGGACACTGTTCTACACAAAGGAAAGCCTTAAGAAAACGCAGACAGAATATGTTGAGCGTAATCTTAAGAAATTAAGAGAGTTCAGCAGAAATGAAATTGCTACTGGATGGGCAAAGGAATATCACGAACCTACTCTTGATGATGATAACTTTGCTGGAACAGTTTTTCCCGGTGGCAGAAAGATAAGAAATGGAAAGGCTTTCTACTCTGCAAGGAAAACAATAGATGCTGCGGAATACTTTGGCAGATACGACTCGCCAAGACGTATCATCTTTACTGCTTACGACAAGGACTTCAATGAAACATACAGAAATGATTATGACATTCTGGCTGTTGATGTTGATGAAGCTTATGAGGATGCACTAAAAGAAAATAAAACTGTTTACATTAGTTTGGGATAAGGAGAGCTATATGGAACTTTGCATGAAATGTAGATGGGCGGTGCCAGTAAAGGTAACTGAGAAGTACGTTGAATGGGAATGCTTAAAGAGCGAGAAGCTGTCAGAAAAAGAAGCTGAAGAGTTCATGACTGAGGAAATGAAAGAGTGTAAACAGTGGAGGAAAATACTGAGAGGATGAAAGGAGTTGCTTATGTTCGCTATATCTTTTAAAACAATGAAGTTAGAGAAAAAGAAACCTCTGATCTACAGTAAATCACTTTCTTGGTATAGAACGGTATGCCCTTACTGTGGACTCGACAATCCTGAGGACGAAGAAAAAAGAAGTGCCTTATATTCAAGAGAGAATGTTGGGCTTCCTTTAGAAATCTGTCCTAACTGCAGAAACGTTTATGACATGGAGAACCTGGTCATTAAGAAGTCAAAGGACTACGCAGAATGTGAAGCCCTTGGATTAAAAGGAGCTGTTAAAAAGAATGAGAAAGGCAAATGGGTACAAGCATGATAAAAGAATCTAATACATATGCTAAAGTATCAAATGAAGAACATGAAACAATTAAAACAAGTTATAAAGAGATAAGAAAGGATTAACACAGATTCCCCGTAGACGGGGTTCCTGTAGTGCTGCCGGGCGTCATTTTAGAATTTGTGTTTAACCAACACATATTTTAAAACAGATGGGATGGAGTAAGGGGTGTTCCTTATGCAAATCAGCTTAAAAGCAGGGTAAAACATATAAACTACGAATTGCGGAGACCGGGCACTGTGACGAGGGCGTGCCAAAGATACCGATTACAAGGTAAGTAATGAGATTTTGGTAGGTATATGACCGAATGAAAATCTCGGGGTTCCAAAAGAAAACAGCATTTAGTGTTGCCACACGTATGCGGGAGATTCCGTGTAGTGTGGATGATGTTAAGAACTTATGAAGAATTAAAGCAACTTGTAAACCCTTCAGAGGAAGAATTTCTTCTGATCGATAGGCTTCAAAAGATAGAGTCTACCATAAACAAATATGGCGAAGATAACTTTAGCGTATCTTTTTCTGGCGGAAAGGATTCTACTGTATTGTCAGCACTGATTGATTTAGCGTTGCCAAACAACAAGATCCCTAGAGTATATGCTAATACTGGAATAGAACTTAATATGGTGCGTGATTATGTTCTTAAACTTGCTGAAAATGATGACAGGATAAAGATCATAAAGCCAAGTGTACCGATAAAGCCAATGCTTGAAAGAGATGGATATCCTTTTAAATCAAAGTCTCATGCACATGTAGTAGAAAGATACAACCGTATTGGAATGTGCCCTTCCGTTCAAGCATATATTGACGGGAAATGGGGCAAACATAAAACTTGCCCAAAGGTTTTACAATATCAGTTCACGGAAGAGTTTAAAGAAAGGCTGAACGTATCTGATATGTGCTGTGTAAGGATGAAGGAAGAACCGCTTGATGAGTGGGGCAAGGCAAATAACCGTCCAATTGCTATCGTTGGTATCATGCGTGACGAGGGTGGAAGACGTGAAAATGCACAATGTCTTGTGTTTTCCGGAAAAGCAAAGAAAGATTCAAATGGTATCCCCGATAAGTTCCAACCCATGAGCATTGTCACAAAAGCTTGGGAAGACTGGTTCATAAGGGAATATCAGATAAAGCTCTGTGACATTTACTATCCACCTTACAATTTTGTGAGAACTGGATGCAAGGGATGTCCATTCGCACTTTATCTCCAGGAAGAACTTGACACTCTTGAAAAGTATTTCCCTGAAGAGAGAAAGCAATGCGAATTGATATGGAAACCAGTATACGACGAATACAGAAGAATCGGTTATAGACTAAAAGAAAATAATAGTGGATTCTACCAAACGACTATATTTGATTTTATGGAAAAGGAGAACAGACATGATAAGGAAATTTGAAAAGCAGTTAATCGGGCGGTATAAGCGGTATTCAAAAGAGTATGAGGAATACAATAAGGGGCCAAGTTCTTGTGAAGCAGGACATCTGCAGGAGATCTCTTGGATATTACATGAGCTGTTTAGTTACACGGACAAGGACATAAGGGAACTTGAAGATGATATAAGAGCAGAAATTCTAGAGGATGGATAAAGCTATCCTCTTTACTAGTAATAATTAAAAGCATTGACGTGCTTGAGAATGGCGAATATAATCTAATCAAGAATATATTAACTGTTAATATATTCTTGGTATAATAAAGGAGAAACTCTTATGAGAGAAATAGAAAGTATTTTAGGAATTGGAGTAAAGGAAATTATTCATCAAGACCTATACGAAAGAGAATGTAGAGATTTTCAAACCCATGAAACATATACGAGTTATTATTACGATATAGAATTTAAGGATAAGTATGACGGTTATCATCATTACAAGTCGTCATTTGACAGAGGTACTATAAAGTTTGCTGACGGTACAATAATTGATTTCGACAATATGGATTCTCGTTGTATACAAAGTTAAAAGACTAACTATTAAAGAAAGTCAATAGAAATGTTTTAAGACAGAAATGTTTTAAATATAGTGATGGTGATTTATTCATCGCAATTAGTACCTTGAAAACTGCATGACAAATAGAGCATCGCACAAGATGCTCTTGAAAGAAGATTTGTATGGAATTAGTTAAACGGCTTTATTGTATGGCTGATTAGATTTTTCAAGCCGATATATCAGTCTTACGAGCTTCTTAGCTGCATGGGACATAGCGACATAATAGTGCTTTCCTTCAGCTCGCTTTCTAGCAAGGTAGGCGTTGAACGTCGGATCCCAATGGCAGACATAGATAGTGGCGTTAAACAGAGCATATCGTAGATATCTGGAACCCCGCTTTTCCATTCGAGGATGACAGTTATCTAATTGCCCGGATTGATATGTAGATGGTGATAAACCGGCATAGGCAAGGATTTTATCGGCAGATTCAAATCTGCTGAAATCTCCAATCTCTGCTATGATCATGGCGCCCATACGATAGCTTATTCCAGGAATGCTAAGAATTGGAGAATTGATGGTATCCATGATAGCCTTGATTTTTCCTTCGATTTCATCAATCTCGGAATCAAGCTCACGTATCAGCTTAATGGTGTGCTTTAATTCAAGTGATTTTGCTGACATATTTGAGCCGATAGAGTTTCTTGCTGCTTCTCGAAATGTTATTGCAACATCCTTGTCGTAATGACCTTTAGAAGATTCGGACAGTAAATTAGAAAGCCTTGTAAGATGAGCGAATGCTACTTGCTTAGCTCCAGGAAATTCGTATAGCAATGAATAAACAGAATTCATATGCAGAGTAGGAACAAGTTTTTCTAATTCAGGGAAAAGGATACAGACTAGACGAGAGATGGAAGTTTTAAGCTTTGCCCGTTCTTTTACTTTATCAAAGCGATAGCGGGTTAGTGACTTGAGTTCCTCGTTGTGGTACGATGTGTCAGAGTAGGACTTTAAGTTCACATCTGACATGAGCATAGAAGCAATCGTACTGGCATCTACTTTATCCGTTTTCGTCTGTCTAAGGCTTAGACTTTTTCTGTACAGATTGGTATGTAACGGATTGATAACGAAGGTGGGCAAACCTTTATCAATGAGATACCCAAGAAGATTGTAACTATAGTGTCCGGTGGCTTCTAGCCCTACTTTTACTTTTGATACATCTTCCATTACGGATTCTATTTTCTGATAAAGATCATTGAACCCATCGAGATTGTTTTTGATGGTGAATGTTCTGAAAACAACTTCCCCAACAGAGTTTTTGATAATGCAATCGTGTTTGTCTTTAGCGACATCAATTCCTACATAGATCATATAGGACCTCCCTAAAATAGTATTGATACTGTTTCAGATCCACAGGGCTCCTTGCAATCGTAACCTACTTCTTGATAAACCGTCATGCGGTAACTAACTGATTAACAAATAAACAAAGAGACTGTGGTTGGAGCCTTTTAAAAACCGTCTATGCGGTAGGAGGTAACAACCAATCCACAGTATC
>NZ_FPCC01000021.1 GCF_900116875.1 Butyrivibrio sp. INlla21
TATCTATACGTGCTTTAGGTGAAGCGTCAACGGTATCCTCAAACTCAGCTTGTATCTGACTATACATCTGATAAAGCTTGTTCTGGATATTTTGTTGTTCATAGTGAAATTGTAATTGTTTATCTCTGATGAATCTCTTAGATGCTTCCGCTGCCTTACCTACAAATGTCTCATTATTGACATATCTATGATAATCCGATTCAAGCGGAGCTGCTTTTGTCAGATAGCTTTCTATCTGATCATAAAGATTTTCTATGAATCTGATTGATTCTTCCGAATCGTAGCTCTTTCCCATTTAATTCTCCCCATTTATACTGCTTTCTTTTATCTTATAAGCGCATTTGTAAATAACTAATTAACATGATAGCGCATACTACCTTTTCATTTCAAGAGGTTTTGGAGGATTTGTGAAGAAATAATATTATATATGTATAATAATGTCGTATTGATAAAATGACCTGTGATATAAAAAACAAGACTGACACATTTTAATAAATGCATCAGCCTTGATATAAATACATATTTATACTTTCAAATTAAACAATACCCTGAGCCTTCATAGCATCAGCAACCTTAAGGAAGCCTGCGATGTTAGCACCTGCAACATAGTTGCCTTCAAGGCCGTACTTCTTAGCAGCATCATCAATGCTGTGATAAATGTTAACCATGATCTGCTTAAGCTTAGAATCAACCTCTTCGAAGCTCCATGAAAGTCTCTCGCTGTTCTGTGACATCTCAAGAGCTGATGTAGCAACACCACCTGCATTTGAAGCCTTACCACAAATGAAGAGAACCTTGTTAGCCTGGAGGTACTCAGTAGCCTCGATAGATGTAGGCATGTTAGCACCCTCACATACAGCCTGAACGCCGTTAGCAACAAGCTGCTTAGCATCCTCAAGAAGGAGCTCGTTCTGTGTAGCGCAAGGAAGAGCTACATCACACTTAACTGACCATACACCCTTACCTTCGTGGTACTCAGCTGACTTTCTAGCAGCAGCGTACTCAGTAAGACGTGCTCTCTTAACTTCCTTAACTTCCTTAAGAAGCTCAACATCGATTCCTTCGGGATCATAGATCCAACCTGTTGAATCAGAACATGTAACAGGCTTAGCACCAAGCTGCTGTGCCTTCTCGATAGCGTAGATAGCAACGTTACCTGCACCTGAAACTGCAACTGTCTTGCCCTTGATATCAGAGCCGTTGCACTTAAGAAGCTCTTCTGTGATGTAAAGAAGGCCATATCCTGTAGCCTGTGTACGAGCGAGTGATCCGCCGTATGTAAGACCCTTACCTGTAAGAACGCCTTCGTATGTATCTCTGATCTTCTTGTACTGACCAAAGAGGAATCCGATCTCACGTCCGCCTACACCGATATCTCCGGCAGGAACGTCTGTATCAGCACCGATGTGTCTGTAAAGCTCTGTCATGAAGCTCTGGCAGAATGCCATAACTTCTCTGTCTGACTTGCCCTTAGGATCGAAGTCAGAACCACCCTTACCGCCACCGATAGGAAGGCTTGTAAGTGAATTCTTAAAGATCTGCTCGAAACCAAGGAACTTGATGATACCAAGATTTACTGAAGGATGGAAACGAAGTCCTCCCTTGTAAGGTCCGATTGCTGAGTTGAACTGGATACGGAAACCGTTGTTAACCTGTACCTGTCCCTTGTCATCTACCCAAGGAACTCTGAAGAGGATCTGTCTCTCGGGAGTTACAAGTCTCTCAAGAAGAGCATCTCTACGATACTCGTCCTCATTAGCTTCAATAACAACACGAAGTGACTCAAGCACTTCCTTTACTGCCTGATGGAACTCAGGCTGAGCGGGGTTCTTTGCTACGACATAGTCGTAGATCTCGTCAACGTATGACATTTTTGTTTCTCCTTCCTGTGCTGATAGCACAAAACAATATTTGCCTTTTTAAAAACTAGTATGAAAAAAGGGCGTAAGAAACCAACTGGTCTCTACGCCCCATTGCGCAGACATCACTGCCTGAATGAGATTATACACTTTACCATTTTAAAGTGCAAGAGTTATTTTTAAAAATTTTGTGCTTTATAAAGCAAGGCAAAACCACGCCGTTTTAATCGTCATCATCGTCGTCATCATGATCTTCTTCATCATCTTCTTCATCATCTTCTTCATCATGATGTTCTTCTTCCTGCTCTTCTTCCTGTGGTTCCTCCTGCTGCTCCTGCGCAGGTGCTTCCTCTTCGTGGTTCTCAGATTCTGCTTCGGCAGCCTCCTCCGGAGGTGCCTCTTTGGTCTGCCATCTGTAGAAGAATGCATGGTTACCGATCATGGTATATTCGCTTATGCGATAGTAATCCGCCCACTTCTGCGTCATAAAGAACAAGTAGTCTCCTACACGGGCTCCCGCAAGCACTTCCTGGGCTGCCCTTATACAAGTGGAATTGGGACCGTTTGCAATAATAAATTCAACCTTACCGGATCTGTAAGGAGCAAACTGGTTGGGCTGGGTTATTACACTGATAACATCATTGGGGAAAGCCGAGCTCTTAACTCTGTTCATAATAACAGAACCGACACCGAGCTTACCTGTATATGATTCACCGTCAGACTCCGCCTGTATTGTAGCCGCAAGCCATATAAGCTCGTTATCGCTCGCAGAATACGATCCGGAAGTATCTTCCTTGGTGCGCGCAAGTCTCTCGGCGATCTGCTGAGCGAGAGCAGCCTGTGCGGCAGCCGTCTTGGCTTCCAGAGCCTTCATCTTCTTATCGAGTTCGGCAAGCTTTTTATCATAATCGTCAAGCTTGGTCTTTTCGGAAGAAAGAGAACTGTTCGTTGTATTAAGCTGTCCCTTTACCACACTTGTAAGTCCGGCAATCTCATCATGTTTTTCATCAAGCTGAGACTGATATGCATCAAGCTCTGCTTCTTTTTGTTCAACGACCGCACTCTTGGCCTCTATATCATCCTGTATGGCCTTAAGCTCAGAGATTTTCCTTTTATCATAAGCCACTATGGCATTGATATATTCAAATTTGGTAAGGAGCTCTTTCATCGTACCCGATTCAAGCATAAGTCTCAAAAGGCCCTTACTTCCGCCATTCTCATAAGTTGATTGCATACGAAGCTTAAGGAGCTCATAACGTTCCTTTTCCTCTTGTCTGGCCTCCTGAAGTTGCTTATCGAGCTCAACTATCTCTGCGGAAACTACAGCGAGCTTCTCTTCTGTAGCGGAGATCTCGGAGTCTATTGTGTTTAGTTTGTTGGAATATCCATTGATCGTAGATTGCAGAGCACTGCTCTGATCTTGCAGATTCTTTACATTGGATTTGGTCTGCTCCTTTTCGCCCTGGAGCTGCTTGATAGCGTCCTTGGTCTCCTTACTCTCTTTCTCAAGATTGGAGATGGTCGCTCTCGTTTCTTCTTCCGTACCAAGCCCATCTGTCTCATCGGCATAGGAACTAAGCGGAATATTACCCCATATTATGGCAAAAAGAAGCATCCATACAAGAAATTTTTTCTTCATAATAATCATCATGCTATCAGCTTAGTATTATTCTGTAGTCTGCTCATTGGCAGCGTCTGAACCGTTATCCGTCTGATCATTGCTTTCGGAAACCTGAACATCATTGCTTTCGATGGCCGGAGCTTCTAAAGAAGCGTCCGTAATAACATCTTCATCGGGGAACTTGATATTATTGCTGTTACGGATAAAGTCCATCATATTGAGTATCTTAAGAGTCTCTTCATGCGGCATCTGAGGGCACTCAAGCCACTTCTCGGAAATAGCCTTAACGCATGCCTCGACCTCATACTCATATCCTGTCTTTTGTTTGGGTCTCTTGTAATACGCCAGCTTCTTGTATTCGCTGTCATATACGGTGATACCCTCTATATTGTTGATGTTGTCAACAACGATAAATCCCTTACTTCCGTATATAACGCCTCTTCTGTCACTGACAGAAAGCGCGGAAGCATTGAGGACAGCCATCTTGCCGTTCTTATAGCGAAGTGTGATGCTGTCGTGAAGATCCATTCCATACTCGTTAAAAGAGCACATGGAAACAATATCGGTAACGTCATTACCAAATACCATTGATGCAAAATTAAGTGTATATACACCAAGATCAAGAAGTGCTCCGCCTCCGAGCTCCGGAAGCTTGATCCTGTCTTTCTCCCTGATGTTATATCCGAGATTGGCAGTCAGCATTGTGGGCTCACCGATGACATTGCTTGCCATGATCTCTTCGAGCTTGGCTCTCATCGGATGGAATCTTGTCCACATAGCCTCAACAACAAGAAGCTTCTTCTCCTCTGCGAGCTTGAAAACCTCCTCTGCCTGGCGTTCGTTTAACATAAATGCTTTCTCGCAAAGAACGTTCTTTCCGTTCATAAGCGCAAGCTTTACATTCTTGTAATGCTCTGAATGAGGTGTAGCAACGTACACAAGATCTATCTTGGGATCGGCAAGAAGCTCCTCATAACTGCCGTAAGCTTTTTTGATTCCATAGGCCTGTGCAAATCTGTCGGCGTTTTCCTTGGTCCTGGAACCAACTGCATAGCACACGGCACCTCTTACATTCTTAAGAGTTTCTGCCATGATTCCGGCAATCTTTCCGGTTCCCATAATAGCAACCTTAACACGTCCAAACATAAGCTATACCTCCCCTAATAATATCTTGACGAAATGTGCACAGTGGCACATTCCCAATGTAAGCATCTCTTACTCTTTTATGAATTCAGTCTTGATATATCCGGTCTTGTTCTTGAACTCAACCTTGGACCACTCAGAACCAACTTCAACAACATTGACGGTCTCAGCCTTGTAGATCGTTGCAAGAACGTCACAGTCTGTATTCTGCTCTTTTCTGAGTTTAACGGTATCTGTTACTTCGTGTTTACCCTTTGATATTGAAGAAGACTTTCCTTCGTCCTTATTGTCAGAAGTATCCTCGGCCTTTTCATCCTTATTCTCAGATGTATCGGTATTCTCGGCCTTCTCCTCCGTATCGGCTTCCTGAGTATCGGAATCATCCTTCTTGGGAGCCTCTATTGTTTCTTCGCCTACAACCTCAAAGAACTCAGTCTTAACGAAAGCCTCTTTGCCTTCGTACTCAATCTTACTCCATCCGTTGGCACGAGCCTCAAGCTGTTTGAACTCCTGGTTTGTCTCGGTCTTACCGATAACTTCCGCTGTCTCGGAATCTGAACTTCTGATATTGATAACGCTTGTAGCCTTGATCGTATACTGTGTGATCGTCTCAGGCTCTTCCTCTTTTTCCTCGGAAGAAGCTTCCGCAGCACTTTCTTCACTCTCGTTAGAAGCCTGCGCCGATGCAAGAGCCTCACCGACTGAGATCTGAAGACCGGATCTCATATTGTTAAGGAGCTCGGCAAGCTTCTCATCGCCCTGAACCATCTCATTGTACTGAGTAGCGACCTTGTTGTTGAGGTCGATAACATCAGCCTGCACATTAACCTGCTTGATGTACTGAAGAACAGCCTCGTCCGCGATGTCTCTGCTCATATATAAAGAGCCGTCTTCTGCGGTACAGATATAAAATGTCTCAAGTCCGGGTACCGGCTTATCATAATCGTAAAGCTTAACTTCATTGTAAACATAAGTAATGCAGCTTCCCTCTACCGGGCCGGGTTTGGAATAAACTTTGATATTCTCAAATGTCTCGATGTAATCGGAAGCGGCAACCGCTTTTAATACCTCTGTATCATCGAGTCCCTTGTATATCTGCTTGATAGTATCCGCATCACCATCGGCTGAAGCCTTATAGTACTTCTCGATAAGAGCGTTTACTTCGGGATTCTCTTCCTCACTCATTGTTGCATCTGTTACGGCATACAGCTCTTCCTGCTTGGCATTCTCATCTGTCGCTGCCGCCTTCACAGCTCTGTGATTGGCGCTAAGTGCTATAGCTACGGTAATTATTACTGCTACTCCAAGTATTAAAGGCATAAGCAATTTCTTATTGTCTTCAAGAAATGCGATTATACTCTTCTTCTCATTACGCCAGTTTAATAGATCATTTTTGTTGTTCTTTTTTTTCATAACCAAAACCTCTATATTTCCCCGTTCAAGAGGGTATTTCTTGTATTTCTCGATGCACCCGACAGGAATCGAACCTGCATTAAAGGCGTCGGAGGCCTCCGTTCTATCCATTAGACTACGGGTGCATACATACTTCACTATCATACCACAAGATGCCCAAAAACGGAAGCCCATACGGGCGTAGCTACGCATGATGCGGTCCCATGGGCTTTTTCTCACTTTTCCTCTTTGCAAATGCTGAGTTTATCGGACTTACAATCATATATATACACGTTGTTACTTAGGATATCCATAGGCGGGATGTCATGTGCATTGACGTCTTCCAATATCTCATGAATGATATCATATCCATCCTCCTTGTCCTTTGCCGAGACGACGATGACTTCATGTACCGATGCGGGAACAACATATAAGTCTGTGCCAAATCGTCCTGCCAGATCTTTGAGCACTCCGGGGTAAAAAATTGCCCCCGCCCCGAAAAAGTTATCTTCATTACTCACAACGAGCATCCTGTCCGGATTCTCGTATCCGATTATCCTGATCTTTCGGATTTCTTCAAGAGTCTGTATTATGTTGCGGATCTTGACGGGAGCAATCTTCACTGCGCTCTCCATCACATTTTCCCATAGCTCTTCGCTCGTTATATCCCAATATCTTAAATGATTGTTCTTGATCAGGATATTGCCGCTTCCGCCGTCATCATCAAAAATATAGATCGGAACAAGTGCCAGATCCTCAAATTGCCTGTATGGAACATCGGACAATACCCATTTGTTTTTCTTCAGATTCATAAGCTTAAAAGAAAGCCTGTCAGCGACATCGGAAAAGTCAGTGTATGTTTTTTCTATTATTTTTTCAAATTCTTCTGTATTCATAAAGTCCTCTTTTCATGTTTTTGGGTAAAAGAAAAAGCAATAGAGACATACATCTCTATTGCCTATATTAGTTTCTTTATGAATAAGTATGACTTTACCAAGCGTCAGTAAGGTCGTCAGATTAAACTCTTGAAAGATACTCGCCTGTTCTTGTATCGATCTTGATAACATCTCCCTCGTTAACGAAGAGAGGAACTGCTACTGTAGCACCTGTCTCAACTGTAGCGGGCTTTGTAGCACCTGTAGCTGTGTCACCCTTGAATCCGGGCTCTGTCTCAGAGATTGCAAGCTCTACGAACATAGGAGGCTCAACTGCGAATACGCTTCCGTTATAAGACATAACCTTGCATACTTCGTTCTCTTTCACGAACTTGAGAGAGTCACCGATCTGGTCTGATGTAAGACCGATCTGCTCATAAGTCTCTGAATCCATGAAGTTAAAGATATCTCCATCCTGATAAAGATACTGCATATCCTTCTTGTCGATACGAGCTGCAGGGAACTTCTCAGTGGGACGGAAAGTTGTCTCCTTAACACCACCATTGATGATATCCTTGAGCTTAGTTCTTACGAAAGCAGCGCCTTTACCGGGCTTAACATGCTGAAATTCAATAATCTGACATACATTGCCATCAATCTCGATGGTCATACCATTTCTGAAATCACTTGCAGAAATCATATAAAAATCCTCCTAAATTACATCACATCAAACAACTAGTTTATATTAAACTATAAGATTTGATTTTTCAACTGTTTTTTTTGGTTAATATTCATGGATCACCAATCGGAATCCCAATCTGTATATCCCGAATCCCAGTTACCCGAATCCCAATCGGAGTGTGAACCGGAATCCCAATGTGAATCATATCTATCGTATCCGCCATAGCTGCTTCGTCCGCTGCTACCACCGTGATAGCCGCCTCCGCCGCCTAAAAGAAGCGATAAAATGATCGCGATAATCCCTATTATAATTCCAAGCGGATTATATTCTCTTGAATCGTTCCTGTCATATCCGCCGCGTCCGAAAGTCCTGTCGTTATCAACTTTGAAAGAGTCGTTGTTATCCGGAGTAAAATTCGAAAAACCGCTGCTTTCATATTCATCCATTCTGCTGAAGCTGTTTAAAAATCTGCGACCGTCACCGACCTCGTATTTATTTCTTTCTCTCTCTGCCATGTCGGCGGCATATTGAAGTTTTTGATTGGTAATCTCAGACTGAAGACGATCGTACAGTTCAACAACCGCAAACTCCTCGTCTTTTCCCTTATATCGAACGGCTCTGGTCCCGTCGGCTTTATTCTTGTAGACCACGAATTCTCCCGTGGCCTCGTCCTTGTATATACCAAAAGCCTTAGGCCCTTCATAATTATAGCCTATAAAGAATCTTGTCTTACTCTCGGTAAAACCGTTTCTCTCACAATAATCCTTCAGTTCCTCAATTGTCTTGGGTATTCCACCCTCAGCATAACTTGTACTCATGTTTCACTTTCCTTTATAGAGCTCTTTATCATATTTGAATAATACGGATCTATCCCCTTTGCGGATATTTCTCTCTGAGCAGTGTGCTCAGCTCCTGAGAAAGTATCCGTGTTAAATCTGTTGTGTGAAGCGATATTATCAGCTATCATGCTCCCTATATCAAACTTGGGAAACGGAATCGAAGTGTCGACCCTCTGTACATGCGCCGCTTCTGTATTTTTTGTCTGTGGAACATCTTTTACCGCCGCAACCTGTTTTGCCGGCGTAATATCAGATCTTATATATTTCAAAAGATCGTCTTCCGTGATCCCATATTTAGCCGCAATTTCTTTTACCGTGGTATCTGATGTTATGCCGTCGAGACTCTTCCCCGTCTCATCTGAGATAGCCTTATCCAGATACTTTTGGAATATCCCGCTTAAGCTTGTATCAAAAGCATTCTCGCTCTCTTTCTGAGTAAGGAGCTTGCTTGTATCCGATATTGAGCTTAAGTAATTGTTTACCGCACCTGTTATCGAAGAAATATCAAATGCCATATTATTCCCCTCAAAATAAGATTTTTACATCATCCTCATAAAAACTCGATCAGTGCACGATCACCGCCGTACCGATCTCAATCATGTCATAAAGCTGATACGCCACATCTTTGGGAAGATTGACGCATCCGTGCGATCCGTTCTTCTTGTATATCTGTCCGCCGAACTTACCTCTCCAGCTTGCATCGTGAAGTCCGCAGAAGGTAGTAAATCTCATCCATCTGTCGACCCAGACGTTCCATGTGGGACCTACAAGATTTTTGCCGGGAACCTTGGCTCGAAGCACAAATCTTCCTCTGGGAGTCGAATTGCCGGTGCTCTCTTTACCGGTAACGCAGGGCGATGTAAGCACAACCTCACCGTCAACATAATAAGTCATCGTCTGATTCTCGATATCAACGTCAACATATGTATCGATTGTGGTCGCCGGCACGCCTGCCGCCTCTTCTTCCGCGTTTTTAAATCGTCCCTCATCCATACCGAAATTGAGGTAGTGATTATACAGCTCAAGTACATCATCACCAAACGCCTCATGCACGTCGGGATATTTGGCCGCATAATACGCTGCGTCAAAACCGCTCGCGTAAGCGGGTGTTGCGATCGCAAAGCTCAAAATAAAAGCCGCGAAAATAATTGTGCTTACTTTAATAATAATATTTCTCATGCCAAGCTCCTTTGGCACATGCAAGCATGTACGCATTTTGCACTTATGACACCTATATCATATCAACATTATAAGCCAATTCTTCGCGGTTTTACATCATTTTTTTATATAATCCATTGCTTCGAGGTAGCCGTTTAGCCCATGTCCGTATATCTGCTTGTCACAAGCAGGCGCCGTTACTGAAATCTTGCGAAATTCCTCCCTGGAACTGATGTCGGAAATGTGCACCTCAACCTTGGTGATATTCTCTATACTCTTAAGCGCATCGTGGATCGCATAGCTGTAATGTGTATACGCACCGGGATTAATTACGATCCCTTCGGTTCCGTCGCTGTAGGCAGCCTGAATCCTGTCGATTATGGCACCCTCATGGTTGGACTGATAGAGCTCAACCTCATCACCGTCCGCCTTCGCCTTTTCTTTTATCATATTGCAAAGATAGTCATAGTCCTGATTGCCGTAGACCGCCTTTTCTCTGATTCCGAGGAAATTGAGGTTCGGTCCGTTTATAACCAAAATTTTCATACGCTTCTCCCATTATTAATATCTTTAGTCAAAAGATCTTTTGACACCGTATCATATCCATGTGACTTTGAGATTTCTGTACTTCGCAGCCATCGCGCCTTCCTGTTTAAATCCGATCCGTCCACCCGTAAGAAGTTCTCCGCACTTAAGGCCGTCATCGGCAAAACCGAGGATATCCATGTCATTTATGGCAAAAGAGACTTTGTCTTTATTCTTTACAACAGTCATCTTGTACCAAAAACCGTCGCTATCCCCTGATTCATTCACACCGCTGAAAGCCTGCACTACAGCATCGGGAAGAGGATCTGCTCCGGAAGCGACTTCCCACGTCTGCACGGGATCGCTCTTAAAAAGCTTACTCACATGAAAAGCCTTGGACGCCGCGCCTTTTCTTCTATAAAAAGAAAGCTCAAAGAAACTTTCGCTGCCGGGTTCTTCCTTAGCAGCATCGTCACTTTGCGCATTCTTACAAGCAAATATCAAAGACGCTCTTCCGCCTGACGAAAGAGGCATAAATTCCCACTCAATACGGACATCAGAAGGAAAAGAGCCTGTGCATAAAAACGCAGCCTCGCCTTCCTTATCTTTTGTCTCTATCTTAAGTGCCCCTTCCGGAAAAGATATATCGGCGTTTCCGTATAACTCGAAGTCCCGAGCAATATCTTTTTCCGAAAGAGAATTGTCTAAAATCAGCTTAGCCATAGTGTTTCCTCATAAAGTAATACCATGTCTAATTCATCCGCATACGCGGATTCGCGTCATCTGTTACATTAAAGCTTTGCGATATCCACAAGCTCAAGTCCTTCTTCAGAGTTGGTTGTCTCAAGGCTTGTCACAAGAGCCTTGGCTGTATCGAGAGCAGTGATAACGTTAACACCTGTCTCGATCGCGGTTCTTCTGATAAGGAATCCGTCACGTGTCTTATCTCTTCCCTGTGTAGGTGTATCGATTACTAGGTCGATCTTGTGACCTAATATAAGGTCGATGACCGTAGGTGATTCCTGAGAAAGTTTGTTGATCTTTCTTGCCTTTACTCCGTTGTCGTTAAGAGTAGCGGCTGTAGATCTTGTCGCGTAAATGATATATCCTAGCTTCTCATAACGTCTTGCGATGTCGATGATCTCGCCCTTATCGGAATCCTTAACGGTGATGATCATCTGCTTATATTTCGGAAGCTTAACTCCTGCTCCGAGGAATGCCTTGTAAAGTGCTTCATTGAAGTTCTTGCTGATACCAAGGCACTCACCTGTAGACTTCATCTCGGGTCCGAGGCTGATCTCGGCTCCTCTGATCTTCTCAAATGAGAATACAGGCATCTTGATCGCCACATAGCCGGCTTCAGGCTGAAGTCCGGGTGTGTATCCGAGGTCTTTGAGCTTCTTACCGAGCATAACTTCTGCTGCAAGATCGACGATCGGAATACCGGTAACCTTACTGATGTAAGGAACGGTACGTGATGATCTGGGGTTCGCCTCGATAATATATACTTCATCGCCCACAGCTATGAACTGTACGTTTATAAGTCCGATTACGTGAAGAGCCTTTGCAAGTCTTCTTGTATATTCGGCGATTGTCTGCTTAACCTTATCCGAAAGAGACTGTGCGGGATATACGGAGATTGAGTCACCTGAGTGAATACCGGATCTCTCGATATGCTCCATGATACCGGGGATAACGATGTCTTCACCGTCGCAAACGGCATCAACCTCTGTCTCAACACCCTGAAGGTACTTATCAACAAGGATAGGATGATCCTGAGCATATCTGTTGATGATGTTCATGAACTCTTCTATCTCTGCATCGGAAAGAGCTATCTGCATGCCCTGTCCTCCAAGTACGTAGGAAGGTCTTACAAGTACGGGATAACCAAGACGGTTTGCAACTTCTTTGGCTTCTTCCGCTGTGTATACGGTAGCACCCTGAGCACGCTTGATCTGTGTCTCTTCAAGGATCTGATCAAAAATCTCTCTGTCCTCGGCTGCATCTACATCCTTGGCATCCGTACCGTAGATCTTAACGCCCATCTTCATAAGATCCTGAGTAAGCTTGATGGCTGTCTGTCCGCCGAACTGAACAACCGCTCCGTCGGGCTTTTCAAGTCTTACGATATTCTCTACATCCTCGGGTGTAAGAGGCTCGAAGTAAAGCTTATCAGCTATATCGAAGTCAGTACTTACAGTCTCGGGGTTGTTGTTTATGATAATTGTCTCAAAACCGGCCTTCTTAAATGCCCATGTTGCGTGAACAGAGCAATAGTCGAACTCGATACCCTGACCGATCCTGATAGGACCTGAGCCAAGTACAAGGATCTTCTTTTTGCCGCTGTCAGCCTTAAGAGCAGCCTCATCTTCAGAATCGGGTCCGTTGTAAACCGAATAGTAGTAAGGTGTCTCAGCCGCAAACTCAGCTGCGCAGGTATCAACGATCTTGAAGGTGGCCTTGATATTGTATTCATATCTAAGCTCTTTTAACACATCCTCAGAGAAACGTGTGAGTCTGCTGATAACGGAATCGGGATACTCAAGGCGCTTAGCTTCAAGAAGTGTCTCAAAGCTGATGATCTTCTTGGCTTCCGCAAGGTCTGCGTCCTTACCCTGTGTATTCTTCTCACCGATCCTAAGAAGCTTAAGCTCCATCTTAACAAGTGCGTGAAGCTTATCAATGAACCAGATGTCGATGAGTGTGATGTCATGGATCTGCTCGTGTGAGAAGCCTCTTCTGAGAGCCTCGGCAATAACCCAGATTCTCTGATCGTCTACAACTTTAAGACGCTCAGTAAGCTCTTCGTCGTCAAGCTCTGAGAAGTCATAGCTTGTAAGGCAGTCAACGTGCTGCTCAAGTGAGCGGATAGCCTTCATCATGGCACCTTCAAAGTTGGTGCAGATACTCATTACCTCACCTGTTGCTTTCATCTGTGTTGTAAGAGTTCTCTTTGCAGTGATGAATTTATCAAAAGGAAGTCTCGGGAACTTAACTACGCAGTAGTCAAGTGTAGGCTCGAAACTTGCATATGTCTTACCTGTGATGGCGTTCTTGATCTCATCAAGTGTGTAGCCGAGTGCGATCTTGGCTGCAACCTTGGCGATCGGATAACCCGTAGCCTTGGAAGCGAGCGCTGATGAACGGCTTACACGAGGGTTAACCTCGATTACGCAGTACTCAAAGCTTGTGGGGTGAAGAGCAAACTGTACGTTACATCCACCTGTGATCTGAAGCTCGTCGATGATGTTGAGAGCCGCGCTTCTGAGCATTTGGTATTCCTTGTCGGAAAGTGTCTGAGAAGGAGCCACAACGATGGAGTCACCTGTATGTACACCGACGGGATCGATGTTCTCCATGTTACATACCGTGATGCAGTTTCCCGCAGAGTCACGCATTACCTCGTACTCGATCTCTTTCCATCCTGCGATGCATCTTTCTACAAGAACTTCGTTTGCACGTGAAAGTCTGAGTCCGTTCTCAAGTATCTCCTCACACTCAACCTGATTGTGCGCGATACCGCCACCTGAACCACCGAGTGTGAACGCGGGACGAAGAACAACGGGGTAGCCAATCTTGTTGGCAAACTCAACACCGTCCTGAACGTTGTGAACAACGAGTGAAGCAGCGCAAGGCTCACCGATTCTTTCCATGGTGTCCTTGAATTCCTGTCTGTCCTCAGCCTTTCTGATTGTCTCTGCTGTTGTTCCGAGGAGCTTTACGTTATGTGACTTAAGAAAGCCTGACTCATCAAGCTCCATACCAAGGTTAAGTCCTGCCTGTCCTCCAAGTGTGGGAAGGATTGAATCGGGCTTTTCCTTTTCGATTATCTGCTCAAGGACTTTGACTGTAAGGGGCTCGATATAAACCTCGTCGGCAATGTCCTTATCCGTCATGATAGTTGCGGGGTTGGAGTTAACGAGGATAACCTCAACTCCTTCCTCTTTAAGTGAACGGCATGCCTGAGTTCCGGCATAGTCAAACTCTGCTGCCTGTCCGATTACGATAGGTCCTGAACCGATTACCAGTACCTTTTTAACATCTTTATTCTTTGGCATCAGTTCTTTCCTCCTACTTTTCCTTTTTTCATCATATCTATAAATCTGTCAAACAGATAGCTTGAATCCTGCGGTCCGGGGCATGCCTCGGGATGGAACTGCACAGTGAAGATGTTCTTGCCGACATAAGCAAGTCCTTCATTGGTTCCGTCGTTAACGTTTATGAACGCAGGCTCAGCTATGTTCTTATCAAGCTTATCCATGTCTACTACATAGCCGTGGTTCTGAGATGAGATGTATACGCGGCCGTTCGTAAGGTCTTTTACCGGGTGGTTACCGCCTCTGTGGCCGTACTTCATCTTAAATGTATCCGCACCCGTTGCAAGCGCCATAAGCTGGTGTCCGAGGCAGATCGCAAAAATAGGTGTATCTGAATCGTAGAGTTTTTTAATCTCCTTAATTACATCCACGTTCTCCTTCGGGTCACCGGGGCCGTTTGAAAGCATGATTCCGTCGGGAGCGTCCTTAAGGATCTCCTCAGCGGTTGTATTTGAAGGATATATCGTAACATCACAGCCTCTTGCAGCAAGTGAAGCCGCAATGTTCTTCTTGGCTCCCACATCGAGGAGCGCAACCTTAAGGCCTTTGCCGTTAAGCTCTTTTACGATCGCAGGTCTCTTTTCTCTCTTGGAGTGGTCGCCTGCAAGATCTGCCTTGTAGTTATCCGCGTTGAATACGGCACTTCCTGAAAGAGGTCCGTTCTCTGAAAGATCGGATACGCCCTTGAGAACTATCTTTTCCTTGCAGGATACCTTGCTTACAACGTCTCCTGTTGTGTATGCGTGGAGCTTGTCTTTGATGCTGTCGAATGTAAGGTTTTCATTGGTTGTGATGATACCGTTCATGGTTCCCTTTTCTCTGAGAATCCTTACAAGTTTTCTTGTGTCTATTCCTTCAATTCCGGGAATCTCGTATTTTTCCAAGAATTCCTGGATTGACATGTCGCAGCGGAAGTTTGAAGGGATGCGTGAAAGCTCTCTAACAATTACAGCGTCAACCCAAGGTCTTTCCGACTCCATATCGTCAAGGCAAACGCCGTAGTTTCCTATAAGGGGATAAGTCATGCAGACTGCCTGTCCTGCGTAGGAAGGATCTGTAAATACTTCCGTATATCCCGCCATCGATGTATTAAAAACTATTTCACTTATAACATCCTTGTCGGCTCCGAAGTGCTTGCCTTCAAAGATGCTTCCGTCTTCCAAGATCAAAAAAGCTTTCATTTATTTCCTCCAGATATAACTCGTTTATTTCTTACTTAAAGTACTTAACACCACTCTCGAATATCTTGATGTCCTGCTCACCGAAGATATTAACGGCTACGCCGTCGCCTCTTCTCTCTGAGTGAGCCATCTTACCAAGGCATCTTCCGTCAGGTGAAAGAATACCCTCAACCGCTCTGTAAGAACCGTTGATGTTCCACTCATCGTCCATTGTTACGTTACCGTCGAGATCGCAGTACTGTGTTGCGATCTGTCCGTTCTTAAAGAGTGTATCAAGTACATCGTCGGGCGCTACAAATCTACCCTCACCGTGTGATGCGGGGTTAGTGTAAACTCCGCCGAGCTTAGCTTCGGAAAGCCAAGGTGAGTTGTTTGAAACGACCTTGATGTAAGCCATCTTGGAGATATGTCTTCCTATAGTATTGAATGTAAGTGTAGGAGAGTTCTCATTCTGTCCTGTGATCTTGCCGTTAGGTACAAGTCCGAGCTTTATCATAGCCTGGAAACCGTTACAGATTCCGAGCGCAAGTCCGTCTCTGTTATTGAGAAGATCTTCTACAGCTTCTTTTATCTCTGCGTTCTGGAAGGCTGTCGCGAAGAACTTGGCACTTCCGTCAGGCTCATCACCTGCTGAGAATCCGCCGGGGAACATGATGATCTGAGCATTGTTTATAGCCTTCTTAAACTCTGCCACAGACTCTACGATATCCTCTGCGTTTCTGTTCTTGAATATCTTGATGTTTGTATTGGCGCCTGCTCTCTCAAATGCCTGCGCGCTGTCGTACTCACAGTTACTTCCCGGGAATACGGGGATGAATACTGTGGGCTTTGCAACCTTATTCTTGCATACGTAGATGCTGTCAGCCTTAAAGAGAGGTGACTCAACTGAAGTCTTCTCTGTTCCGACTGTTGAAGGGAATACCTTCTCGAGCTTATTCTTCCAAGCTGCAAGTGCATCGTTAAGGTCAAGAGTCATGCCGCATGCTGTGATCTTGGCATCAGCCGTAACTTCACCGATCTCTCTTGCTCCTGCGATCTTAAGTACATCTGCAAGCTTATCTGCGGGAACTTCAGCAACGATGTCTGCGATGTCGTTCGCAAAGAGCTCTTCTGCCTTGATTCCATCAGCGATCTTAACTCCGAGTCCGTTACCGAATGCCATCTTGCTGACAGCCACAGCGATTCCGTAGCTGTCCTCAGCGTAAGCCGAAACGATAGCTTTTTTCTTCATAAGGTCTGTGATATCGGAGTAGATAGCCATAACCTTGTCGTAATCGGGAAGGTCGAATTTATCTTTAGGGAGCCTTACCTGTACAAGCTTGTTTCCTGCTTTCTTAAGTTCGGGTGTGATGACATCCGAAAGCTTAGCAACGTCTACCGCAAAAGATACGAGTGTGGGCGGAACGTTGATCTCGTTAAATGAGCCTGACATTGAATCCTTACCGCCTATTGAAGCGATTCCGAAGCGAAGCTGAGCTTCAAATGCTCCGAGAAGTGCCGTGAAAGGCTCGCTCCAGCGCTGTGCATCCTCAGTCATTCTCTTGAAGTACTCCTGGAATGTGAAGTGGAGGTTCTTATAATCACCGCCGGATGCAACGATTCTTGATACAGACTCTGTTACCGCGTAAGCAGCTCCGTGATAAGGGCTCCAGCTTGAAAGATAAGGATCGAAGCCGTAGCTCATCATTGTTACTGTATCTGTCTTTCCTGAAAGTACAGGAAGCTTGGCGATCATTGTCTGTGTCTCGGTGAGCTGATACTTTCCACCGTAAGGCATGAGTACCGAACCTGCGCCGATCGAAGAGTCGAACATCTCAACGAGACCCTTCTGTGAGCATACGTTGAGGTCGCTCATCTGTGCAAGCCATGCCTCTTTTACATCGTTATTTGAAAGAGCCTGTGATACCTTATCGGATGCGATCTTGTTAAAGTAGTTGTCTTCCTGAGCAGGAACTTCTACCTTAACCTTGGTCTCCTGATGAGCTCCGTTGGTATCAAGGAATGCTCTCTTTATGTCTACAATCTTTTTACCTCTCCAGTTAAGGACAAGTCTGGGTTCTTCTGTGACAACCGCAACCTTAACCGCCTCGAGGTTCTCTTCTGCCGCATATCCAAGGAACTTGTCTACATCCTTAGGTGCAACAACAACTGCCATTCTCTCCTGTGACTCGGAGATTGCAAGCTCTGTTCCGTCAAGACCTGCGTACTTCTTGGGTACAAGATCGAGGTTGATATCAAGACCGGGTGCAAGCTCACCGATCGCAACGGATACACCGCCGGCACCGAAGTCGTTACACTTCTTGATAAGCTCACTTACTTCAGGTCTTCTAAAGAGCCTCTGAAGTTTTCTCTCTGTAGGAGCGTTACCCTTCTGAACCTCTGCTCCGCAAGTTGTAAGTGACTTGCTGTCGTGAGCCTTGGATGAACCTGTAGCTCCGCCGCAGCCGTCTCTACCTGTACGTCCGCCAAGGAGTATGATGATATCTCCGGGATCTGCGGACTCTCTGATAACGTGCTCCTGAGGAGCAGCTCCCATTACCGCACCGATCTCCATACGCTTTGCAACGTATCCGGGATGATAAACCTCTTTTACATAGCCTGTTGCAAGTCCGATCTGGTTACCGTATGAAGAGTAACCTGATGCAGCGCCGCGAACGAGCTTCTTCTGTGAAAGCTTGCCTTTCATTGTCTCAGCTACGGGAACAGTGGGATCAGCCGCACCTGTTACACGCATAGCCTGGTATACATAGCCTCTTCCTGAAAGAGGATCTCTGATCGCACCTCCAAGGCAAGTAGCAGCGCCACCGAAAGGCTCGATCTCTGTGGGATGGTTGTGTGTCTCGTTCTTGAAGAACACAAGCCAGTTCTCTGTCTTAACGCCCTCGCCGTAGTCAACCTCGATAGGCACAACTACTGTACAAGCGTTGTTCTCCTCAGACTCTTCCATGTCTGTGAGCTTTCCGTCCTTCTTGAGCTTCTTCATACCCATGAGGGCGATATCCATAAGAGAAATGAACTTCTCTTTTTTCTTTTCATCTGTCTTGTAAAGATCGTCTCTTGCTGTGAGGTATTCGTTATAAGCATTGACGATGGGTTCCTTGTAGAAGCCGTCTGCAAACTCGATATCCGTGAGCTCAGTGCCGAATGTTGTGTGACGGCAATGATCTGACCAGTATGTATCAAGAACTCTGATCTCTGTCATTGAAGGATCGCGGTTCTCATCATCATGGAAATATGTCTGGATCCACTTGAAATCGTTGAAGGTCATGGCAAGTCCGAGTGACTCATAAAGCGCCTTGAGATCGTTCTCAGACATATCCTTGAAGCCGTCAAATACTGCAACATCATCGGGCTCATCGTAGTTGGTAACAAGAGTTGCGGGCTTTTCGGGCGCAGCAATTCTTGAATCAACAGGGTTCATTGTATATTCCTGAATCTTGGCAAGCTCTTCATCAGATACATTTCCGATAAGCATGTATGTAACGGCTGTCTTGATGACAGGCTCTTCGTCGCCCTTGATGAAGCGAACGCACTGCTCTGCGGAATCGGCTCTCTGATCGAACTGTCCGGGAAGCGCCTCTATGCTGAATACTTTTGCATTCTGAGGAATCTCAATATTTTCTCTGTAAAGAATGTCTACAGGGGGCTCTGAAAAGACTGTGTTGCAAGCCTTCTCAAATACTTCATCCGATACGTTCTCAACGTCATATCTGATGAATATACGTACTTCCTCCACACTCTTAATGCCAAGGTAGCCCTTGATCTCTGCCTTGAGTTCCTTAGCCTTTCCGGCATAGGGGGCTTTCTTTTCAACATAGATTCGTTTTACCGTGCTCATAATATCTCCTCACTAATTTGATAATGTATATTGTAAATAAAGAGTGCCGATGGTTCAAAGCACTCTTTATTAATTACTGTTATTATTTAATTCATCGGGCACTAATCCCTCTAATACATACATAAGCTCTTTATCAATGGCTTCTTCATTAATACCTACCGTCTTGGAAGTGATCTTGAGACCTTCCACAACGTACATAAGATTACGAGCACATCCAAGAGGGTTCTCGCAATAGAATTCACCACTTTCAACGCCGTTTTCAATAAGCTTTTCAACTATTTTAACTGCGGTATCAAACTGTTTTTTTAGGGGATTATCCTTAGCCGATACTTTATTAACGGAAAAGTATTCATAAGTAGCGACAATGAGATTGTTCTTTTTCCTGAGGATCTCTTTCTTTTGTTCTTTTAGGAAAAGAGCTAACATATCACCTGCAGATGCATTGCCGGAAAGAGCTGCCGTTACGGCTTCTTCATCGTCTTCTGCAATATCGTCTGCAAGAACTGCAAGGAATAATTCATCTGTACCGGAAAAATAGAGATAAAGACCCCCACGGCTGATGTCGCAGGCATCTACAATATCCTTCATTGTGACATTCTTGAAGCCTTTTTCGGCAAAGACTTCTCTGGCCTTGCCAAGAATGTACTTCTTTTTGATGGTGGATTTCTCTCCCATTCGTCCGCTATCCTCTGCTACTTGTCAATGTTACTGTCTTGAAAGGTTATCCTGTCCCCAGAACTTGATCAGTTCGTCCATCTTCTTGACTACCTGATACAGAACTCCCGTAGCCACGCCTTCTGACCAAACAGAGCCCTTTACCATTCCTCTTAATATGTAACTGGAAAGGATTCCCGCAAGAGCATCCATGTCCGTGATTCCGGCTTCCTGTATAAAAAGAAGCTCGTCCTTGTAGTTTCTAAGGTGATTCTCGCTGTAAACATAGACGTAGTTGCGATCTAGAAGATTGGTGGTCTGAGCCGCCTTTACAAAGCCCAAAAGATTGGAATCGTATACCGGAAAGGGTATAGATTTGAGCTCGCTGTTTGAATAGGTCTGAGCGACCTCAACTTTGACGTTCTCTTTAAGCCAATTAAGGTAAGGTGTAATCTTCGCAAGCTCGGGTCGATATCTTAAAATAATATCCTCAACACTGTTCTCATTGACATTGTTGTCATTTTCCATGCTCATGAAATTCCGCTCCTGTTCTGGCTTTCGGCCGTTTCTAACTGAATTTGTGGCACTCAAAAAAACTCCTGTCCGAGTTCTTGAAACATTATAGCAAGCAGATTTGCGAATGGCAATATTATTTTTTATAATTGTGATATAGATTCCCAAAAAGAAGCAGAATCTAAGCTCGCTTAAGATTCTGTTTGTTTTTGGGAATCGTACAGGCATTCGGAAGTAGCACGACAGTGCGGATTCCGAATGAATGAAGAAGTGCGAAAGCTGCCTCAGCGCAGCACTTCTTATATCACAATTATGGCAATGCGTATATCAAATTGGCTTGCCTCCCCCACCCATTCATGAGGAAGTAGCATTTTTACGATGTAAAAATAGCGGATTCCGAATGATTGGAGCATTGCGAGAGTTGCGAAGCAACGTAGCAATGCGTATTTCCCCACAACCAACCGCACTCCACCTTTATCAAGGTACCCCACGGAGCCCACTTATGACCAACAACCTCGAATATTATAAAACCTTTTATTATGTAGGAAAGCTTTCAAGCATAACTCTCGCGGCAAAAGAACTGTCTATTTCCCAGCCTGCCGTGACACAGTCAATCCATCAGCTTGAAAAGTCCCTCGGCTGCACTCTTTTTCAGAGAACTTCCAGAGGAATGAAGCTTACAAGTGAAGGAAATCTTCTATATAGATATATCGAAAGAGGTTATGAACAGATAGAGCTCGGAGAGCAGCGCCTTTCGCAGCTTCTTCATCTGGACGCCGGAGAAGTCAGGATCGGTGCAAGCGATATGACGCTCAGATTCTTTTTGCTGCCCTATCTTGAAAAATTCCATGAGCTCTATCCCGGGATCAAGGTTACCGTAACCAACGGTCCCACACCCGAAACGCTTTCTTCTCTCGAAGATGACAAGATTGATTTCGGTGTTATTTCCACGCCCTTTAAAGAAAAAGACGGCTACAGTTTCTTCCCCGTTTCCGAGATAGAAGATACCTTTGTAGCCGGCCGTAAGTTTATTCAATATAAAAATAAGATGCTGGATTTTTCCGATCTTTCAAACGTTCCGTTAATAATGCTTGAAGGAAAGACAAGTACCAGAGATTATATAAGTTCTCTTTTAACCGAGAACGGCGCCGAGCTTCACCCTGAGTTCGAGCTCGCAACAAGCGACATGATCGTACAGTTCGCGCTTCGTAACCTTGGAGTCGGCTGCGTTGTCAAAGACTTTGCCAAAGAGTACCTCGACAGCGGAGTTTTGTTCGAGCTTCGTTTTAATAAGATGATCCCCAAAAGGAAGATCTGCGTTATCACAAACGAAACAAGACCGCTGTCTATTGCCGCAAGAAAACTCGTCGAGCTTATAAAAGCCTGAGGCGTCGTACTGCACAAGTACTTTTAGCGCTCACGTATAATGCTGTTGCACATGCTGATAAATTCCTGAAGGTCTGAATACATGTGATCAATGGTCTCAGGTTCACCGTTTCCAAGATCTTCATTAGTATTTCACCCCAAGTTTCTCAAGTTCTTCTTTTACCTGCTTATAATCCTTAAACACGATGCCTTTCCAACCATAGTTCTTGGCAGCCTCCACGTTGACGGGAGTGTCATCGATAAATACTGTCTTTGAAGGTGTAAGGTTATAGCGCTCAACGAGAAGGTCATAAATCTCACGGTCGGGCTTTATCATGTGCTCGGTGTAGCTAAGAATGCCTCCGTCGGTAAATTCTCTGAATGCCATAGCTTCTTTTGTTCCTTCAAGAACCTGTCCCGAATAATTGGAAAGATACAAAACCTTATAGCCGGCTGTCTTGAGCGCCGTTATCCAAGGAATCGTTGCGTCTCTTTTTATACAGATATTGTTAAAATCCGAGAATGTCTTTTCAATCTGCTCTTTTATCTCAGGATCGTTCTTAACAAAATTTCCGATTATCTCTTCAATAGAAAGGACTCCGCGGTCGATCTCTTTCCAGTCATCGCTCAAAACAGATGCCTTTCCGATACGCTCTGCGATCTCGCCGGTAAAGCCCTTATCCTCAATAAACTTCTCCCAGGCGAAATCAACAAGGACATTTCCTATATCAAAGACAACCGTATCTATCTCGCCATCCGGAATAACGTTTCCGTATTTGTCATGTCTTTTGTTTGCTGAAAAAAGATCCAGTGATGCCATCGTATGCCTTCCGATGATCGCACCTGTTGCCCACATAAGTACCCATATGGCTATCGGAACCGCAACTGTTGCGGCTGCGCAATATACAAATGTGTTGAAGGTATCAGGCGAACCGATTGCCGCCTGAATTAAAAGATTTATGTACATACCGATAAGGATCAAGATACCGATAATAGCGAGAACTCGCTTGTACATAGGTGTTTTGCTGTTCTGTTCCACTTAGATGTCTCCTTAATTCATTGCACTGTATTTCATTTTGACATTGATGTCCTGGTTGTAATTACCAAAACCTTTGCCAAATATCGTTAGTCCTCCGACATGCTCCGCAGTGTCGGGAACCTCGAGTTTAAATTTAATATTGCTCTTGGATGTAAGTTCAAGAGAATCTGTCGTTACATCGGAAATCTTGAGTCCGTCAATAAAAGTGCCGTCGTGATTTATGACAAGCATCTTGATAAGTCCGTACTGATTCCACATCGGGAACCACCAATCGGGCGTAAAGACTCCCTTCACGTCACCGAAATCTCCGGGAGATGTCCAAGTTCCGACAAATGTATTGTTAATGTAAAAATAGATATCGGAAGGCCATACGTTATTGTAACCTGGAGCCTCCGAGCTGAGCTCTGCGGTGATGCATAGTTCATCTATTTTCTGATTGCCTGGGATGAAATTTGGAATCTGATATTCAACAAAGCCCTTGGTAAACCAAAGAATATCCGCATCGAATCTATCGGGATGAGTGAAATATCTTGGATCGTCAACTTCTCCGATGGCTTTCTCCGTTGAACATATTCCGCATGTGGGATAAACAAGGCAGTCAAGATAATGTCCGACTTTAATATCCGTTGTATATATATCCTGATCTTTTTTCTCAGGAACAACATCTATAAGTATTCTTTCAAGTGTTGCCGAGCAGATCTTCTGATTGCCGTGACCGAGTGCTTCCGATGATACGCGAACAAGTCCGCACTCCTCAAGCTTTTTTATATGACTTGTAAGAGCACCGTTTGTGATATTAAGATGTCTTGCAAGATCGTTCATGTTAAGGCTTCCCTCATCAAGAAGCACCTTTATGATCTCAATTCTTATGTCGGAGCCCAGAGTCTTAAAAAGCTCAAGTCCGTCCTCTAATGATTTAATATGTATCATACCCCAGTCCTCTCTTTTGCGCCGCGGCGCCCCCAAATTGCTTATGCTCATTAAATAAAAAATGATGTAGATACCGAAATATCGATATCTACATCATTATAATGTAGGCATATTTCAAAAGCAATATTATGATACTGTGTCAAAAATCAGAACTGTGAACCTATCGTGAACTGATCTATCAGCTTGTTAAGACTCTCCGACTGTTCCGAAAGTTCCTGCGATACGGCACTTGATTCCTGAGCTGTAGCGGAGTTGTTCTGAACGACATTGGATATCATCTCGATTCCCTTATCGATCTCGTCCATACTCTGAGACTGCTGCTCCGCAAGGTCTCCTGTCTGAACGATCATCTCCGTTATCTCTTCTACGCTGTGCTGCATGGCATCGAGCGCCTGCGTCGTCTCTGCAACAACCGCATTACCGTTACTGATCTCATCCATTGTATCTGCTATAAGCTGATGTGTATTCTTTGCAGCTTCGCTGGACTGATCCGCAAGCTGTCCAATCTGATCCGCAACAACCGCAAAGCCTTTTCCTGTTTCTCCGGCTCTTGCAGCCTCAATTGAAGCATTGAGTGCAAGAAGTGATGTCTGACTGGCAATAGCCTCAATTGAATTTGTTACCTGTTCAATCTCAGCGGACGCCTCAGTGATCCTGGTCATGGCATCTGTCACAAGATGCATCTTGGCAGCTGATGTCTCGGCATTGTCTCTTACTTCAGTCGCCATTCTCTTACTCTTTTCCGCAACTGTCGCAAGCTGCCTTGTCTGCTCGGTTACTGAATTAACCGAGGCCGTAAGCTCTTCAACAGCCGCAGCCTGATCTGTAGAGCCTTCCGCAAGATCGTTGGCTCCCTGTGACATATTGATGGCTCCTTGAGAAACCTGCGATGAAGAATTCTTAACTTCTTGAAGTGTGCTGCTAAGCGTCTCGGCAATATTTCCGAGAGCCTTCTTAATGGCAGCATAATCACCGATATACAGTTTTTCATTCTTTGAACCGCAGGAGAAATCGCCCGTTGACATACGTCCCAGGGTCTCCGTAATATCTTTTACAATCTCTTCGATAACATCGGTCGAATATGTGATATCATTGGCAAGCTTTCCAAGCTCGTCGTCCGATTCGCTGGGGATCTTGATCTCGATCTTACCGTTAGCCATGTCGTCGGCAGCCTTGGAAATGGATTCGATAGGTCCGAGTATGCTTCCGGTTAGAGCGCGTCTTGCCTTGTTTGAATAAAGAATCGCATAGGCAACTATGGCCAGTGAGAACACAGTCAAAATAAACACACTTGTAAGAGCGGCATTAAATGCTTTATGTGCCTGCTCTTTGGCTGATATACCTATTTCCTTGAAATCTTTAACGACTACTTTTATAGCCTCGTTGACGTTGGCAACGTAGTAATTATAAAGTTCTTCGTGAGAATTACCCGCAGCAAACATTGCATCCAAAGTAGCCGCGGAATTGTCTATATCCGCGATGTGCTTATATACTTCGGTAAGGTCGTCGTTATATACCTTTCCGAGTGAATCAAGGCCATCGTTCAGCTCCTGGATCTTTTCTTTTGCCCCCTGCATCTGCTCGGCTCTGTCAGCCTCGTCATATGCATTCAGTGCCCAGAGGTAGTACTTGGCAAGGGCCTGGATGGTGATACGTATCTCACCCTGCTGGGTATTCTGCTCATAAAATCTGTTGTAGATCATATTCAGATTAAAAACAGAGAAAGCATCAATTATGATGATTACCACAAAGATAACAACAAGATTAAGTCTAAGTCTGTTGAAGACTTTTTTAAACTTATCGGATACAGAAAGTTTTTTGAATGAATCTTGTGAAAATTCATTTCCTATTACGGCTGCTCTGCCCATGCTAACCTCCTATATTATGCGAATCATAAATGATTATATGTACTATTATTTTAAGCTTTTTACCGGTTTGTATGTCAAAAAATTGTATAAATTTATATAAAATTTCGAGAAATAAGCAAAACTTATGGCAAATATAAAAAAGATTGATTTTACTTATATTCTTTTTTCGTATATCATATCTCATGTAGCTTAAAAGAGTTATTTTTAAGGAGGATTTTTTAAAATGGTTAAAGCAGTAGTAGGTGCCAACTGGGGCGACGAGGGAAAAGGTAAGATTACCGATACTCTTGCAGACCAGGCCGATGTCGTTATCCGTTTCCAGGGCGGAGCAAACGCCGGACACACAATAGTTAACGATTACGGTAAATTCGCACTTCACACGATGCCTTCAGGTGTATTCCACTCACACATCATGAACATCATCGGTAACGGTGTCGCATTTGACATCACAAAGTTCATGAATGAGCTTAATGAGATTACTTCCAAGGGAGTTCCCGCTCCTCAGATCATGATCTCAGACAGAGTTCAGGTTATGATGCCTTATCATGTGCAGTTCGATTCACTTGAGGAAGCAAGACTTGCCGGAAAGAGCTTTGGTTCAACAAAGTCAGGAATCGCTCCTTTTTATTCAGATAAGTTCTCTAAGATAGGATGGCAGATAAACGAGTTCTTCCAGGATGATGACGTTATCAAGGAAAAGATCGCACGTATCGCGCAGATCAAGGACGTACTCCTTGTTAATCTCTATCATGCAGAGCCCATCGATCAGGAAGCACTCTTCAAACAGATTATTGACTGGAGAGAGCAGGTTAAGCCTTATGTCGGCAACGTATCTCTCTATCTCGACAAAGCGATCAAGGAAGGAAAGACAATTCTTCTCGAGGGTCAGCTCGGAACAATGAAGGATCCCGACCACGGAATCTATCCCATGGTTACATCTTCATCTCCTCTCGCAGCTTACGGCGCGATCGGAGCAGGCATCCCTCCTTATGAGATCAAGCAGATCGTTACAGTATCCAAGGCTTATTCATCAGCTGTCGGAGCAGGTGCATTCGTATCAGAGCTCTTCGGAGATGAAGCTGAGGAACTCAGAAGAAGAGGCGGCGACGGCGGTGAGTACGGCGCAACAACAGGAAGACCCAGACGTGTGGGCTGGTATGACTGCGTAGCAAGTAAGTACGGCTGCAGACTTCAGGGCACAACGGATGTTGCTTTCACAGTACTTGACGTTCTCGGATATCTCGATGAGATTCCCGTATGCGTAGGCTATGATATTGACGGCGAAATTACAACTGAGTTCCCCGTAACACACCTTCTTGAGAAGGCTAAGCCCGTATTCAAGACTCTTCCCGGATGGAAGTGCGATATCAGAGGAATCAAGAAGTACGAAGATCTCCCTGAGAACTGCAGAAAGTATATCGAGTTCATCGAGGAGCAGATCGGATATCCCATCACTATGGTAAGTAACGGACCTGCAAGAAGCGATATAATATATCGGCTGTGAGAACCTGACGAAGTATTGTTGAGTCTGGTTCGAACGTCTTCCGGCGAACGAAGTGAGATCGGAAGTTCCTTATTTTTTCTTTAATTAACAAAACGGTGTAGCTTATGCTACACCGTTCCTTTATACCCTTTTTCTTTAAATACTGTCATCATCTCATTCGTAAGGCTGTACTCAAGCGGCTGAAGGACGATGTCTTCTCTTTTCACCCATTCGGCATATTTAAGCTCGCCTTTATCCATCTTGATCTCTTTATTTCCAACCACATCACAGTAAAAACCAACAAGGATGTCGCTTGCGATACCCCATGGCTGAGACTTGTAGTATCTTACGTTTTCAACCTTAAGTCCGACCTCTTCCATAACTTCTCTTGCAACGCACTCTTCAAGCGTCTCACCAATCTCTGTAAAGCCCGCAACAAGAGCGTTGTGGCCGTAGCCCACGCGGTACTTGGTAAGAATGATACTGTCGGTCTCCTTGTCGGTAACTCCAATGATAACGGCAGGGTTTATCCTCGGGTAGATCTTGTTTCCGCATTTAGGGCAGGTTCTTGCGCGCTCTAGCTTATCGTTCTCATTCTCTGCTCCGCACTTTCCGCAGAACCTTGTTACAGAATACCACTCGGCAAGCTGGTTTGCGGTAAATGCCGCATAAATGTATTCTTTGGGATTGTAATATTCGTTTCTGAGTTCTCTCAAAGAACAAAAGCTGTATCTTTTACCCTTAAAGATCTCGGAAAGCGTCTTTTCATCCACATTTTCAAGAAGGAAAAAGCTCTCATCGTCTACGGAAAAAAGATATATGAAATTCTCTTCGGATATCTTTTGCCCCGAAAATTCGCAGTACTTCGGAAGTTCGACACACTTTTTTTCATCATCAAGAAAAAGTGCAAGTTCCTTATCGCCGCGGCCGCTTTGATTGTCTCTGAAAACAAATATCTTGCTGTCTGCACCGGGTCTTTTGCCCGGATCGTACTCGTTGTGAAGTTTATGTGGTGCTATGTCCTGTATCATTTCTTTGCCTCTTTACCGTCTGTGTGTAATATGCTGTTGGAATAGAGTCCCTGGTATTCCTTTGGGGACATTCCGTACTCTTTTTTGAATGCCTTAAAAAAGCTGGAATAATCTCTAAAACCAAATCTCTCATATGTTCCTGTAATACTGGCGCCACCCGTGATCGCATTTCTGCACTCGGCGAGGCGCTTTTTGATAATGTACTGATGGAGCGAAACGCCGAGCGTATCCTTGAAAAGATGCGCAACGTAGTACTTGCTTATAAAAAACTGCCCGGCAATATCGTCGAGCGTAAGGGCATCTTCGAGATTACTCTCAACGTAAGCAATGATATTTTGGAAAAGAGTCAGCTCATCACTTCCGCTGCTGATGTTCTCCTCGTCGTAGACAATCCTGTTGATCGTAAGGATAAGGTCGCAAAGGCACAGATGTCTGAACGCAGTGCTTCCGTATCTCTCACTTGCGATCTCCTCTAAAAGGCGCAAGAACTTGGACTCTACCATGTGAAACTGCGCAGGCGCAAGGTGGTAGATATATTTGTGATACGCCTCCGCCTTCTGGAAAAGGAACATGTAATCAACTGATTCCTGCATGAGTGAATTGCAACAATCCTTGCTGATCCAGAACAGAAAACGTCTGTAGTTCTTCTCGGGGTTGTTCATAAGCGCATGATGCGAGATCCCGGGAGGAACCAGCATAAGGTCGCCGGGAGACATCTTGTATCTGATGGTCTTGCCCTCGGGACTGAATATCTCCATGGTAACGTCTCCCTCTATAAAGAGGTAGCACTCGTAATAATCATGGGCATGCGGCTTAAGCGTCTTGAAGTCTCTGTCTGAGTAATAGTAGACCTCAAAATCCGATGAAACCATGTATTGTCTTGTGTTAAAGGATGATCTTAGTTTGCTTTTCATATTTGTATAATAACACCGATTGCAATTTTTGCAAGGTATGAAACAAATTATTCCATTCTTTTTTTTACTAAAAGAAACTATTGTATTATACAGACCACAATTATTATTCAGATCATTAAATCAGATCAAAAAAGATGTATTAGGAAGGGAGAAATTCTAATTATGGAAATGACACTTCGCTGGTACGGTAAGGAATACGATACCGTCAAGCTTTGGCAGATAAGACAGGTTCCCGGTGTAAAGGGCGTTATCACAACTCTTTACAACAAGCAGGCAGGCGAGCTCTGGACTCAGGACGAGATCAAGGCTCTCAAAAAGGATGTCGCTGACGGCGGACTTAAGGTTTCAGGTATCGAATCGGTAAACGTATCGGATGCCATCAAGGCTGCTACCGCAGAGAGAGACGAGCACATCGATAACTATATAAAGACTTTGGAGAATCTCGGTAAAGAAGATATCCACATGGTATGCTACAACTTCATGCCTGTATTCGACTGGACAAGAACCGAGCTTGCAAGAAAAAGAGAAGACGGCTCGACCGTACTTGCTTACACTCAGGAAGCTATCGATGCTATCAATCCCGAGAAGATGTTCGAAACACTTTCAGGTGACACAAACGGCAGCGTAATGCCCGGTTGGGAGCCCGAAAGAATGGCTCACATCAAGGAGCTCTTTGAGCTCTACTCAGGAATCGACGAGGACAAGCTCTTTGAAAATATTGTTTATTTCTTGAAGGCGATCATGCCCGTATGTAATAAGTATGACATCAAGATGGCTATCCATCCCGACGATCCCGCCTGGTCTGTATTCGGACTTCCGAGGATCATCAACAATGAAAAGAACATCCTTAAGCTCATGAAGGCGGTTGATGACGTTCACAACGGAGTTACATTCTGCTCCGGCTCTTACGGCACAAGCCTTGAGAACGATCTGCCTCACATGATCAGAGCACTTGAAGGAAGAATTCACTTTGCACACGTTCGTAATCTTAAGTTCATCTCTCCCACCAACTTTGAGGAGTCTGCTCACCTTTCAGCCGACGGAACTTTCGATATGTACGAGATCATGAAGGCTCTCTACGAGACAGGCTTCGACGGACCTATCCGTCCCGACCACGGAAGAATGATCTGGGGCGAAGTTGCAATGCCCGGCTACGGTCTCTATGACAGAGCGCTCGGTGCGACTTACCTCAACGGTCTTTGGGAAGCAATAGATAAGGCACATCAGAGAGGAGTTTGATCATGAAGCTTAACGAACAGAGTTTAAAAGACAGCGCTTGGAAAGAGAAGGGTTACTACCTTCCCACTTTCGACAGGGCTGAAATGATAAAAAAGACAGTTGAAGCACCCGAGTGGGTTCACTTCGGAGCAGGAAATATCTTCAGAGCATTTCAGGCCAATCTTTCACAGAGAATGCTTGACGGCGGCATGAACGATAAGGGACTTACTGTCGTAGAAGGTTTTGACTATGAGATCATCGAGAAGATGTACAGACCTCACGACAACCTCTCACTCCTTGTCACACTTAAAGCTGACGGATCCGTTGAAAAATCCGTGATCTCAAGTATTGCGGAGTCATGCATCCTTGATTCAAATGATGAAAAAGAGTTTTCTCGTCTTAAAGAGATCTTTAGATGCGATTCTCTTCAGCTTGCTACTTTTACGATCACAGAGAAAGGCTACAGCCTTGTTAATCCCGCAGGTGAGCTTCTTCCCGCTGTAAAAGACGATTTTGCAGCAGGCCCTTCAAAGCCTCAGAGCTATATCGGTAAGGTTGCAGCTCTTTTGTATGAGAGATTCCTTGCAGGTGAAAAGAAGATCGCCATGGTCAGCACAGATAACTGCTCACACAACGGAGATAAGCTCTTTGATGCGGTACATGCATTTGCAAAAGAGTGGACTGCAAACGGTAAGGCTGACGCAGGATTTATTTCATATATAGAAGATGATTCCAAGGTTTCTTTCCCTTGGTCAATGATCGATAAGATCACACCAAGACCCGACGATTCCGTTAATGAGATTCTTAAAAACGATGGAATCGAGGAGCTTGAGCCCGTTGTGACTTCCAAGAAAACTTGGGTTGCTCCCTTTGTTAATGCTGAGGAGAGCGAATACCTCGTTATCGAGGATAAGTTCCCGAACGGTCGTCCCGCTCTTGAGAAGGTCGGAGTTATCTTCACGGAAAAAGAGACTGTGGATAAGGTTGAGCGAATGAAGGTTTGTACCTGCCTCAATCCTCTTCACACATCACTTGCCGTATACGGATGCCTTCTTGGATACGACAAGATCTCAGAAGAAATGAAAGATACGGAGCTTGTTAAGCTTGTTAAGACAATCGGATATGTTGAGGGACTCCCCGTTGTTACAGATCCGGGTGTTATAAAGCCTCAGGAATTCATTGATACCGTTGTAAACGTCAGAATTCCCAACAAGTTCATGCCTGATACCCCTCAAAGGATTGCCACAGACACATCGCAGAAGCTTGCCATCAGATTCGGTGAGACTATCAAAGCTTACCTTTCTTCAGATAGTCTCAATGTAGCCGATCTAAAGTGTATTCCTCTAGTACACGCCGGCTGGCTTCGCTATGTGATGGGCGTAGACGATAACGGCAAAGCATTTGAGCCAAGCCCCGATCCGCTTCTTGAGAAGGCTAAGAGCTTTGTTGAAGGAATTGAGCTTGGAGCTTCTATAGATAAAGCTGCTATCAAAGCTAAGCTTCTTCCTATTCTCAAGGACGCTACAATCTTTGGCGTAGACCTTGAAGAAGCAGGCCTTTCGGATAGAGTTCTTTCTTACTTTGAAGAACTTATCGCCGGCACAGGCGCCGTAAGAGCAACGCTCAAGAAGTATGTTGGCTGATCTTATTGCCCCACAGCAATGTGAAGGTGCATTAACTTAATCTCATAAAAAATGCTCTGCATGGACGCATGCAGAGCATTTTTATTGATTCATATGTATTATATTCAGATCATAAGCTCATAGATCTTGGTGCAATCATCCTCGCTAAGAGTTACGAAGCCTGAGATTGAACCGGGTCTTCCGTCGCCGTTACAAAGGACATCAACGAGCTTTGGAATATCTTCCTTCTTGGCTCCGAGTTCCTCAAAGTTCTTGGGCATACCGATCGAGATGAGGAAGTTTCTGAGAGCTTCAATGCCGGCCTTAGCTGTAACTTCGGGATTGGTGAAGTCCATCTGGCAACCCCAAACTCTTGTAGCTACCTGCGCAAAGCGCATTACATCGTGCTTCATTACATATGTGAATACAGCGGGCATTGTAACAGCAAGACCTGCTCCGTGAGCGCAGTCATAGAGAGCTGAAAGCTCATGCTCAATGTTGTGGCTGTTCCAGTCCTGAGTTCTTCCGACGCCGCATGAATTATTGTGTGCCATCATTCCTGCCCACATGATATTGGCTCTTGCCTCATAGTTGTTGGGATCTTCGATAACTCTGGGTCCCTCGTGCTTCATTGTAAGAAGAAGTGCTTCTATAAGTCTGTCCGTAACCTCGACCTCAGCGGTATTTGTAAGATATCTCTCATACAGATGAGCCATAATATCCGTGATACCTGCTGCCGACTGATATGCGGGAAGAGTCTGGGTAAGAGCGGGATTGAGAATACTGAACTTAGGTCTTATCGCGTCTCCGCTTGCACCGCGCTTGATCATACCATCTTCCTTGGTAATAACGGAATCAGGACTTCCCTCACTGCCTGCAGCGGCAATTGTAAGGATAGTTCCCACAGGAAGAGCCTCAGTGATAGTCTTTCCCTGATAGAAATCCCAGAAATCTCCGTCATAAACTGTTCCTGCAGCTATAGCCTTGGATGAATCTATAGTACTTCCGCCGCCCACAGCAAGAATAAAGTCAACATTTTCTTTTTTACAAAGCTCTATTCCTTCGTAAACAAGGCCGCTTCTGGGATTGGGCTTAACGCCTCCAAGAAGCACATAAGGAATACTCTCCTTATCAAGAGAAGCCTTAACTCTGTCAAGAAGTCCCCATTTAACAACGCTTCCGCCGCCGTAATGAATAAGAACTTTGCTTCCGCCAAACTTCTTGACGTACTCTCCGGCCTGATTCTCAGTGTCTTTTCCAAAAACAAAATAAGTAGGTGAGTAGAACGTAAAATTCTGCATAATAACCCCTTTCTCGTTTGCTCTGATTAACTAATTACTATTATATCATGCATAATAAGCACGCCTATTTCATAATAATGGCACAGAAAAAGTCTTATGACTATTTATCGATAGACATAAGACTTCTCATTTTTTGTTATGTTTATATACAGGACAGGTAATCAGTTCTTTTTAAGATAAGCGCCGTAGTAAACTGCGCCGACGCAAAGTCCGCCGCCAATGATATTTCCGATGGTTACGGGAAGTAGATTTATCACAAAGAAGCCGAATAATGACAATCCGTCTGCGGGGATTCCGTGAACGTAAGATGCAAGGAAACCTGCAGGAATGAAATACATATTTGCAACGCAGTGTTCGAAACCACAGATAATAAAGAGCATAACGGGAAGCCAAAGTGCAAGCACTTTTCCTGCAAGCTCATCTGCAGCGAAAGAACACCATACTGCCATGCATACAAGAACGTTACAAAGGATTCCGCGAAGGAGTCCGTCGGCAAAAGAGATGCCTGACTTAGTCACTGCTGTCGCAACTACGTTTGTTGCAAGCTGTCCGTCACCGAACGAATAAATATGGCCAAAAGCCGCAAGTGCTGCAATGATAAAGCCTCCGACCATGTTTCCGAAATAAACGATAACCCAGTTCTTAAACATCTTAAGAGGCGAGGTCTCTTTCTTGAGAACAGGGATCGTAATAAGGCAATTGCCTGTGAAGAGCTCAGCTCCTCCGACAAGCACCATAAAAAGACCTATAGGGAAAACTACAGAACTGATAACCCTTGCCGATGAAGCATTATCCGCAAGGCATGATGCGATCTGGCTTCCGAGTCCTCCAAGCGCAATGAAGGCTCCCGCCATTATAGCTAAAAGAAAGGTCTGTGAAGCCTTAGCTTCGGCCTTGGCCTTTCCTACCTGTACATATTTTTGAGCAATTTCTGCCGGTGATTTCATGTCTTAATACTCCCTTACTGTTTCGCTTAGCGAGATTTTTCAAGAATCTCGCCGTATTATTATACCCTCTTTCGCCTTATATTTAAAGAAAAAAGCCCGCTTTCGCGAACTTTTTCCAAACAAAGCTTCACACTACATTTATCACTTCCCGCTCAGGTTTGTCGGCAGCCTTTAGCCCGCTCACCTTGCACACCGGGAAATCAACCTTGTACTTATCCATATACTCTTTTTCCACAAGCCCTGTAACATTCACCCAGCTGCCGTTTTCAAGGCTGTCAAGGTCATCGTAGTCGCAGATTATTCCGAATAAAGACAGGTCGTCCTCGCAGCATGTCATTGCGTATCTGCCCGCAAGAAAAGACTGCCTTGTCTTACCGCGTGACTTCATGACCTGCGCCGTGAAGCGAATCGTCTTTCCGACGTATCTGTCCAAGTTGTCGAGGCTGTCCAAATAGAACACGGAAAATGAATCATTGTCGACATCGACTATATCAGCATTTAAGTCATACGGAAGGTCGTCCTCAAACCTTATTACAATATCGTCCCTCTCGTCATCCTTAAATACAATGTTGAGCCCCGTGTTCACGGCCTTAAGATTCCTTCTGAAATACGAAAGCTTATCCTCAAGTCCCGTGCAGTTATTTACAACCGCCATGTACGCGTTCCTGACCTGCTCAGACAAAAGAGATTTCATATTGGCCGCATAAAGCTCAAAAGTCTTTCCGTTGATCACGGCGATCTCCATAATGTCGTTCCAGTACCAGGGAAAAGATAAGTCTTTTCGCATCCACATGCCGTTAAACTCAACCACAACCCGCGCCGGCTTGACCGCCTTTTCAAGCTCCTCGATGTGCTCCGGAGTAAAATCCTCCTCATCCTCGATATACCTTACAACCACGCCCATCTTCTCAAGAAGATAGTCGTCGTATTCCACTTCGCCTTCCTCACAGACGATAAGAAGCGTTACTCCGTCAATCTTGAAATACGACTCTTCGAACAAGTCCTGGATAAAAGAGGTCTTTCCCGCATCCAAAAATCCGTTCACAAAATAAACCTTACCCAATTTTCTTATTCTCCTTATTTTCAAGCTCTGCCTGCGGTGTATACGGTGCCTTGTCTATGCACTCATCCAGCATTGAAACTATGCGCTCTTTATCAATATTTTTTCCTATGAAAACAATCTGATTGAGCCTGTCGCCGTAGATTTCATCCCACTCTTCCATGATGTCAGGGAAGCTTCGAATAACCTCTTCTTTTTCCTTTTCGTCAAAAGCCGCTACCCAATTGGAAACTTCGGATATTGACGCATTTCTTCCCGCATGCTCAAAGAGCTGAACATGAATGTCATCATCCGAAAACCAGATATAACCTTTAGCGCGGATTATATTTTCGGGATAGTTTTCTTCAACGAAAGCACTGAACTTCTCGTGATCGAAAGGTCTTTTTTCCTCATAGACAAAAGAGCTGATGCCGTATTCATCAACGCATCCTTCATCCATCGCTTTTTCTCTGGCAAGAGCAGCCTGCATCGCCGAAGAATTCATAACCTCGTCGTAGTCAAACTTTGATCCCTTGAAAATCCTGTCGGGATTAACCTTGCCGTATATGCACTCTACGATCTCGGCCTTTCTTTGGAACTGTCTTATCACCTTCCTCACCGCTTCTTTTTTATCAGTGGGAAGAAGATCGCATTTGTTCAAAAGAACCACGTTGCAGAATTCGATCTGATCCATTATAAGATTGATGATGTCAGGATCCTCGTCCATGATCTCTCTTTGTCTTTCATCGGACTTTTCTTTTATTCCGTCAAGAAACTCCGTGTATATCCTGTCGGCATCAACGACAGTCACAACAGAGTCCAGATAGAAGCCAAGCTTTTTGTGCGATTCCTGATACATAAGGAATCCATCCGCTATTGATGCGGGATTACTGATGCCTGAGGCTTCCACGATGATTCTTTTGATATGCTTATCTTTTGCAAGCGCCTCGACCTGTGTCATAAAGGCTTCCTGAAGAGTGCAGCAGATGCAGCCGTTCGTGAGCTCTATCATCTTGGAATCCGCCTGAGTAACGTTACTTTTCGAAATAAGGGAAGCGTCAATGTTAACGCTTCCCATATCATTTACTATCAGTGCGATTCCGTCTGATTCCGTATTTTTTAACAACTCATTAAGCACCGTTGTCTTACCTGAGCCAAGATATCCTGTCAGTATGGTCACCGGTTTCTTTGATAAACCAAACATTGTATTCCTCCGCGTGTAAATGCTATGATCGTTTACATTTTTATAATTTGCAATTCATTTGCAATTTACAATATTAGCACTACTTCGCAGAAGATGTCAATTAAAAGAACTTTCTTTATCACATGTCTCTAATATAAAACTCGACCATTCCGAAAAACTCCCTCACAACATAATGAATTCCGACAGGCAAAAGAGTCGTTGCGGGAACGGCTTCGGCATTTTCAAAGCCTACTTTCTTGGCAATGGAAAGCGCCCTATGCTCATGGAAGCTGTTCGTAACTATGCCGACATGTGCAGTGGGATCTCCTATTATCTCAAGACTAAACTTAAGGTTTTCATGAGTGTCGGTCGACTTATTCTCCAATAGGATCCTGCTCTCATCGATACCGTAATCCCTTATAAGCACTCTTTTTGCACACTCAGCCTCGCTTATCTGCTCATGCTCTCCCTGTCCGCCGGAAGCGATGACTATAGTCTTTTCGTTTTCCGACAGGTACTCGCCGGCTCTTTTTATCCTTACTCTGTACGGGTTACTAGGCTCTGTTCCGTTAAGTCCCGCACCGAGAACAATCACATAATCAAGATTTCTCTCGGGTATCGCAGTCATGTCATCCACGATCTTAGCTTCCGTTATTAAAAAGAAAACAATAAATGCGGTGGCCGCAACCCTGTATATCCATGTGATCACCGGCGGAACCTTGAATTTCTCTGTTCCGTTAATCCTTGCTATGAGCATCTTTATCCTGACAAAAGAAAATACGGCGATAAGAATCCACAGCCAAACCCATGAAAGGAGCAATCCGCCTCCGTAGGCAATGCATGTAAAGAAATACAGAACAGACCATATAAATATAAGGAAATAGATGTACATTACTATCTTAACGTACGTGATCTTTCCCATTCCGGCGTATCTGCTTACTCTGTTTTTGTAATCGATGTATTCCTTGCCAAAAGAGCTTTCTAAGAATTTTTCTTCTCTTAATATCTGAAGATGAAACATGATCATCGCAAATAAGGTCACAGCAAGAAGCACCGGATTAAAGTACATAAGAAGGATTCCTATGTAAACAAGGTCAAAGCCCAAAAAAGCAGGGTTTCTTGAGTAGTTATAAATACCGTTCGTGACTAGATTTCTTTTTTCCTTGTCTTCTTCCGCGACGCCCGCTCTCCAGCTGTCTCTCATGGTATACACGGCAATCCCGAACACTGTGACACCGACAACCGCGAAGTAAACTCCGAAAATTCTGCACATAAAAGAAAGCTGCGATTTTCCGATTATTATCGATATCAGTTCGGTTATAGGCGCAAGTATTGTCGCAATCTTCATAAGAAGCTCTGTGTAGAAGCTTTTATCACGCTTTTTTCCCTTGGCGATCTGATCGGTCACTATCCCTTTATTTTTCTGGATAAGCATCTTTATAAAATAAATACCGTAAAAAATGAGCATGAAAAATATTGCAATAATTTGATATATTCTATTAGTCATTTTACACCTCGTTCTATGCTTATTATATAATATCGCGCGTACTCCGGCGATTATTTATGTAACTTTTGTTTATATCTTTTTTATTTTTTAGTCGCTTTTTGGGCACTTCCGTATGTTATGGTTTATATCATAGTAACTGAAAACTTAGCAAAAAACATCAGAAAGGGGAATAATGATGAAAAAAAATGCGGGTTATGTTGTTTCTAGCCTTATGATAGCAGGTTTTGCATTTATGTGTTCAACCGGTTTTTGTTGTAAGGCCAGTGCAGCCGCAGAAAACGGAAACACAATCAAAGTAGGTAGTGACGCTTCTACCATCGCGGAAGCCATTGACAAGGCTTCAAACGGGGATACGATCGTAATCCCCAAGGGAAATTATTCCGAACAGTTAAAGATTGAAAAGGATGGAGTAAAACTTGTAGGTGAAGAAGGTGCTGTTCTTAACGGTGCAGGCTTAACACCGACAAAAGACGATTACGCAATGATCAATGTTCATGCCAAGAACGTTTCCATCTCAGGTCTTGAGATCACGGGCCTTAGTCAGGATCATCCTTCTATGGACGTCAAGCCCATGGGTATCTATGTAGACGCAGGTTCAGACGGAATATCAATCTCAAAATGTAAGATCCATGACATGGGTGTTAAGTACACAGAGGAATCCGAGTACTACAATGCACACGGAATCCTTGTATACGGTCAGCCCGAATCACCTGTAAACGGAGTTTCAATCACAGGAAACGAGATCTATAACATGACGCTCGGTAACAGTGAAGCACTTGTAGTTAACGGTAACGTAGGCAACTTCGATATTTCCGGCAACTACGTTCACAACTGTGACAATATCGGAATCGATGCTATCGGCTATGAGCGTACCAATCCCGAGACAGGCGAGCTCCTTTTACTTGAGAGCGACAGAGCTCACGACGGAAAAATCCACGATAATACCGTTGTTGGAATTTCATCCGCAAAGAACATGACTTACTTTGGCGATGCTTGCGCGGACGGAATCTATGTTGACGGCGGAAAAGACATTGATATCTTCAATAACTACGTATCAGACAGCGATATCGGTATCGAGATCGCTACAGAGCATCACGGAACCGCTACAACAGGAATCGAAGTGTACAACAACACTCTTGTAGAAAACAATAATCTTGCCGGCCTCGTTATCGGTGGTTGCAATCCCGAAGAAAACGGTGAGGCAAAGGCTTGCCATATCTACAACAACACTGTTTTGAACACAGACAATACATGTATCACTATTCAGAATGCACACGATGAAGAAAACGTGATCGAGAAAAACATCTTTATCGCAGCTAACGAAGCTGAGGTTTACTATGAGGAATGCGATGACAACAGTAAAGGAAACACTATAAGAAACAACGCATCCAATCAGAAGATGAGAGCCGGTGAAGACAATATTACCTTTAAGCTCATCGGAGTTTCAACCGAGAACAACGCTATCAGACTTGAATCTACAGAAGAACTCAAGGGACTCGGCGCAGCCTCAACTAAGGTAATCCCTATGGATTTTAACGAAGACTGATATTGAGGTCTTGGTTTAAGAACCAAAAGTCCTATGACTTTTGCAAACATCCTTGCGAAAGTCATAGGACTTTTTGTAATTTTACTTAAGATGAGAATATCCTCCGGTTTTTAAGATATCGTTCTTAAGCTTTTTTGCTGCGACAAAGCCGCTATTAGTCAGGCTTTCTGCAGCTTCTTTGAGCGATTTCTCAAATCTATCCGACAATCTGTCAAAAGTTGTCTCTACAACTCTATTACTCAAACCGACATCTTCAGCTGATTTAATGAAGCTATCTCTGTTTATATTATTGATATCAAGCTCTCCTCCGATATAAAAAGACATCTCCGGAATCGAATTGTACACTCTCGTAGAAACAATATCATAAGCGGGCGAAAGTCTCACCGACTTAAGGTCGGGAGAGTATAAAAGAGCATAGTTCTTCAAGTGGCAATCTGTATTACCTATGAGGAAATTAAAAATTATTCGCTCAAGAAGCTTGCTCTGATCTTCGATAGGATTTGATGAATGCTTTTTGATAAGATCAAACATCTTCTTCATATATCCAATAGGTTGCTTCTCATACTTATCCTCGGCTGCAATTCCCATGGCCTGAGCAAAGTCTTCCTGGTGGAGCCTCAGCGGTACAAGAAGACCATCTATTTCTTTTACTCCGTTTAAATCTCTGTCATATCTCTTTGTTGCATAGAGTACATCACTGTCTTCTCCGCCTCCTACGTTTACAATAAAGCTCTCCGGAACATCTATACCTATATTCTTGGCGGTAAGCATGCAAAGCTGCTCATTTAATACTATACGATCGAGTCTTACATGGCTCTGCTTGACTATATGTGTACTCGGCGCATCTCCTTTTGGAAGATACCACTTGCCTTTGGGATCATAGTAAAGCCCCACCTTACCTGAAGCTCCCGTAAGCGAAAGATGTGTTTCCATAAGTATCTGAGTCGATCTCGTTGCACCTTCTGCCGCAAGCGATTTAACCTGAGCCTTGGTCAGTTTCTCATAATGAGCGTCACTTAAAACACCACCCTCTGCAATCTTGATCGCGCCAAGGCATTCTCTTCCAAGTCCCGCCAAAATAGATAGGTAATCCTTCTCATCGGTCTTTATCCAATCTGCAACAGCACGTCTTGAAAAGCCCTCCGGAAGGAGACTTTCAAAAAAGGTTCTCGTATTTTCAGCAGTAAAACTTTCTTCCTGAAAAGGAAGCGAAATTGATATCGGCGCGCCATAAGAAGCGTTCATAAATTCACTGTCATATTTAAAAGTCGCATCGGTATAGGCTTCGCCTGTAATATTTCCGACGAGCGTCTGCTCTCCGTTTATTTCAATGTATACTCCAAGATTTCTCATATCATCCTCTTTCATTAAGTTCTATATCAAGCCCCAGAAGATTGGCAATAAGAAGCGCCTTTCCAAGCTCAATTGTCTTCTTTCCGTTTTCAAGATCCGAAAGAAACGTCACGGATATCCCCGTAAAATCAGATATGTACTTCTGTGTATATCCAAGCTTCTTGCGTCTGTCTCTGATTGCTTTTCCAAATGTTTTTGTATCGCTGATCTTCATATACTTTCCCCTCGTAAATGTGCTTTCTCCAAATTATGCCGTACGGCATAATTCGATCGCGCTAGGCATAAATTTAGCCGTACGGCTAAATTTTATATTAATTATTATAAATTTAGTCGTACGGCTAAGTCAAGGCTATATTATTTTTTCGAATCCTTTTATCCTTTATAATTCCAAGTTTATCAGCCTTGCGGTGCTACTCCTATAAAAAGAACCTGTCACTGAATCGTAAGGATATCCGAAAATCCCGTAACTTCAAATATCTCTTTTATCTCTTCGGCTGCGTTTGTAACAACCATGCTCCCCTGCTTGTTCATGATCTTCTGCGCGGAAAGAAGAACGCGTAGTCCCGCACTTGAAATATAATCAAGCTTGGCAAGATCGAAAGTAAGATTATCAACGCCATCCAATGAGCTCTGAACCTCGATCTCAAGCTGCGGAGAAGTCGTTGTATCAAGGCGTCCCTCCAGCGAGATCTTCATATTGCCATTATCCTTTATTTTTTCGATGTTAAGCATAATGTTGTCCCTCCTTATCGTCAGCCCCGCTCATTGAATGCTCTATATCCGCTTGTATATCGTGTTTATATTTCGTAAATCTTTGTATTCGTATCTGAAATCGTCCATCAGCTTTTTTACCATATAGATACCAAGTCCCCCGACAGCTCTTTTATCCGCGGGTAATGTGATATCGGGATTGGTCTTTTTTAGCGGATCGTAAGGGATTCCTTGGTCGGCAAAAGATATTTCTACCGCACGTTCTTTTTCTATAAATTTAAATCTAACTTCCGCAAGACCTATCTCTCCGGGATACGCGAAATGTGCGATGTTGACGAACAACTCCTCGACTGCTGTCCGGATCTGGTTTTGACTCTTTTTAGGACAAGAAATTTCTTCCAGCTTGGAATCTATGAACTTCATAACATTCGGCAGTTTTTCCAGCGTCGCTTCAACTGTAAGCGCATTGTCTTTTTCATTAATTATCATGTCACTACTTTCTTTCGAAGCTCATCATTTCCCGTAATATGTCATGTATAGCATGGTTATGTCATCAAACTGCTTGGCACCGCCCACATATTCATCGATGCCGACCATGACGTTTTCAATGGCGACCTTGGGATTGGCCACAGGGAATCTGTTCATTATCTCAAGCATTCGGTCATTTCCAAGAAGCTCATTGCCCTCATTAATGGCCTCCGGGAATCCGTTCGTATAGACGAATATGCTGTCTCCCGGTTCCATCTTGAAATTGTGCGGAACAAACTTGGTATTTTCCATTACCGCCACAGGAAGTGAATGCTTATATTTTACAAATTCATACTCGCCGCCTGCATGCCTTATAACCGGATGCTTGTGTCCTGCATTGACAGATATACTCTCACCGCTGGTAAGATCGATAACTCCGATCCACACCGTCACAAAGAAGCCCATCTTATTGTCTTCGCACAGCCTGTTGTTTACCTCATACAAAGTATCCGCGGGAGACATACCCGAAGTAAGTGCATTCTTTATAAGTTTTTTGGCCATCATCATAAACAATGCCGCCGGTATGCCTTTTCCGGAAACATCTGCAATGACCAGTCCAAGGTGATCCTCGTCAATCATGAAATAATCATAGAAGTCGCCGCCCACCTCTTTTGCAGGCTTCATGTATGCGTACAGATCAAAATCTTTTCTCTCGGGCATATACGGATAAACCTTTGGCATGGCATCTTCCTGTATTTCCGCAGCAAGTGCCATATCTCTGGATGCCGCCACCATCTCACGGCCCTCGGAAACGTTGAGAATGCAGTACATAAGCATCAAAGCAATCATAAATACGGCAGGTCCGAGCGAAAGTCCGTATACAACAATAGTTATAATGCCAACAAGCATCGGAGCCAGCACATACATAAAAAATGCAAAGACCTGATATCTTTCAAGGAGCTTACGCTCAAGAACAACCACTACAAGCGCAGCTATAACGGTGAAATAGGAATAGACCATAGAGATCGGATAGAGCGCGCTTCTTGCATAGACGCCGTCTTGCCCGACAGTAAAATAGATTCCGGTAAAAATATTTATGATCCTGACCGCAATGGCCACATAGGCGCCAATGCTGACGATCAAAAAGAGCTTTTTTACCAGATTTTTTCTAATTTTCAAATATGTCATCGTGTACATCCAAAAGAACAGTGCCTCTATAGGAGCACACAGATAGTACAATGTATTGTCCAAAATATTGAGGTGTCTGAGAGACGGGATTCCGTCAACAAGCCATGCACAGCCGTCCGCTAAGAGTTGAATAAACACAACATTAATAAGGGCCATCATGTACTTTATATCAGCGCCCGTCTTTTGAAGGTCGATAAGGCAACAGACATAGAGAGTACAGCCCAACATCATTCCCACTAAGTCCGCGCCGATATTGATAAGATATATCGGTCTGAGCGTGTTTATCCCTCTGTAGAAAACAAGCTGAGCCATTACCAAAGTCAAAACAAAATATAGAATTGATACGACTATTAACCTTTTCTTTTTTGATTTGCTCATATTATCATTATATCGTATATTGTTTTGATGAATTATTAAATTTTTCTGTTCTTTTTGTATTGAGTATGATAATATAAGTTATTGAAACGACGGTGTTTCATGGATAACATGAGGCACCGTTTTTCTTTTATACTGTTTATTATGCCTGCACGGCAAATATTATCTTTTTTTACCGGAGGTTGTATGGAGAATATTTTATCAAAAGTTGAACAGATTAACGGCGCAGTAAACGGATTTGTTTGGGGACTTCCCATGCTGGTTCTTTTGGTCGGCACGGGAATACTTATGACCGTCCTGACACGTTTTTTCCAGGTGAGTCACTTTAATCACTGGGTAAAAAACACTATCGGCGGAATATTTAAGGATAAAAAAGTAACGGCGCACACAGGAAATGAAGACACTCAGATCTCACAGTTCCAGAGCCTTTGTACCGCTCTTGCCGCTACTATCGGAACAGGTAACATCGCAGGTGTTGCAGCTGCCATCGTTTCGGGCGGCCCGGGAGCCATTTTCTGGATGTGGATCGTTGCTTTCTTTGGAATGATGACGAATTATTCGGAGAACGTACTCGGAATTTTCTATCGCCGCAGAAACAGCAGAAATGAATGGTGCGGCGGAGCTATGTATTACTTAAAGGACGGACTCGGATCCAAGAAGGGATGCAGACATATCGGAACAGCTCTTGCGTTTATGTTCAGTTTCTTTTGCGTATTTGCCTCATTCGGCATCGGTAACATGAGCCAGATCAACTCGATCGCGCTTAACATGCACAGCGCATTCGGCATTCCCACTTTGATAAGCGGAATCGTACTTATGGCACTTGCGGGCATGGTTATCGTCGGCGGCCTTAAGAGAATCGCATCCGTAACGGAAAAGCTCGTTCCTTTCATGGCTGTTATATATATCGTCGGTGCACTCATCGTATGCATCTGCAACATTGATCAGTTCGGAGCCGTTTTCTCAGCAATATTCCGCGGCGCTTTCGGATTTAAAGCTGTCGGCGGCGGCATCGTGGGAAGCGGTGTTGCAATGGCTATGCAGTGGGGAATGAAGCGAGGCGTCTTTTCCAATGAGGCGGGTCTTGGTTCTTCCGTAATGGTTCACTCAAGCTCAAACGTAAGAGAGCCCGTTGTTCAGGGAATGTGGGGCATCTTCGAGGTATTTGCCGACACCATCATCGTCTGCACGATCACTGCATTTGCGGTTCTTTCAAGCGGACTTGTCGATCTTAATACAGGAAAAGTGCTTTCGGAGCAGGTTTCCACAGCTCTTGTCGCAGAAGCTTTTTCAACGATATTCGGAAGATTCGGCTCGGCGTTCATCGCGATCGCAATCCTGTTCTTTGCTTTCTCAACAGTACTTGGCTGGAGCCAGTACGGAAGCAAGGGCTTTGAATATCTCTTCGGCACAAAGAGTACTATATTCTATCAGATTGTTTTTGTGTTATTCATCCTTATCGGTGCAACTATGGATCTCACACTTGCCTGGGACATTTCTGATACCCTCAACGGACTTATGGCAATCCCGAACCTTATCGGTGTCATTGCACTCAGCGGAACGGTTGTTAAGATAACCAAGAACTACGTTGACAGAAAGCTTAGACACAAAAACGTTAAGCCTATGCTCTCTGCCATCGGTAAGATTCAGGAAATTCACGAAAGCGAGATTGAGTCGGCTTCTTGATTCTTCGCGATAATCGAATACATAATAAAAAATCTCAATCTTCAGGTATTTGAAGATTGAGGTTTTTTTATTTGCTTGCTTTAAGCGTATATGTTTTATCCCAGTTCTTAAGAACTTCCACCGATGAAAAGCCTGCTGTCAGAAGTGCTTCTTTTTCGTGCTCCACCGTAAGCGGCGTATCGAAGTGATAGAATTCGCCATCCGGAAGCTTCAGCTCTTTTCTGATCTTAAGAAGTTCCTGCCTTAGCGAAGCCTCTTCCTCATCGGACTTTGAAAAGCAATCCGTAAGGATAAAGTATCCCTTGGAAGTAAGCGCCTTGCATAACCTTGTGTAAAGCGGGACCTTCTCTTCTTTGGTGAAATGATGCAGCGATTCAACCGATACGGCCGCGTCATATTTATCTTCACCAAACGGCTCGTCAAAATATGAACCACATATCAGTGTAATATCTTTCCCCGGGAATTTAGCTTTTAGCGCATCAAGCATCGACTTTGTGAGGTCGATTCCCGTAACCTTGGCGCCGGGATTCATTTCAAAAAATGCTTCAAGCTCAAGGCCCGTTCCGCAGCCAAGATCAAGTACGTTCGCTCCTTCCGGCTTTGGCAAAAGCGCTGCCGTGTAACCGTAGAATACATCAGCACCTTCTATATTGCTCTTCATGTGCTCGTCATATCCGTCAACGCGAGCAGTGAAGAAATTGTCCATTTTTTCAAGCATTGTTCATCCTGTCCTTTTGTGTCTTAATATTTTGTCTTTATTCTTATATCTTTTTCTTATACCAATGTGACAGTATTTCTGCCGTTTTCTTTTGACAGATACATTGCCTTGTCCATACGGTCAAATGCATCTTCAAAAGTATCATCGTCTTTAACCTGCGTCACCCCGATAGAGCATGTCACATGCCCGATCTTCGGAAACTCCGTAGCTTCAACTTTTTTCCTAAGTTCGTCGGCGATAGCATACAGCTCATCTCCGGTTTTATTGTTGTAAACTATTACAAACTCCTCGCCGCCCCATCTTCCGACAGCTGCTTCTTTTTCAGCCACGAAGTCTTTTAACAGATCTGCAAGTGACTTAAGCACAGTATCTCCGGCGGAGTGTCCGTATGTATCGTTGACTTTCTTGAAAAAATCCAGATCAAGCATCATCATTGCTACGTTTATGCCACCTCTATGATGCTTATCTATACTGATATTGATCTCGTTCTTAATACTGCCCTGATTTAGGAGCTCCGTAAGAGTGTCGTTCTGGGCAAGCTTCTCGTACTTCTTAAGCTCAGACATAAGCTGCATGGAAGAATCGTGAATATTCTGCACCATAAACACAAATCTGAAATCCTCTTCGGCACTTGTCATGGCTCTGCTGAAGATCAGTTTTACCCAGATGAACTTTCCCTCGAGGTTCTGCATCTGACAATCAAAAGATGTCGTGCGGCCGCGAGCAAGATTATTTTTCAGGTATTCCGGATCGGTGATCTTAAGAAATTGCTCTTTATCCTCAGGCCAGATCATATTAACCGTCATCATGCGCCAGTCGGAATACTTAATATCCGCGTTGATAACCTCTTCCGAAACCTCTGTGACACTTATGCTGCTGGTCGTATCGTTAACAAGGTCAACATACATGGAAAAAAGAAATGTATTCTGGATCGTAGTGTTTACCTTACCGGAAGTCATGTACTCCTGAACGTATTCATCGTACAGTTCATCCATGATGTAAACATACTTCGTTGTATCTTTTATCGGATAAACAGTCATCTGAAGAATGGTAGGTGTTTGGCTACCATTTGAATAAAGCTTTATTTTCCTACTGTACTTACCTTTAAACTTGCCATAGTATGACACAAAGGCATTGTACTCATCCGATACTTTCTCATTGGATTCGGAAATATGAAACCAGAGCTTTTGTATAAGATCGTCATAGCTTCCGGTCTCTTCTACGAAATCCGCAAAATCATTATTGCGCGCAAGAACTCTGTACTTATTGACCGAAGTATCCGCAAGGATCACAATAGCCACATTTTCCTGCAATAATCCAAAAATGTCTTGTAACGTGTAGTTCTCCAATGATTTATCCGACATACTATTCACCCGCTCGTCCATGAAGTTGTTTGGTGTATATGTTATCAGTTTAATTATACTTTTGTGCTTATTATTTAGTCAATTTATGTATTGCTCTCTCCTTTAATAAATCGTCAGTTCTTTCTAATGTACCAGCTATAGCCGCTAAAGATAAGTCCCCTATCTTTATTATCAAATATGGGCAAAAGAGATTTCGTCATCCACTCTTTTGCTTCTTCTGCGCTGACAGTTCCGCTCTCAATCTGCGTATTTACATTAGACTGGATAAGCATGAAATCAACAAATTCCTCAAGTGTAAAAGAATAAACCATGTCATATTCGGTCTGTTTTTCCATGGTAAAGCCTTCGGGAAGGTCTTCTTGTTTCCACTTGTTTTCTTTTCTTGGAGGCTTGGGAAACCTAGTCAGATACTCATCGTTGTACCAGTGAGTGTATGCATCGCTTTCAGCGGTTTGTGAGACCTCGGCTCCGCTTTCGAGCTTTAGGGAAACATTCTGTCCGCTCTCGGGCATTATATGCCTCGCCATGCGATTCGTTATTCCAAAATCGTAGATGACTAAAAGTCCTCCGTCTTCCATGACATCTGACATATTTGCCATAAATATCTGTTCATCGACCCAGTTTATGCAACCTGCGGCAGTCACGATATCATACTTTTCTTCGGGAAGTCTTGTCTCTTCTGCTTTGGCAGTGTAGAAGGCGTATGCATTGTTATCTCCGTACAGTTTTTTGCACGCTTCTACCATAGCATCCGCGATATCGGTTCCTGTTACTTTATCACAGATAAGCTTTAACGCCTTGGTTGAAAGTCCCGCGCCGCAGCCAACGTCAAGACCGTTCTTGAATATATGGTCCGGCGCAAGATCGCAATCTCTTTTTAATTGTTCTATTACTGACTTGTGAAGCCATGGCCTCTTGGTATATCCCATGGCTATACGCTTTGAATCAAAAGATTTGTTGTTCATTGTTATTCTCTTTCCTTTTCTTAAGCATTTCTTCTATATGTCATCAGATTATCTTTTATGGTCCATTATACCATCAGGTCATGTGCATTGATATGCGGGTTGTGATAACGCTTCCTTTTATCGGGCAAGCCAAGCAGCTTTGTCATAAGTGTTCCTAATTCATCATATGCTTTAGGTCTTTTGAACTGTATCGCTTTGGTGGGGCAATAGACCACGCAAGCGTTGCAACCGTTACAATTATGATTCCATTTAGGGCGGCCGTCTTCGATCACAATATTCTTATTAGGGCACACCTTCTCGCAGGTTGAGCAGCCGATGCATCTTTTGTCTGTAAAAAAGCCTTTGTCATATTCATGCTCAATATTAAGATACGGAACCATAAGCTTTGGGAACAGTTTTCGTGTTATGAAAGACATATGCGGATACTTTCTGAATTTCATTTCCGATATCTCGCGTGCTGTCTTTAGCATATTTTTTTCCATCAAAGGAAGCATGAGCTTTTCAGGCGGAAAAGGCGGATACGCTATGCACTGGCTTGCGACGCACCTGATCGCACGGGAATAGTTCAGATGAACCCCTTTCGTAGAAAGAATATCCTCGACAGTTTCAAATGCTTTTCCGTGAACAGCTATGTACGTGGCCACCATAAAAATATAGGCATTGGGGTTTACGGAAAGCCCAGAGATAAACTCTTTCATTCTTCCGGGTACATCCCATTCGTAAACCGGGCAGACAAAGCCGATAATGTCTGCATCCTCAGCACTGTATCCCGAAGGATCTTTTCTCACATTGACAATGGTGGTGTCTTTAAGTACCTCTGCTATTACTTTTGACGCACGCAAGCTGTTTCCCGTTCCGCTGAATAATACAAACGGAATTATTGCAGAACGTTCTAAGAAAACTATCGCAAATGCTATGCTCAAGGTTATGAAGATATATGATTACAGGGAGATCACAGTGACTCAGATCACGCAGGAAGCTGAAGTTTCCAGAAAGACTTTCTACCGTCATTTCCGTGATAAGGATGAAGTCCTAAAGCACCTGTTTGATTCACTGTATAAAGAATGCGTATCAACAATAAAGGACAACGACTTACACCATTACTGGGACGTTGTCCAATGCTTTTTTGATTTTTGGGAAAGTCATGCCAAAATCCTGAACCTGATGAAGCAGAGCAATCTGCTTCCGCAATTGTTTGAGGAGTCCTACGAAAGATCTTTTGAAGTATTCCGATCCGTGAAATCGGCAGACCTCTCTGAGCAGTACAAAGCTGAACTTCCGTATCTTCTCGCATACAGCTTGGGCGGAATGAATTCCATGCTCATCAAATGGATAGAAAACGGAATGTCTATTCCTTCATCGACACTGATATCATGTCTTCGTGAAGGATTCAGTTCAGAAATGCTGTGAGTATTATAATACTTCATGTATTATTTCTAGCATCTATCGCTTTTAATCATTGAATGCAATACTTTATCATATAGCATTCCCTTATTATTTCTACCGGTTGCTCGTAAAGTACCTTCCAACTTCATTCCGGCTTTTTCCATTACTCTGCCGGATTTAGGATTATTAACATCGTGGCATGCAGCGACTCGATTAAGTCCTACAACGTCAAAAAGATAATCCATAACCGCCTTTAATGCTTCAGGCATTATTCCCTGTCCCCAGTATGAGCTGCTCATGCAGTACCCTATTTCTGCCGCATCGATTTTTTCATCAAGCTTAATCACCGAAATATTGCCTATGGCCTGCCTATTTTCCTTGAGTTCAATTACCCAGTTAAAATACTCTCCATCCTCATATTCGCTGATCCAATCCTCAAGAAGCTGCCTTGTAAAATCCGCGCTTGGATGCGGTGACCAGGAAAGAAATTCTGTAACTATCGGATCTGAAGCCCAGTTATTGTACATATCCTCAGCATCATCGATTGTGAATCTCCTTAATATGAGCCTTGTAGTTTCTATTGTGCGCGTTCCCGTCTTGTTCATATTATGTTCTCCATATAGTGACCAAGCCAAGCTCTACGCCTAGCTTGGTCCCAAGTGTTACTCACATCTTACAACTCTTGCATACAGCTTTCTTTTTTTGATAAATAACACATTTATATCCTCAATAGATTCATTACCATAGCTGTCATAATATCTTTTTCATCAGGATTGGATTCAGCAATCATCAATGTAATAGCAACAAGTGCTCCATCACTTATTATCTTCTGCCCATCCCTAAAAAGTGCGTTATTTCTACTCAAAAACTCCAAGAACAAGGAAGCCGCTATTCTCTTACAACCATCCTCAAAAGGATGATCTTTTATCATGAAATAAAGAAGATTGGCTGCCTTTTCCTCTAATGAAGGATACACCTCCCCTCCAAATACATCCTGATAGACTGCTGCCAGAATACCTTCTACCTTACCGGCTTCTTTTTCTACGCCAAACACGTCTGATTTGAAAGTATCCTCCATATGATTGACCATCTCTCTGCAATCACTATAAGTGATTCTATATATTGGGCTTGAGCCTTCAGGCTTCTCAAGAGACTGGTGATCATATTGATCCAAAAGCATAAGTGCTTGTGTGTATAGATTTACCGCCTTAAGCACATCCTGTTGTTCGATATCAAGTGTCCCTGCAATCATCTTTGTTTGTATCTCAACAGTTTTCTGAAGTGCCTGTAGCCTGCGCTCATTTATTGCATAGCCATTAATAATATACTGTTTCAATACATTATTAGCCCATTGTCTAAACTCTGTTCCTCGCTGAGATTTTACTCGGTAACCAACAGAAATAATTACATCTAAACTGTAGTGCTTAGTTTTATACTTTTTGCCATCTGAACCAGTTGTCAAGAAATCCTTGACAACTGAATTCTTATCCAACTCTCCCTCTTTAAAGCAATTATTAGCATGTAAACTTATATTTTGCTTTGTGGTATCAAAAAGATTCGCCATTTGTAACTGATTTAGCCAGACCGTATCCCCGTCCATAGGTACTGATAGCACAATTTTCTTATCTTTTGATTCAAATAATACTATTTCATTCTTTTCCATCAACTTCCCCTTTATCATTCATTATTTTTTCAAATTTAAGCTGATATGCCAATAACCTCGGAATATACTCCGGAGGAGTTCTACGCCCCGCTTCCCAATCCTCTAATGTACGCACCGGAATGCCTGTGTGAATCGAAAACTCTTTTCGCGTTTCTCCTGTGCTCTCTCTTAATTGCTTAATTCTCTCCGCTATATCCATATTTGCACCTCCACGCAATGCGATAATTAATCTTATCATATCTTATATTTTGACGCAATGCGTGTTCCTTATTTCTAACAGCGATGCCATGCCGACAGACTCGAAACCGCTTCGCTTGTTCCTCGTTGTCGCGGCATTCGCCGTATGCTTACAAAAAAGACTCGGTACAATGTACCGAGTCTTCTGAAATCTGCTATTGCAGATTGATCATCTCTTTGAGAACTTTTTCAATGTCCTAAGTGCTGTGTTTGTGGCATTTCTAGAACGAGTTGCTGTTTACCTGCTGCGTACGGTAGAAAGCTCAGGGCTACTGTATGCGGCTGGTGGCAACTTGAATAACTGCGATCAAAAATAATACTCTGATTTTTCTTTCTACTCATTAAATCTTTGTCTGTCTTTTGTAGGATTATCTTCCGATATAACGTTCCACCATCCATCCTGATAATTAAGAAGTTTTCTGTCTCATTTTGCTTTCTTTGGTTTCTTCTCCGGAAGTTCAGCATACATACCATTCAACAGTTCCACAATCAAAGCCTTGTCATCAAAACTATCAAATTCTTCGGAGGATATGTCACAGCCAAGTATATCTCTACAGACATATGAAGCATTCTTTTTCTTTGAATCTGTCCATAAACTCAGCAGCCTTGGGGTAAGCAGTTGTTTTATAGTCGGGGCCGTCTCCGTGTTTCAAACCGATCACCATGATTGCCCCGGATACAGCACCACACACTTCACCTTTTCTCACGCCCCCCGCTGAAACATGCTACCACTTTCATAGCTTGGTCTATCGTCAGCCCATAATCTTCCGCGTAAGCTCCAAGAACTGCCTGCGAGCACTTGAATTTTTCATAAAATATCTTCATTGCTTTTTCTTTGTGTGTCATAGATCTTCACTCAGCTTACTATAGTTTTTTCTGCATCCATAACAGATCATACCATCTGTCAAATTTCTTACCTATAGTCTTCATGTGCGCTGCTTTTGTATATCCCGATCGTATATGAAACTTATAGCTGTCATGTGTGAGATATTCATCCTCTTCATCACTATAGGCGGCTCCTGCAAGCAGGTTGACTATGCCCTGTTCTTTAAGCCTTTTTTCCAGCTCTTTGTACAGCAACGAACCGATACCCTGTCTGCGATAATCCTTATCAACATAAATAGATGTTGTTGCTGTCCAGTTATAAGCTTCTCTAGAACTATATGGTCCCGCATACGCATAGCCGACGATCCTGTCTTTTAATAAGCACACCATATATGGATATTTTTCTTTTGTTGTCTTAATCCTGTTTTTAAATTCTTCAACTGACGGAGCTTCATATTCAAAAGAAACAGCGGTATTCAGAACATAATATGAATATATCTCCACCAGTTTTTTAGCATCTTCGGGATCAGCGTCCCTTATAAACAGTTCTCTTTCCATATTACCTCCAAAGACAATTAGTAATCACCCATACGGATATTCCTTGCTAAGATCTATCCTCATTGATACAATACCATTTTCCTCTGATAATTCCTCGTATCCCAAACGTTTATATAGGCTATATCCAATTCTCATAACTTCCGGTTTCGTTGTGAAAATCAATTCCTTAAACCCAAGTTCAAAAGCCTTATCCGTCATTGCTTTGAGCATTATCCTTGCATATCCTTTTCCTCTGTATTCCGGTCTGATAAACAGACGCTTTCCTTCACAGGTTTCGTCGCTTATTTTCTTTATGGCAACACAGGCAATGGGTTTATCTTCTTCATATCCTACTATTATTGCTCCACCTGAATAATACTCAAGCAGATCATTCAATTCCTTATCAAAGGAAACAAAACAGCTTTCTGCCCCTTTGATATGCGAATACTCAATAAAAAGCTCTTTCACAATATCAGGATTAGTACACTCTTTCGTTTCAAAAAGCATAATATTCTCCTCCATATCCCTAACATCTTCTATAAGAGTTTTTCAACGTCCTTCGCTTTAAGAACTTTTCCGGCTGAAACTACTTTTCCATCGATTATAAGAGCCGGCATACTCATCACCCCAAAACCCATGATCTTTTCCATATCAGTGATATACTCTATCTCCGCATCAATCCCTTTTTGAGCCACTGCTTCCTTTGCGGATGCAAGGAGTGCCTCACAGCTTTTACATCCTCCACCTAATACTTTAATATTCATGCCATATCCTCCTTCAGATGAATAAAAATTGAAATAAGTTGAAACCATACCCGACAATGATGATACCCACTGTACAGATGGCTATAAATGTTCCTAACAGTTTTGGCTTGATAGCTTTCTTCAGCATAATGAGCGACGGAAGACTGAGTGTAGTCACTGCCATCATAAAGCTTAAGATCGTACCAAGCAAAGCGCCCTTGGACAGGAGTGCCTCTGCTATAGTGACCACGCCAAAGATATCAGCATACATCGGGATACCTAGGATTGTTGCAAGTATCACTCCAAAGGGATTTCTTCCCCCAAGCACTGCCCTGATCCAGCTTTCCGGAATCCAGTTATGTATCACAGCCCCAATCCCGACTCCTATCAGAATGTATGGAAACACTTTCTTAAATGTAGATACTACCTGGTCCTTTGCGTAGAGTAGTCGATCTTTAACAGATAGCTGCGGATTTTCTATTTCAACACTGCTGTTTGCATTCCTGATAAAATCCGCGATCTGATCTTCCATATGAAGTTTCTCGATTAATGTTCCACCCGTAACGGCGATAATCAGCCCCATCACAACATAAACGATGGCTATCCTTGCCCCAAAGATGCTCATAAGCAGCACCAGGCTCCCCAGATCCACCATCGGTGATGAGATCAGAAAAGAAAATGTTACTCCAAGCGGTAATCCGGCACTCGTAAATCCCATAAATATCGGGATGGATGAGCACGAGCAGAATGGTGTTACGGTTCCAAGCAAAGCTCCTACGATATTTGCTCCAATTCCGTGAAATCTGCCCATTATCTTCCTGCTCCGCTCCGGCGGAAAGAAACTCTGGATATATGAGATCACAAAGATCAGCAAACAAAGAAGGATCGTGATCTTTATAACATCATAGATAAAAAAATGTATACCGGAACCTATCCTGCTATCTGTATCCAATCCTAATGTAGAGAGGAGCTCTCCTATCAAAATGTTCAACCACTTCATCCCCAGGATCTGTGTCTGAATAAAGTCCCACATCATGCTTTCCCCTTACAGCATTTGCCGGTGGTTTCATTACAGAGAGTTTTAATAAATCCACAGAATTCTTTCATAATGCCAGTGTTTATTGAATAGTAGTGCCACTTGCCTTCTTTTCTGTCGTTAACCAGACCCGAATCCACCAGTATCTTCATGTGATGGGAAAGAGTCGGCTGTGTAATATCAAACTTTTCAAGAAGCTTACACCCGCACTTCTCCTGATCAGAAAGCATCTTAACGATTTCCATTCTGTTGGGATCACCAAGAGCCTTGCATACCAATACTTCGTCTAATTTAGCCATAATCCCCTCCTTACATTGATATTTGTCTATGCGTTGATAGTAACATATACATAGATGTCTGTCAATGTATTATTTCAATAATTATACCTATATCTACCATCCTGTTCAAATTTTATGTGCATAAAACAAGGGCTCTTTCACGCCCCTGCCTATTGCACTATCAGTTATTCATCTCTCAGGTCTTAGATTATTCCTATTAAGATTAGAATGTTTTGAAGGCTTTCGGCAATCGAGTAGGAGGGAGTGATTAGCTCCCGTCCTCTCACAGCACCGTACGAACCGTTCGGTATACGGCGCTTTCAATAGTTGACGTGCATAGACTGATAGGCTGTGGCTAAATCATAAAAGCCACTGTTTATCAGTCTTTCTTTTGATAAGGCACGGTTAACCGCGCCCATACCAGACACAAACCAATAGCCTCTACGGCTGTTGGCTGTAATATGTGCATAGTATTCGGGTATCCCCAGTTTAATAAGATTTCTCTTCTTTGTCTTGGGAAGTTTCCACTGTTTCCATATG
>NZ_FPCC01000070.1 GCF_900116875.1 Butyrivibrio sp. INlla21
AACATTCACCATCAAAAACAATCTCGATGGGTTCAATGATCTTTATCAGAAAATAGAATCCGTAATGGAAGATGTATCTAAAGTAAAAGTAGGGCTAGAAGCCACAGGACACTATAGCTACAATCTTCTTGGATATCTCGTTGATAAAGGTCTACCCACCTTCGTTATCAATCCGTTACATACCAATCTGTACAGAAAAAGTCTAAGCCTTAGACAGACAAAAACGGATAAAGTAGATGCCAATACGATTGCTTCTATGCTCATGTCAGATGTAAACTTAAAGTCCTACTCTGACACATCGTATCACAACGAGGAACTCAAGTCACTAACCCGATATCGCTTTGATAAAGTAAAAGAACGGGCAAAGCTCAAAACTTCCATATCTCGTCTGATCTGTATCCTTTTTCCTGAATTAGAAAAGCTTGTTCCAACTCTACATATGAATTCCGTTTATTCATTGCTATATGAATTTCCCGGTGCTAAGCAAGTAGCAAATGCGCATCTTACAAAACTTTCAAATCTACTAGCAGAAGCTTCTAAGGGCCATTACGACAAGGATACTGCCATAACATTTCGAGATGCAGCAAGAGCCTCTATCGGCTCAAATATGCCCGCAAAATCCCTTGAGCTAAAGCATACCATCAAACTGATACGCGAACTTGATTCCGAGATTGATGAGATTGAAGGTGAAATCAAAGCTATTATGGACACCATCAGTTCTCCGATTCTAAGCATTCCCGGAATAAGCTATCGCATGGGAGCCATGATCATAGCAGAGATCGGTGACTTTAACAGGTTTGACTCTGCTGATAAAATCCTTGCATATGCCGGTTTATCACCTTCCACATACCAATCCGGGCAGTTAGATAACTGCCATCCAAGAATGGAAAAACGAGGTTCAAGATATCTACGATATGCTCTGTTTAATACCACCATCTATGTCTGTCATTGGGATCCGACATTTAGCGCTTACCTTGCCAAAAAGCGAGCTGAAGGGAAGCATTATTATGTGGCTGTATCCCATGCCACAAAAAAACTTGTGAGACTGATATATCAGCTTGAGAAATCTCATCAGTTATACAACAAAGCAGCTTAACTAATTCCATACAAATCTTCTTTCAAGAGCATCTAAAACGATGCTCTATTTGTCATGCAGTTTTCAAGGTGCTGAATACGATGCATAAGTCATCGTCGCTATATTTAAAACATTTCTGTTTTAAAACATTTTTATTGACTTTCTTTAATAGTTAGTCTTA
>NZ_FPCC01000055.1 GCF_900116875.1 Butyrivibrio sp. INlla21
GAAGAGTCACAAAGAGAACATTTGCAGACGGATATGAGATAAGCTATTCATACGATATCCTTGACCGTATAGAAAAGGTAGAAGGAACTGACGGACGAACGGTATCATATGAGTATGATGCAATGGGAAGAGCAACAAAAGTAACAGATGGTGAAAGTGTAACTTTTTACACATATACACGTACAGGTCGTCTTAAGAGTGTTGTTGATGCGCTTGGAAATGAGACAGCTTATACATACGATTCTCTTGATAACCTAAAGAGCATACACAGGGCGGAGGGACTTGTAAGTCTTGAAGAAAGTACGGGCGAGATTTTCCCTACAGTCGGGAAAGACGGTCATGTAACTGTTTATGATTACAATCTTTCCGGTCAGCTTACGGAGGTTACAGATGCTCTTGGGCAGAAAGAACACTATGAGTATGACCATTACGGAAGATTGATTTCCAAGACTGATAAAGATGATTATAAAACGACTTATTCGTACAATATAAATAATCAGGTTAATGCAATAAAATATGCAGATGGCAGAAGCGTAGCACTTTCTTATGACGCTCTTGGAAGACTTGAGAAGTTTAATGACTGGCTTGGGGCAACAGAGATTGAAAGAGATATACTCGGAAGAGCAATTTCTATAATAGATTATAACGGTAAGAAAGTATCTTATACTTATGGAAAAACAGATGAGAGAACATCTATCACATATCCGAGCGGTAAGAGAGTAGATTATATTTATGATGATAAGCTTAATTTGACTGAACTTATTAATGGAAATGAAAAAACAAGATATACTTATGATGAGCTTGATAGACTTATTGAGAAGTACCTTCCTAATGCAAATAGAGAAGTTATGGATTATCTTCCTGGAGGTTTCTTAAAGAGTCTTGAGATGTATGACAATAATGGACTATTGGATAAGTATGTTTATAGGTATGATTCTCAGGGAAATAGGACAGAAATCGATAGATTGCGTCGTAATCTTGATGAAATTTCCGGAAGATACAGTTACAGATATGACCAAGAAAAGAGACTAACGAGTGTCAGCCTTAATGGTGAACTATTAAGATCTTATGGCTATGATGCTTTTGGTAACAGAAGCAGTATGTCAGAAAATGGCAATACAACAATATACAGCTATGACGAGTTGGACAGACTTCTTGAAGAAACAAATTCTATTGAGAAGAAGACGTATAGCTATGATAAACGCGGCAATATAGCGGAGAAGAGAATAAATGATGTCTTAGAAAAGACATTCACTTATGATGCCACTAATATGCTTACGCGAGTAGATGATGTGTCTAAGGGAGAGGCATTATATAGCTATAATGGATTAGGTAAGCGTGTTTCTGTAGTTAATCCGACTGAAAGAATTGAATACTTGTTGGATCTTACAAAAGATTATCACAATATGCTTGAGCGTTCTGTAAATGGCGAAGTAGAGACATATACATACGATAGCAATGTTGTTTCTATGTCAAAAGAGGGACAGGATTATTTCTATATGCATGATGAGCTTGGAACATGCATGTACCTTACAGGGACAGATGGAATAGCTGTTTCTTCTTATGCTTACGATGAGTTTGGAAGAAATCTCAATCCATTCACAGGAAAGAAAGAGAAGCCACGCTACACAAAGCAGGGTAATATAATTCAGCCGCTTGCATTTACAGGATATCAGCACGATGAAATGACAGACGGTTATTATGCACAGGCGAGGTATTATGATGCAAGGGTTGGTAGATTTATATCAAGAGATAAAGCGAAGTTTATTTTAAAGAGTGTTCCGATAACACATAATATTTATACATATTGTGGTAATAATACAATTATGAATATTGATCCGGATGGACATGAATCAATTGTTTTATCAGGTGGACCTGCAGATGGTGATGATTTTGGTTATCAGTTTATTGAAACTGCAATAAAAGATATGCGCGATCAGATAGCTTCAGGTACAGACCCAGAAGATGTAACGTGGATTGTAATGGATGTTGGTTATTCTAAAACAGATATAAGTAATTTTAATGATACTGCATCTAAATTAGGCGTTAATATAGTTGTTGCTGATGGAAAAGAGGATTTAATAAATTACATTAATGATAAAAATGGCGGTAGAAGTACTGATGCAATAACAAGAGCGTCATTTTATTGTCATGGAAGGACTCCTAGAAGAACAGATGTAAATGAAAATGAATTGTCCTTTGCATACGATATAAAAGATGTTGATCAGTCTAAGTTTTCGTTCACGCAATCGGATATTGGTAAATTAGATGCGAACGCGTTTGATAATACGGTTACATATTTCTATTCTTGTAATTCAGGGACCAATGATAATTCGAACACATCTTTTGCCCAAGAATGGAGCAATAAGACAGGCGGTAGAAGCTTAGGATTAAAAAATGCTAGGACAGTGTATGCGTTTATAAATACAACTGGAGATTATGGATTTTATACAGGAGAGTTAGGGCACAAGGCAATGTCGCCTTCAGATTATTGGAATTATTTTAAAAGTCTTATAGGAAAACCTTCAACTATATGGATGGAAAAGCAAAAAAGGCATGATAGAAATGATGAAAACGGGAAGCACTATTCTGAATTTGGATGTTTACAATATCCATGGATGGTATCTTTGGCAGGCGACCTTGATGGTTTAGAGGATACATTTGATAGAGGATGGGTTTGGTTTGAACCGGAATGTGAGGGGTGATCTTGTGAAAAAAAGCGGAGTGATAATATTGATGATACTAGTTCCTATATTTGCTTTTGTGTTGTTTTTGTGTTGCAGATACTATTTTTACAGTACATGGAATGTGAATTATAAAAAATATCTGGATTTGGAGCTAAAACATTATTATGGGGATTATGAATTCAAAGTAATTGATAAAAAGATAAATGTTTTCAAAGAAAAAGCAAATTTGTATAGGTTTGAATATGTAGCAACATTATCAGATGGAAATATAGAATTTCAAATGATTAAAAATATGTATGACTCCAAAAAACTTGGGGGACATTGGCATGATGGTGATTACTGGGGATTTCGAGATGATTATATGAGGAAAAAAATAGCTGCAGCCGGTATTGATTTATCGCAATATGAGATTGAATTTATGGATGCTGTCATAAATGATAGTCCGGATTATGTTTTTACTATGACTCCTGACAATAAAGAGGATATAGTCAAGCTGATTACAGATATTATGCGTTTTGGAATAAAAGATTATCAATTAGATCTTTGGTTTAAGATTTATGATTCAAATGGGAAACAGCTAACAGACTCTTATGATTTATTCAAAGCATGTGAGAGGGCAGACGAAGAAGTAAATGAATCTAATCTTGAAGATTTTATAAGGAACGAGCTGGATAAATTTTAAGGAACATAGAGTATTATTTGAGTAGAGAGTATTCCATAAAGTTGAATGTTTTTCTGTTGATAAAAGATTTTTGTTTAATGTTGCATTCAAAATTTGATTGCAGAGGTTGATATGCCAATACAAAAAACAATTAAAGAAATAATGGCACCGGATGTAAAACAATACAAAAAAATAATCAAAGAAATAATGGGATTGGAAGCTAAAAAATGGTTTCAAGATTGCAAAAAAAACATCCACAGGATATAGCAAAACTATGTTAGCTGAATACGAAAGAAGAATTGATGAAATATTTGTGCAGCGTTTTTCGATAGATTATGATTTTGTGGTTAAGAAATTGGAATTGAAAACGGTTGGAATAACAGAGACTAGGTCGTTTGATGGTAGTGAAGAGGAGTTTAGAAGAACAATATCAGAATTTGCTGATATCATGCACAAAGAAGGTTATAAGAATTGTGATAAGGCATTAAAAGAACCTCGATATTCAATGGCGGAACAAAGAAAGCCTGGGAACATAACAGCATAGGAAAAGTATCTGAGTTTACGGATGAAGCAGGAAGAACCACATCCATAAAGTATAACAATG